>PERG01000016.1 GCA_002928535.1 Methylotenera sp. | reverse complement strand
AGTGTTACTAAATCACCTTTTTTCATTGCTTTTGTAATTGAAGCTGTCGTTGCATCCAGAGCACGTCCTGCTGCTGCTTTTGAAATACCTGCTGCTTTTGCAATATCATCAATCAGTTCAGATTTATTCACGTGTAATCCCCTCTCAAGGTTTATTAATAAAGACTTCTTTGTCTTGTTTGGGTAATGAATACCCGTAACAGCTTTATATCAAGCCAACAAAGGCTATGTCAAGCATTAATCAGCTTGATAATTCACTAATTTTCTCAATGTTTTGTCGCTGCACCACTATCTGGAGTAGATTCTTGAGATTTATCAGTGGCTTGAGCATCTTTTTCAATCTTTTCCTTGCTTTCAGCTGTTTCAGTGTCCGCGCCCTCTGGTAAAGGCTGAGGCTGCGATGCAAGCGCTAGAGACAACACCTCATCTATCCACTGTACTGGATGAATTTCTAGACTATTTTTGATGTTATCTGGAATTTCAGCTAAATCTTTAACGTTCTGCTGTGGAATCAACACCGTTTTAATGCCGCCTCGATGCGCTGCCAATAGCTTTTCTTTCAAACCCCCAATAGGTAGCACTTCGCCCCTTAAGGTAATTTCACCTGTCATTGCTACATCTGCCCGGGCTGGAATGCCCGTTAAGATGGAAGCCAAGGCAGTAGTAATCGCAATACCGGCACTCGGGCCATCTTTAGGTGTAGCGCCTTCAGGAAAGTGAATATGAATATCATTTTTTTCATAGAAGTCATTATTGATACCCAAGCGCTTTGCACGGCTACGTACAACGCTCATGGCGGCTTGGGTAGACTCTTGCATCACATCACCCAGCTTACCAGTAGTAATCGTCTTACCGCGTCCAGGAAGCAGCACAGCTTCAATGGTTAGCAACTCACCGCCAACTGATGTCCATGCAAGGCCCGTTACCTGTCCAACTTGGTTCTCTTTTGCAGCAATCCCGTAATCGAATAATTGCACACCTAAATATTTTTCAAGATTTTTAGGTGTTACATTGATTTTCTTAGGCGCTTTGGCACCCTCCTTTGCTTTGGTAGTGAGCAACTCTTTCACTACTTTACGGCAGATTTTAGCGACTTCCTGGTCCAGCCTACGCACACCAGCTTCTCGCGTGTAATAGCGGACAATGTCACGCAAAGCCGCTTCGGAAATATTGACTTCCTGCTCTTTTAACCCATGTGTTTTCAACTGCTTAGGCAATAAATAGCGTAATGCGATATTCACCTTTTCGTCTTCGGTATAACCTGCCAAACGAATGATTTCCATCCGGTCTAGCAAAGGCTCTGGGATGTTCATGGAGTTGGCAGTAGCCACAAACATGACATCGGATAGATCATATTCAACTTCTACATAGTGGTCGGCAAAAGTATGATTCTGTTCTGGATCAAGCACTTCCAATAGCGCAGAGGATGGGTCGCCACGGAAATCCTGGCCAAGCTTGTCAACTTCATCCAATAAAAACAATGGGTTCTTAACCCCAACTTTGGTCATACTTTGCAATATCTTGCCGGGCATAGAGCCAATATATGTGCGTCGATGGCCACGAATTTCAGATTCATCGCGCACACCGCCCAAAGCCATGCGAACAAATTTACGATTGACGGCTTTAGCGATGCTTTGACCTAATGACGTTTTACCCACACCTGGCGGACCTACCAAGCATAGGATAGGCGCCTTGATCTTATCAACGCGTTGTTGTACAGCAAGGTACTCTACGATACGCTCTTTAACTTTTTCCAAGCCAAAGTGGTCGCCGTCTAAAATGGCTTCAGCAGCCAATAAGTCTTTACTGATTTTGGTTTTTTTCTTCCATGGCAGGTTAATGAGCGTATCGATGTAGTTGCGTACTACAGAAGCCTCTGCTGACATGGGTGACATTAACTTTAGCTTTTTAAGTTCGCTAGCGACTTTAGCCAATGCTTCTTTAGGCATACGCGCTGCTTCTATACGTTTTTCCAGCTCTTCCATGTCGGCGTTTTCATCTTGTTCGCCAAGTTCTTTCTGGATCGCTTTGACTTGCTCATTTAAGTAATACTCGCGTTGGGTTTTTTCCATCTGGCGTTTCACACGGCCACGGATGCGCTTTTCCACCTGCAGAATATCAATTTCACCTTCCATAAGGCGTAGCAAGTGTTCCAAGCGTTCTGCAACGCTAAACATCTCCAAAATTCTTTGTTTTTCGTCTAGCTTAAGCGTTAAGTGCGCCGCAATGGTATCGGCTAAACGTCCTGCTTCATCGATAGTCGCCAACGACGTCAGAATTTCCGGTGGTATTTTTTTGTTCAGTTTGACGTACTGGTCAAATTGGGTAAACACGGTACGCATTAAGGCCTGGATCTCATTATCACTGACTGCTTCGGGGATCAATTCTGCACGGGCTGCAAAGCATTCCTCAGTTTCAATGAACCCACTTACTTTGGCGCGCTGAACACCCTCAACAAGCACTTTAACAGTGCCGTCTGGCAATTTGAGCATTTGCAATACGGTAGCCACAGTACCAACTTCATATAGATCATCTGCGTCTGGCTCATCTTTATTGGCAGATTTTTGCGCTACCAGCAGAATCTGTTTATTACCATCCGATGCAATTTCAAGTGCTTTTACCGATTTTGTACGACCGACAAATAAAGGAATGACTAAATGTGGATAAACCACCACATCGCGCAAAGGCAAGATAGGCAGCAAACCGTCGTCAGGAGTATATAAAGGTAATGATTGTGTCATGAATAGACTTTTCCAAAGTTAAGCTAAGAAATAAGCCAAAAACGCTTATAGATATATTGATGGGGCTTAACCTAAACAGTTCAAGCCTTAACCAGGGTAGAAACCGTTATTAAGACTCTAAATAACATGCTGTGTGTCTAGGAGTACTTAAAAAAATTATACCTGAGACTTATCAAGAAAAGCAGTGCAGAAAACAGAAATAAAAAAGCCAGAACAGAGTTCTGGCTTTTTTAACACTGTGAAGTTAACCCACCGCTTCTTCAGACTTATCTTCATAAATCAATAACGGCGGCGCATCCCCCCGAATTACATTTTCATCGACCACGACTTTACTGAGATTTTCGATGGACGGTAACTCGTACATAATTTCTAGTAAAGAATGTTCCATGATTGAGCGTAAGCCGCGTGCACCCGTTTTACGTTCCAAAGCTTTTTTAGCAATCAATTGCAAGGCTGAGTCACGAAACTCCAACTCTACGCCTTCCATTTTGAACAACTTGATATATTGCTTGGTCAATGCATTTTTTGGCTCTGTCAGAATGGTCATCAGTGCAGCTTCATCTAATGACTCTAATGTCGCAACCACCGGCAGACGACCGATAAATTCAGGAATCAAGCCAAATTTAATCAGATCTTCCGGCTCAACATCACGCAACACTTCACCGATGGCACGCACATCTTCTTTACTTTTCACTTCCGCACCAAAACCAATGCCGCCTTTTTCGGAGCGCAAGCGGATCACTTTTTCCAAGCCATCAAATGCACCGCCACAGATGAATAGGATATTAGTTGTATCTAACTGCACAAACTCCTGGTTAGGATGCTTACGTCCACCTTGTGGCGGAATAGATGCTACAGTACCTTCAATGAGTTTAAGCAAAGCCTGTTGAACACCCTCACCCGAAACGTCACGTGTGATTGACGGATTGTCAGACTTGCGTGAAATCTTATCCACTTCGTCAATGTATACAATGCCGCGTTGCGCTTTTTCGATATCGTAATCACATTTTTGCAGTAGTTTCTGCATGATGTTTTCCACATCTTCGCCTACATAACCTGCTTCGGTAAGTGTAGTAGCATCGGCCATTACAAAAGGCACATCCAATAAACGTGCTAAGGTTTGGGCAAGTAAAGTTTTACCTGAACCGGTTGGACCAATGAGCAGAATATTGCTTTTAGCGATTTCAACATCGTCTTTTTGGCCGCCATCTGAAAGATTATTATGGCCAAGACGCTTGTAATGGTTATACACCGCAACCGCCAGGTTTTTCTTAGCTTGTGTCTGACCAATCACGTACTGATCAAGGATTTTGCAGATTTCTTGTGGTGTAGGCAGACTATCATCAGCAGACTTTAAACCATCCGTCGTTTGCACTTCTTCTTTAATGATGTCGTTGCAAAGATCAACGCATTCATTACAGATGAAAACAGAGGGTCCTGCGATGAGTTTTTTTACTTCATGCTGGCTTTTGCCACAAAATGAACAATAAAGTAATTTATCGCCTTCGGCTTTAGTCGCCATTGATTATTCCTTAAAGTGGCTAGCAAATGGGTGGAATGACTTGCTAACGGATATACCCAGAATTGCTTAACTTACTGGTATCTTATGCCGCATCCGCGCGGCTGGCAATCACCTTGTCGATCATGCCATATTCAACGGACTGTTCTGCACTCATAAAATTATCGCGCTCAGTGTCACGGTCAATTTCCGCAGCGGTTCTGCCGGTATGGTGCGCCAAGATATCGTTCAATTTACCGCGAAGATACAAGATTTCCTTAGCATGAATCTCGATATCGGAAGATTGGCCTTGGAAGCCGCCTGAAGGCTGGTGAATCATGACACGTGAGTTAGGCAAACTGAAACGCTTGCCTTTCGCGCCTGAAGCCAGCAGGAATGCACCCATGCTGGCTGCCTGACCGATACATAAGGTACTGACATCCGGCTTGATGAATTGCATGGTGTCGTAAATCGACATCCCTGCAGTAACAGAGCCGCCTGGAGAATTGATATACAGGAAAATATCCTTGTCAGGATTTTCCGCTTCCAGGAACAATAACTGTGCAACTACCAAGTTGGCCGTCATGTCGTTAACCGGGCCGACCAGGAAGATCACACGCTCTTTAAGCAAGCGGGAATAAATATCGTAAGAACGTTCGCCACGGCCGCTCTGCTCGATCACCATGGGAATATAACCCAAACCCTGGGGGCTCAAGTCTTGTCCGTTCATGGCGTGGTGCAAGTGCTGCTGGTGCGAATTATTCATTAAGCATTTCCCATTAAGTCGTCAAATTTAACTTTTTTTTCTGTCACTTTAGCTTTGGACAACACCCAAGCAACTGCGTTTTCTTCTGTTGCTAAAGCAGATGGTTCGTCCAGACGTTTTGGATCGGCATAGTACCAAGTCACCACATCGGATGGACGTTCAAAGCTTTGTGCAAACACATCTACCATAGCACGCACTTGGTCGGCATTGGCATGTAAGCCATTCGTATTAATCAGTTCACCTAAAAGCAAACGTAATTTAGTGCTGCGTTTGGCTTGGTCTTCAAACATCGCAGGTTCCAGCTTAATATTGCTTAAATCCGCACCGCGTTGCTTGAGGTTTTGCTCAGTCGTTTGCATCATGCGGTTGATTTCAGTGCCCAGCAATACGCGTGGGATTTCAAAATCAGCGCTGTCTACCAAAGCTTGAAATACTTGTTCTTTTAATTTAGCACTGACGCGCTTTTCAACTTCCTGCTTTAAGCTCTCAGCGATCTCGGCTTTCATTTTTTCAACGTCGCCGTCTTCAATGCCCAGGCTCTTCGCAAACTCGGCATCGATTTCCGGCAATTTTGGTTGAGATACCGTCACGAAGTTAACTTCATAGGACACTGTTTTACCTGCTAATTGTGCAGGGTTATGGTCAGCCGGGTAAGTGATGTCAAATTTTTTGATGCTGCCCGCTTTACCGCCGCTGAGTTGATCGTCAAACTCCGCCATACGACCCGCTTCGCCAATCACTAAATCGATGCCGCTATCGCCAGTAGATTCAACTTCGTTACCATCTAAAAACGCTTTAAGTGTGACATGCACGCGGTCGCCTTTTTTAGCAGCACGTTTCACAGGCTCAAAGCTAACGCGTTGTTTTACCAAAACGTCTAACGTCTTTTTAACATCGGCTTCACCTACTTCTAACGTTGGGCGCTCGATTTTAAGTTTTGACAAGTCACCGATAGTAACTTCTGGAAATATTTCAAACGTTGCAGTGTATTCAAAGGAATCAGCAGCTTCGCCAAATGGCTTGTGTTCGATATTAGGATAACCAGCCACGCGCAACTTATTCTCTTCAACCGCTTCGCCGAAAGTTTTTTCAACCGCGCCTGAATACACCTCATCACGCACTTGGTCGCCATAATGCTGATTGACCAAACCAATCGGCGCTTTGCCTGGACGGAAACCAGCAAATTTCGCAGTGCGTGAAATTTGACCCAAGCGTTGTTTGATTTGCGCTTCTAATGGTTGGAGAGGAACTTTAACCGTGATACGGCGTTCAAGTGTACTGATGGTTTCAACATTCAAGGCCATGCTGTATTTCCTAAGTTCTAAATGCAGGCTATAAGCGAATGCCTAACCTCTTCACTCGCTATAGACATGCTTCAATAAGTTGGTGCGAAAGGAGAGACTCGAACTCTCACGCCTTACGGCGCTGGAACCTAAATCCAGTGCGTCTACCAATTCCGCCACTCTCGCAGGTAGTGTACGGCTAAACTTCTGCCGTTCAGATAATCCGCTATTGTATCTCAAGTCATCGCGCGGAGAAAAGGTGTAAAACAAAAAAGCTGCATTTATTGCTATTTGACACAATTTGCAAAAACCTATCATGGCTATAAGCACAAATGATTTGAAGCCGGCATCGGATATGAGTAGTATAGTAGTTAGAAATAATGACATGTGACGTGCTATTTATGACGCACTATTTATAGTATGACATTCGTTAATCCAGCTAGACAGAGTTAGCGATTATGCGAAAATAGCAATTAATATTCATTAATCATTAGCCATTATCAAGTTGAACATCATGCCCAATACAAACGAAATCAATATGCTACGCACCGAGTTAGAGTTACTTATGCGCGAGCGCCAATCCTTATTAAAAGTGACCGGTGCTGCTGCTGGCCTGATCGCTGAAATGGATAGCCATGATTTGCCTTTAACGACTGTAGAGGCTGCTGATTTATTGGCCACTACCATTAACAGTCTCAGCGAAGAGACACTACAAGATGCCTTGGGCGCTGTTAACGCTGAAATTGTAGATTAATTCACCTAACATGATTGTTATCCACATCGACTGATCATTTTTCATTTTGCTTCAAATAGTACAAAGCGTACCATTTAAAATTGTCAAATTGGGTTTGGCAGCAATTTCCATTGTATGGATATCGAGCGGCTGCAGCTTCCAGCAATACAAAGAAAAACCGATCAATACGGAAGCGAATAGCAGCAAATTCCATAATAAAGATCCTGCCAGCCCAGAATTTCAGCAGTACTTATTAAGCAATGGATACCCTGCTAGCCAACTTCCAGTAAAAAGTTGGGGTTTAGAAGAATTAACTTACTGTGCGCTTTACTTCCACCCCAGCTTAGATGTAGCACGCGCTCAATGGCGTGCTGCACTTGCTAACGAACCCATTGCTGCGGAAAGGCCACTACCGGCAATCAACGGCAATACCGCACGCAGCAATCAAGCTAACCAAGACATTAATCCTTATTTATACGGTTTAAGTTTTGATATCCCGCTGGAAACTGCAAATAAACGCAGCATCCGCATTGAAAACGCACAGCATTTATCTGAAGCCTATAAATTGGACATAGCCCAGACTGCGTGGCTGATACGGCAGTCAGTGGCGCAAGCTTTGTATGAATATCAATTTAACCAACAGCAAATAGCTGTATTGATTGAAGAAGAAAAACGTCGCCAGGAGATTGCGGCGATATACCAGAAACGCGTAGATTTTGGGCTGCTATCTAATGTGGAACTCAGCACAGCGAAGCTGCTGCTTCAGGCTACGAGTTTAGAACTACATAACAGCCAGCAGAAAAATGCAGTATTACGGACAAAATTGGCTAGCACTCTAGGATTGAGTGCCGGCAGATTGGAAACCATGCCCTTATCGAAACCTCTATTTGTAGTTGACAAATATAGTTTAGATACTGACATTGCAAGTTTACAAAAAAACGCCCTGCTTAACCGGCTAGATATCCGCATCGCCCTAGCGAAATATGCCGCCGCCGAAAGCAAACTTAAGCTTGAAATTGCCAAACAATATCCGGATATCGTCTTGACCCCCGGCTATGCTTACGAATTTGGCGACAAAGTATGGTCCCTTGGCATCGGCGGATTACTTAATTTGCTTCACAAAAATAAAAATGCCATTGCGATGGCGATGCAACTGCGTAAAGTTGAAGCGACACAGTTTGAAGCATTGCAGAATAAAGTGATGTCCGACGTGGAAATAGCTAAAACCGAAGTCCAGCAAACACATCTGCTGTTGACGAACCAACTAGCGCTACAGCTTCAGCAACATCAAAATACCGAACGCATGCAAAAGCGATTAACTATTGGCGAAATAGACCGTCTGGAATTCGCTGTCGCAAAACTGGAAGATATTACTGCACGAAAAAATACCTTATTGGCTGAATATCAAGTATTAAGTGCGATTAACCAGCTTGAAAATAATTTACAACAACCATTGAATTTGACGGTGCAATCATTAAAGCTGGAATCCTTGAGCCAGGAAAATGCGCCTCAAGTCCAAGTTAAGCAAAATTAAATTAGGTTAAGGTTCCGAAAAAATCAGAAGAATTCTGTCAAGTAAGAATTCTTTTAAATAAAGATTTTATTGAATAAGAATTTTATTAAAATAGCTCCGTAGATTTTTATAAGGACAATAAGAATGAATCGTAAATTGGCCATCATTATTGGCTTACAAGCATTTTTGATTGTCATGCTATTTTGGGTGCTGGTTTTCTATGGGAAAGACGAGTACGAAGCACTCACTCAGGAATCCGAAGAAGAGATCGAAACACCGAGCAGGGTAACTAATCAACAGGGCTTGACGATCATTGCACTCAGCGAGGCTGCCCAAAAACAAAGCGAAATCAAAACAAGCAAACTCAAGGCAAGCGCGCATCAAGCCAATATAAGCAGCTATGGCAATGTAATAGGCATCGATAGCCTCATTGATTTACGCACACGCTATATGGCTGCAAAATCAGAAGCCGCCATTTTGCGTAGCAGTCTTGCCCGTAATCAAAATGAATATAGCCGGTTGCATACTCTCAACCTGGATGATAAAAACATTTCGGATAAAGCGGTCGCAATTGCACTGGCAGATGTTAATGCAGATGAAGCGAAAGTGTTTGCTGCTGAATCTAGCGCCAAGAACATTGCCGCCAGCATGCAGCAAACCTGGGGCGAAGCTCTTACCCGGCTCGCCACTGCGCACAACACGCAAGGTTTAATGCAAAAACTGATTAATTCGCAGGAGGTACTCATTCAGATCACCCTGCCTTTCGATGCAGACGAACCCAAAAACAATAGCAGCATTGTGATTGCACCCTCAGCTTCTCCGTCCAACACAATGAAGGCTTATTATTTATCTCCTGCCCCAATTAGCAACACCACAATCCAAGGCAAAACCTATTTCTATCATGCCAAAGCAACAGACTTAAGGGCTGGCATGCAAGTCATTGCAATATTGAATAAAACCAGCAGTAAGGCAAAAGGCGTAATTATTCCTAGTTCCGCGGTGATATGGTATGGCGGAAAACCTTGGGTCTACAAACAATTAGCGCAAGATCAATTCAGCCGCCTACCTGTTAATACCGATGTGGAAATCGAGAATGGCTGGTTTTATACAGGCGGCTTGAAACCGGACGATCTTGTTGTAACGAGCGGCGCTCAGCTATTGCTTTCGGAAGAATTCAAATACCAGATCACCAATGAAAATGAAGATTAAATCAATGCGTTTAATTTTCATTTCATGGCTGCTAACACGGCGAGGTACCACAGCCTTTAAAACGAGGGCTCTATCATGATGTCCGCGTTGGTACGCTTTTCCATACGTTTCAGCGGCGTCATTGTCGGCCTAGCAAGTTTAGTCGTGATGTACGGGCTATATAGTTTGTCAAACAGCAATCTCGACGTATTTCCCGAGTTTTCACCTACGCAAATCATTATCCAAACAGAATCCCCTGGGCTATCCGCTGAGCTGGTAGAAAGCCTAGTCAGTCAGCCCATGGAAACTAGTATTGCCGGGACTGTAGGCATCGAAAGCATGCGCTCGCAATCCATCCCCGGCTTATCGATCGTGACCATTATTTTTACTGAAGGCACAGATATCTACCGTAATCGCCAAGTGGTCGCCGAGCGTATCGCGACACTGACGAATCGATTGCCACAAGGCCTAGTTCCCAATATTACCCCCCTCACCTCTTCTGCCAGCACCGTCCTGGGCTTAGGCGTGACCTCTAAATCACGAAGCTTAACTGAACTGCGTACGATTGTAGATTGGACGATCGTGCCACATCTCCTGGCTATTCCTGGCGTTGCTGATGTCAATGTATTCGGGGGCAAGGTCAAGCAATTACAGATTCAGGTTGATCCGGAAAAAATGGTGCGATACGGTGTATCGCTTCTGCAAATTGAAGAAGCTGTAAAAAAAGCCACCGGTGTACGTGGTAATGGTTTTATCGAAAACAAGAATCAGCGCATCGTCATCAATACCGAGGGTCAATCAGCAACGCCCGAAAAGCTGGCGCAAGCAGTGCTTCTTCACAAAAATGGGCAGACAGTACGGCTAGGTGATATTGGCAACGTGCTGGATGGGGCCGCGCCTTCCATCAGCGCAGCTGCAATCAATGAAGAAACCGGCGTTTATCTGTCTGTACAAGGCCAGCTGGGCGCCAATACCTATGCGGTGACCCAGGCCATCGAAAAAGCCATGCAGGAGATCAAACCTACCCTGATGGCAGAAAATGTCACGCTGCATGAAGGCTTGTTCCGGCCAGCCAACTTTATTGAGGTGGCAATTAAAGGCGTGCGTACCGATATCCTGATCGGCTCCATTTTAGTCATTACCGTATTGTTCTTATTCCTGTTCAATGCACGTACTGCTTTTATCTCCGCAACAGCTATTCCACTCTCACTCCTTACTGCAATTGTGGTCATGGACTATTTCAATATCGGGCTCAATATCATGGTGTTGGGTGGGCTGGCCATTGCGCTCGGAGAAGTAGTCGATGATGCCATTATCGATACGGAGAATATTTTCCGCAGGCTGCGAGAAAACCGCTTGCTGGCACAGCCGATAGCCACTTACCGCGTCGTTTTCGATGCCTCAATGGAAGTCCGCAGCTCAGTACTCTACGCGACTATTATCGTCGCCTTGGTGTTTATGCCATTGCTCACGCTTGGCGGTGTGGCAGGCAAACTGTTTGCGCCATTGGGATTTGCGTATATTGCCGCCATCATGGCGTCTTTATTGGTTGCGTTGACTTTAACACCTGCGCTTTGCTATTTACTGCTGGGTAATGCCAAACTTGAATCCGAAGACCCGCCCATGATACGCATCATCAAAAAATGGTATGTGGGCATGTTGTATCGCGTTGAAAAACATTACAAAATTGTAATGGCTGTCAGTTTTATGCTGATTGCAATTGGACTGGGTATTTTGCCGCTTTTTAAAAACCAGTTCATACCCGCACTGCATGAGGGTCACTACATCATGCATATGACCGCTGTACCAGGCACATCTGAGCGTGAATCTTTGCGTATCGGCAAAAAAGTCTCTGCAACCATTCGCAGCATCCCGGGCGTTAAATCTGTTACCCAGTGGGTGGGTCGCGCACCGAATGGTGCAGATACATTTGGTACGCATTACAGCGAATTTGAAATCGAAATCGGCGCCATTTCCGGTGAAGAACAGCGCCGCATCCTCAATAGCATTCGTACCGCTCTCGCCGGTACAGAAAACGGCGAAGAAGCCAATTCAGAAGGCAATTCTGAAACCCCCGATGAAAGTAAAAATGATGACAGCAAAGAAGGTGAAAGCTCACCTGGTTTTGTCGGTGTTAACTTCGCAATCAATACCTTCCTTACAGAGCGCATTGAAGAAACCATTTCCGGCTATGCTGCCTCAACAGTCATTAATATTTACGGTAATGATTTAGACGCACTGGATCGTGATGCACAGAACATTGCAGCCACAATTAATAGCATCAAAGGCGCATCCGACGTACTTGTACAATCTCCGCCTGGAACACCGCAGCTGGTCGTGCGCTTGCGGCCAGAAAAATTAGCGCAATGGGGCTTACAGCCTACCGATGTGCTGGACAATATTCGTGCTGCTTATGAAAGTGTACCGATCGCGCATGCCTATCAGGGGAACCGCGTGATAGGCATTAGCGTTGTGCTGGATGATGAAGCCCGCGACGACGTGCAAGAGGCTGGCAACCTGCCCCTATTTAATCCTGAAGGGAAACTAGTTCGACTACGTGACGTAGCGGATATTGCGCAAGAAAATGGCCGCTCAAAAATTCTCCATGCAGGTGCCAAACGGATTCAAACCGTTACGGCCAATGTAGTAGACCGCGATATCGATGCCTTCACTGAAGAGCTCAAACAGAAAATTAAAAGCGATGTACGCTTATCACAAGGCGCTTATTTAGAGTTTACCGGGGCTGCTGAAGCCAATGCAAAATCACGCAAAGCTTTGATATTGCAGTCGCTGCTGGCGGGTGTAGCCGTGTTTATCATGCTGTATATCGCGTTTGGCCGCCTGCGCAATCTATTACTGACCTTTGCTAATTTGCCTTTCGCGCTCATTGGCGGCGTGCTAGCAGCTTTATTTACCGGCGGTTGGATTTCATTGGGCTCATTGGTGGGTTTTGTGACTTTATTTGGTATCACGTTGCGCAACTCCATCATGATGGTGTCGCACTATCAACATCTGGTTGATGAGGAAAATTGCGTATGGGGGCTTGAAACCTGCATCCGCGGTGCCTCAGAACGCTTACCTTCTATCCTCATGACAGCCTTGGTGACAGCGCTTGGCTTACTGCCCTTAGCTGCTGGCAGTGGTCAGCCGGGTCGTGAAATTGAAGGCCCAATGGCGACAATTATTGTCGGTGGCCTGGTGACCTCCACGATTCTTAACCTGTTAATATTACCCACCATCATGTTGCATTTCGGTAGATTCAAAAAAGATGCCCTGCGCTAATCAACATAAAAAAGAGCAAAGCCAATGAAGACTTTGCTCTTGTATTAGCAACACACTACCCCTTTAGTTAGGTAGTTTGCTTATTATAAACAATTACCTTTTTTAGCTTGGCCTGGTGGGCAGTGGTGGCCAAAATGATGACATCCACTCATTGCAAAAAGACTTAATACTAAAACCACGGCTGATAATGCTTTCATAATATTGCTCCAAAGAAAATCGACAAACCAGATTGGTCAATCGTATTTAATGTATTTAAATCGTGCGTCCTCGTTCGGCGTGCCTTCCAAAACACCACCTTCTTTTGCTGGCTGCCAGCCAATGACTTGCTCAATTTTTTTAGCTAACTCAAAATCTTTATCCGTAATGCCTTTTGCATCATGGCTGCATAATTTTACAATGACGAATGCATACGACACCGTCAGATCTGGGTGATGCCAAGCCGCTTCGGCTAAATGCCCAATCGTATTCACTAACATCAAAGTCGCTTTCCATCCGCTGGTTTTGTATTTACGGCGTATCCAGCCGTTTTCCAAATACCAATGAGGCAATTCAGCAACTAACTTATCTTGTATTTCCTGATCCGAGTATACAGGTAACGTCATCATGAATTCCTTAATGCAAGGTGATATTAATATGCAGGCCTTTATCTTCCAGTTTCTGCAGGCTTAAGCCTTGTTCAAATAGTGCACAGTTCACTTTATTCAAAGCCCATATTTTATAATTCTGGCCCGTTGCAAAATCGATAAACTGGCGATCTATCAACTCGTCTTCAACGAGTTTTTGCAATGCAATGGAACTGCTGGTTTCATATGCAGGTAATTGCCTGGATTTCACCAGTACCAATTGTTCCGCACCAATTTTATTGGCCAGCCACGCACTTAAACTATCCGATGTTACCTGCCAGTTTTGTGGAATCGTATCGTCCGCGAGCACCATTTTGCTCGGTAGCCAAACGATACCGCGATGCTGCCAGGTCCGTTCGGCAATTTCCAACTCACTGCTTGCAGTAGCAAGCCCTGGGTTCATACTCGCTAGTAAGAGACCGAATTGATCCATGGCTAATACGGCAAGCTGATGAGCAGTTGCATCACTAATATTGGATTGAACTTGTGCTTTGCGCACTGCATCGGCAAAGAGTCCGCCACCAGGCACGATGATTACTTTTCCATCACTAAATTTTACAATGAGCTCGAGCCAGCGCGAGAGCTCAGGCGAACCTAATAAGCTACCGCCGATTTTAACCACCCATATGGATTTACCTTTAACGATTTGTTCCATTGGGCTTAGCCATCCTCATTTTTTATGCTTCGATTATTTTTTTTTCATAAACCCTTAATCAGAGCCTTGAAAATACTGCATTGTTTTTAACATGCTAGACGCTTTATCCAGCGTTTCAGCATACTCTTTTTCTAACTCAGAGTCAGCTACTATACCGCCACCCGCATAAAAACTGATTTCACCTTCGGCACACACGGCGGTGCGAATCGCAATATTTGTATCCATATTGCCGTCAAAGCCAATATAGCCAATTGCCCCACAATATACGCCGCGTCTATGCCTTTCCAACTCTTCGATAATCTGCATGGCGCGCAGTTTAGGCGCACCTGTAATTGAACCACCAGGAAAGCAGCCGCGCAACAGATCCAGCGCGGTTTTACCAGCCTGCAGCTTGCCTGTGACAAAACTCACCAGATGATGGACATTAGCAAAGCTTTGTAGCTGAAATAAAGTATCGGCTTTGACTGATCCGATCTCACAGTTTTTACTGATATCGTTTCGCAGCAAATCCACAATCATGAGATTTTCTGCCCGGTCTTTGCTGCTATTTTGCAGTTCAAGCGCATATTGCTTATCCAGTACAACATCGTTTGCCCTAGGTCGCGTGCCTTTTATGGGTCGCGTTTCAACATGCCGCCCCGTCACTTGCAAAAAGCGCTCTGGTGAGCCGGAAAGCACTTGTAAATCACCAAAATTCATAAAGCTCATAAAAGGGGCCGGACTGATTTCACGGAGTTTTTGATAAGCTAGCCAACTATGGCCTTGGATCTTTGCGGCAAAGCGTTGTGCCAAATTCACCTGGTAACAGTCCCCTTCGGTAATGTATTGCTTAATAGTATTAAATGCATAAGCATATTGCTCAAAGTCCATATTACTAGCCACAGGACTAGTCAGCTTGAAATCTTGAGCTTGCTCGGCCTTAGCTGGATTTTCAAAAAAAGCACATAGTGCCGGCCATTGTGCATGCGTATCTGCATGCAAGCCGTTAGATAATAAATAGCTTACTTTTTCCCGGTGATCTACTACCACGGCCCAATCATAAATCCCAACTTGCATATGCGGTATGGTAGATTTACAGGCGATTTCAGGCAGCTGTTCTACTTGTCTGGCCAGGTCATAGCTGAAATAACCCACTGCACCGCCAGTAAAAGGATAGCCGTTAGTGGGCACCCTGTAAGGTTGCATTAGCTTAGCCAATAGTGAAAATGGGTCTTCACTAGATATAGTTTTTTTGCCGCCAGTAATAATCTCGGTTTGCACGCTATCTACAGTTTCAATTGTGCATAACTTAATAAACGGGTCGGCTACGATAATATCAAAGCGTCCATATTGGCTACCGGGTTGCCCACTATCCAGAAACATTGCCCAAGGCTTGTGGCTCAGGCGGGCAAAAAGCACGGCGCTATCAGCGAAATATGGTAATGGATGTTTGAGTAATGACATACGATTTATTGTTTGTGGAGTTTGGCGAGCATCTTAAAATGTTTGCTTAGCATGCAGCAAACTAGCAACCGCAACTGCAGGCAGACAACTGCTTGCCCATTGGCTATTGATTTGTCCATCTGTCAGCATAGCATTTTCATGCGCTATCTCCACCAAATCTGCCACATCGATATAACTTGCATGCATATGCGCAGCCAGATCTTTTACTAAAAATCGCCCTACCCCAGCCCCAACCAACGTAAAAACAGCTTGGTCTGGAAAGTTAGCAACATGATGTATTACCGTATCGCGCAAGCGCTCAAATTGTGCTGTCCTGAATGATTGCGCCAATGCGACCCAGGATGTGAGCCCTGCTTCATCTGCATCACGCCCTATCATCCGTGCGATACGACGTGCACTGGCAGCTAAGGTCTTATCTTTGCCATCAGCCGTATCAGCCATGTCATCGTCAGCTAATAATTCACCGGTCAACCGATACACGTCAGCAGTCGTCGCGAAATATTCCGCAGCAGTTGAAGTTAATTGGCCTGCAAACGTCACATGTCGGCTTACGGCCATTAACGGCGTACGGATGACGCCTGTGTAAACCAGCTCTCCACTTTGTAAGCGCTCGGCATCTGTATAGCCTTTACAGACAGGCTGGTAATCTTTTAACACTACAAAATCCGTTGTAGTGCTCCCGATGTCTACCAATAAAGCGTAAGGGCTAATCTGCATTGAATACATGCGGGAAGCAACATATGCAGCACTGGCCAGCCAATTTGCAGAGGCAATTGCTTGCCAATGCTGTGCTAGGTAGGCCGCCGAGGTAAAACCTTGGTAATCGGCTTGTAGTGCACCTGTATAAAAATATTTCTCATCTGTTAGATATTTTTCCATCACTCGGCTGATCGCTAATACGCCTTCCTTGCGATTAGCGAATAAATCAACCAATTCACCGGTCATGGTGATCGCATGGTTCACATGGTCTGTTGAAAGCTTACGCAGTATTGCCTCTATCGCTTTTTCTAACTCTGCTAAACCGCGCCACAAAGCACATGGAACCTGAATGACCCGCAGAAGCTTCCCGGCGTTATTCAAGTGTGCGGCTTTCAAATGCGCGCCGCCCACATCCCAGCCAATGGTGCCCTTACGCATTTACGTGAACCTCTACAGCATGAGTAGTTAAGTGCTTAGGCAAAGAAAAATCTTCGTTGACTAGGCCCAATATTAATTCGGCGGGATTGTAGTGTAATGACTGCTGCAATCCGATATAAGAGGTGGTGATTCTAGGATTAATTTCCACTATATAGATGACCCCATCTTCAATAATGACATCAACTCCAACGTAGCCATTCAGACCCGGAATAGTTTCTGCAATACGCTGGGCCAGCTCATTGAAATCTGCATAATGTCTGGCCAAAGCATTGACATATGAGCCGGAGTATTTCAAGTGAGAATAGGTTCTATCAATCTCAATTTTTTGCTCATTACAGGCCAGGACCCAAGCCTTCCCCTGCTTACACAGCATAGAGAAGCTGGCGGCCAGTCCAGTTTGATAAGGCTGGATGAGAAATTTGAATAGTACTTCTGCATTGCTTTGCAACCAGTGATTTAACGCACTGGAGTCCTCAAAATACCAAGTATTTTCACAACCAGCTCCATCATTCGGCTTAACTACATAGCCATTAAGAGAATTATCTGCTGCGAGTGCACAGTCAAATGTATCAGCTTTATAGCTCGGGATGGTTGTAATGCCAGACTGCTGAAGAACTCTAGAGGTAGCTAATTTACTCGCAGTCAGCTTCACAGATGCCGCATTACAACCCAAATTAACGATCGGGGCCGTTTCAAGCGATTGGGTCAGGTGATGTAATATGCCATCCGTTTCTGGCGCTACAACTAATGCAGCATCACACTCGGATAAGAGTTTTTGCCATATTTCAGTTGGATGAGTGTTTGTGTGCACTGCATAACTTTGCATTTTATGCTGCGCTTGCGGCTTAGGCTCATCAAGCCTAGCATCGAAAGTAGTTGTTATCTCTACTTGTGCCACAGCGCCAAAGTCTCTTAATAATGCATCCCGCATCAACATCCCCTCACGTAACAGTGAATCAGGTAAGGGTGCATCATTAAAACCACCAGCTGTGATATATTCCAGCAGCAATATTTTCAAATAAATCTCACCATTATTGATAAAACTACTCGTGGAAATCATCCCAGTTATCGATCTCATGCAAGGCCAAGTTGTCCATGCACGCATGGGAGAACGTGAGCATTACCGGCCGATTGTCTCGTCACTATGCGTATCCAGCAAGCCGTTATATGTATTAGAAGCGCTGCTTGGATTATACCCATTTAACAAACTCTATATTGCCGATCTCGATGCCATTCAAGGCTCTGGCAATCATATTGAATGCATTAATCAGTTAGCAACGACCTTCCCTACTATTCAGTTCTGGCTGGATGCTGGGATTCGCAATGACACATTCTCCATTGAGTCCTACGCTAAAAACATTTGTTTTATTATTGGTTCGGAAAATATCCCTCATCTTGCCACTTACAAAGTGATTGATCAGAAGTTTGGGGGGCAATATATCCTCTCTTTAGATGCTAAAGGACCACAGATATTAGGTCCACTAGCGTTACACCATGACTCCAGCTACTGGCCTGATAATGTCGTAGGCATGCAGTTAAGCCAGGTAGGGAGCGGTTTAGGTGCTAATACAAAACTGATGCATCGACTGCAAATACTAAACCAATCTCGCAGTATGCCGAGCAGACTGTATGCAGCTGGTGGCGTGCGCAATATCTCAGACTGCGCACAACTCAGACAAAAAGAAGTCTCTGGCGTACTGGTAGCAACTGCACTTCACAACGGTGCAATCAGCAGTGATGACCTCGCCGCTTTTCACCGACAATAAAAAACCCAAGCAAGCTTGGGTTTTTACACTACTAATTTAGACTTATTCCAAGTTAGCGTGAATTGCGCGCATACCTTCTTCAGTCAAGCCTTTGGCAAAAATCAATTCTGAAATCGCCGCTTCAAGGAACAACAATGTTGAAAGCTCAAATTGAGAGCCCATTGGCATACCTTTAGTGAGTGGGAAACTATTATCGTTACCGATTTGGATGGTTAAATCAGCAGCATCGGCCATTGGTGAAGATTTCTTCATAGAAACCACAGCCAATTTAGCGCCTACAGATTTTGCTTTTTTCACGAATGGCAATAATGTCTCTGTACCACCTGAGCCTGAAACCAAGATCAGCAAATCGCCAGCTTTAATGGCTGGTGTAACCACTTCCCCGATCATGCTAACGTTATAACCAGCATGTACCAAGCGCATTGCGAAGAAGCGTGAAACGAGCAATGAACGGCCAGCGCCACCAATGAAAATACGGCCAGCTTCATCAACCATTTTTAGCAACTTAGCTGAGTTGCTGGCGTCAGTTTCTGACAAAATGGTTGTCAGTCTGTCTAAGATTAATTTTTGATGATCCATGATGTTTCCCTTAAATGTATTCAATAGTGATTGAATATTAGTCTAAATATTATCAAAAAAAATCCTGACCCATTGCTGAGTCAGGATTTTTATTCGTTCATCTCAATAATTTCTTATTGGGCTTTTAATTAAACTTGGTTATAAAAACCAATGCTTAACTTAAGCGTGAGCGATTGCTGTGATTTCAGCAGCTGAAGCAGCTGGATCAGCAGCGCCGTAGATAGCAGCGCCAGCTACGATGATGTGTGCGCCAGCATCTTTAACTTGTTTAGCAGTAGCAGCTTTAACGCCACCAGCAACTGAGATCTCAACATTCAAGCCAAGACCAGCAACTAAAGCCAAGTCAGTGAATGGTGTTTGACCAGCAGCTTGTTGATCCAAACCTGTGTGCACGCCAATGATGTGTGCGCCAGCAGCAGCAGCTTCTTTAGTACGAGCAGCTTTGTCTGTAACGTTGATCAGGTCAACTTGTGCTTTTTTGCCGTATTTGTTAGCAACGTCGATTACACCTTTGATAGTGCCCATGTCAGCAGTACCAAGCACTGTACAGATGTCAGCACCAGCTTTGTAGAATGGTTCAGCTTCGTAGTAACCAGCGTCCATTGTTTTCAAATCAACTAAAATTTTGTTGTTTGGGAATTTAGCACGTAAAACTTCAAGTAATTTGATACCGTTGTGCTTGATGCATGGTGTACCGATTTCCAAGATGTCCACGTGTGGAGCAACTGTAGTTGCCAATGCAACTGTTGCGTCGAAATCTAATGAGTCTAATGCCATTTGGGTTTGTGCCATGGTGTTTCTCCGATAATAATTTTTTAGAATGTTACAGATTTATTGCTATTTTTGTCCAAAACTTAAATGTGTCATTTGCCGAGCAAACATCACATTCAGAAATTTGATATCACAAAAATTGGTACTACAAAAAAACTGGACACTTATAATAAGTGCCCAGCTAATATATGTCAATTCTAAACCAGCTTGATTACACTTTAATTACAAATTTAGTCGTGGATTCGTCAGCATTTCAAGTCGAAAGCTGACTTAACCCTTATGTGACCATAGAATAATATTAAAGTTTTGCGCTTAATGCTGCTTCAAGTTTGTTTTGATCGACAACGAAGCCGCGAATGCCTTCTGCTAACTTCTCAGTTGCCATTGCATCTTCGTTCAATTGGAAGCGGAACTCTTCTTCAGTTAATTTTGCTGGAGGAGATTTTTTAGCGCCGCCATCAGTTAATACGCGCTCTAATGTGCCTTCTGTCGCAGCCAAATCTTGCAATAAGTTTGGAGACACAGTCAAACGGTCACAACCAGCCAAAGCAATCAATTCACCTACATTACGGAATGAAGCACCCATCACCACAGTTTTGTAGCCATGTTCTTTATAGTAAGCATAGATGTTACGTACAGAAACCACACCTGGATCAGTTTCTTGTGTGTATGTTTCGCCAGTTTTCGCTTTGTACCAATCCAAGATACGGCCAACGAATGGGGAAATCAGGAACACACCAGCTTCAGCACATGCACGTGCTTGGCCGAAACCGAATAACAATGTCAGGTTACATTGGATACCTTCTTTTTCAAGGATCTCGCCAGCTTTGATGCCTTCCCATGTTGATGCTAATTTGATCAACACGCGGTCTTTACCTACACCCGCTTCTTCATAAAACTTGATGAGTTTACGGCCTTTAGCAACCATTTTCTCAACATTGAAAGATAGACGTGCGTCCACTTCTGTAGAGATACGGCCTGGCACTACTTTAGAAATTTCGATACCAATCAATACAGCCAATTTGTCAGCTGCGTTTTCGATTTGCACTTCTTTACTGCCGCCTTGCGCTTTTGCAAAAGCAATTGATTCGTCAATCAGGTGCGCATATTGTGGCAATGTACTTGCCTTAAGCAACAGTGATGGGTTAGTCGTTGCATCGACTGGTTTTACACTTTTAATTGCCTCTACGTCGCCTGTATCGGCCACGATTGTGGTCATGCTTTTTAATTGGTCTAATAGATTTGCCATTACTGCCTCCTGAAAAATTGGTCTAAACGCTTTTAAATGTTCGTGTTGCAAATGTCTCGTGCTGAAAGTTCGAATTTGAAGTAGCTGTCCGACTGATCCACATCGAATTAATTCCGCTTTTATTTGATTAACTTAAATTGATACAGTTTTGACCGTTAACTTGATATAAAACTGGATGCAAAGCTAACAAAAGCGTCACTTTTATACAAAATCAAGCCTTGGATTATATCGCAAAAAAATGCCCCTGTCGTTAGCTACAATGGATGCGATTCGTTTTGACAGCGAGATGATTTCAAATCAGTGCTTTGGCTAGCAAACTCGCTACCGTCAGGTCTGCGCTAGTACCAGGGTTGAGGTTCCGCGCTTTTAAAGAAGCATCCCAATCCATCAATCTCTTTTGCAGCAACTTAGGATTTTCACTTGCCATAAAGTCCGCCTCAATCGCTTGTGCTTCAGCCATGACTGTCATTGCCAGTGGGTTGCCATGTTTGCGCATGATATGCGTATCCAATTGATGCGTTAGAAATCCAAGATAAACAGCGGTAGTAGCATAAGCGGTATTTTGCCATTTCGCCATCGCTTCATCAAAACACTGCACACCAAATCCCAATATATCCAAAAAAGCATTGGCATATTGCCAGGCAATGCGATCGACATGCTGGGCAGCCCGCATCATTTCCAGCAAATTGACTTCCACAGGCAAGTGCACATCATACTGATCAACAGACCCTAAGCCGGCAGGGTTGGCTAACACAATTGCGTGTGAAGCTAACATGCCATCATCAACCGTTAAATCATTCAATACCTGGTTCAAGCTCTCGCTTAGCGATTGAAATTGATGAGCCTGCAATCGTGCTTGGACTAAAGGCGCGCACAGTAGAATAATACCTAAATTGGTATTCAAGCCAACAGCCTCTTTCGTGGCTTTTACCGCACCAAAAATCCGTTCACCTACGGTTAAATCAGGCTGGCATAAAATATTCGCAGAAGCATCGATACTTTTAAAGAAGTGATGAATGGTCATGCGATGGCCATCCGCAAAAATATGCACATTACCCGGCTTAAGTGCTTGTAGCTCTTGCATACAAGCTTCTCGATAGGCGAGTGCCAACTGATCCGGGGATAGTGTTTTCATTAATTAGCCAGTTTGTGCATTTAGCCAGTCGAGGATTAACTCAATGGAGCATTAAGAAAGTTTGCTTAAAAAATCATCTACCAACAATTGCGCGATATTGATTTGTGTTGCGGTTTGCAAGCCCTTCCAGGCAGGGATACTGTTAACTTCGAGCACATAATACTCACCGGTTTTGGCTTGGATAATATCAACCCCACAATATTCGATATTGACTGCCGCTGCCGCATTAAGTGCCAATTGGATCATGGCAGGCTCCGGCTCAATTGCCACACATTGACCACCGGCCGCCACATTGTTAACCCAGCTGTCACCAATACGCTTCATTGCGGCAACAACTTTATTGCCTATGACGAACAAACGGAAGTCATGCGGTACGTCTGAAGTTTCAATGAATTGTTGTAGGTAATAAACGCCATCAACATACATTTCCATAGGTACCGGCAATGGTGCTTCAGGCATTAATTGACGCACACCTAAACCTTGCGACCCGAACAAAGGTTTAAGCACCATAACTTCGTTACTCAACCGCCTTACTTGCTGCGCTTGTGCGCGTGATTCGCATACCCAGGTATGAGGCGTTGCTACCTTATGGCGATGCAGTAAAACGCTGGTCATGGCTTTGTCGACAGTACGCTCTATGGCACGGCCATGGTTATAAACGACGACTCCACTATCTTGCAGCACATGCAGAATGTTCAGGCGCGTAATGACTTGCTGCAAAGTACCGCCTGTTACACCACGCACAAATACACCGGGTGGCGGCTTTGTAAATCCTGGAATATGAACTTTTAATTGCTCGGTCATTTGCAGACTGCAATCAACTAAAGAAACGAACACAGTCTCCACCCCCCGCAAGGTGAAAGCCTGCTTTAACTGCTCACCATGCCAGCCAGGATCATCGGTTAGAATCGGGATTATCAATTTGAGAAATGGTAATCTAAGGAAGTAATCTGCGTTTACTTAGTCTGTAAAAGACTAATCCGCAAAAGAAAGTGCGATCAATTCTGCATTGAGTCGCCCGCCTTCAAATACCTCGCCGGAATCCAGGTTAGTAATGGTCACTTGGGCAGGACTAAACAACATCGGATCAATCTGGTAAAAATCCATATTGTAGGATTTGAATATTTGCGCAAACGGCTTACCGTAATCTTTAGACGCAAGACTAGGCAACTCTTTAGCTAGCTTTGCAGCCGCAGCATCACTGCCACGCACCTGCAAATTAACCGTACCGCCAAACAGGATGGCATCGTTGGTACGTCCCATCGCCGTCAAAAAATCACTTCCGGATGGCGGCAATACGGCTACGCCGCTGCCGCTCACGATATCGTTTAAGGGAAAATGCAGGGTATGGGCTTTATGCAACGCCACTTCAAGCACCCGGCCAACAATCTGTGTGGCACCTGCAATGCTGGTAGTAGGTGTAAGGATAATCGTCAAATGCTCCGCTTGCACCTTGGTATCACGAATGATTTTTTGCACCACCTCTATCGGCGGTGTTTTGTCCGTTTCCAGTACGATACATGTGTGATCAGATTGATCTTGATAATCTAATTCTTGGAACAAATCTTCCCGATTGGCTAAAGCCCGCGCCGGCCCAGAGCCTAAAGAAAAGAAAGCTTCATGACTTAAAGCCCAACCTGCATACTGGCTGGCCAAGCAGGCCAGTACTGGTTGATCAGATGATACTGAGATCGTACCAGGCCATTGGCTGAAGCGCGGACTATCTGCCACATGCACCTTGCCCAAGCCTCCCATGCAAATCTCAGCAATCAAACGCCCCGCTTCGCGGTTGCCGGCGGCCGCATCCACAATGGTACAGCCTGTTTGGTGCAGCGAAACATCTAGCCCTAAAGGGTCTGCCTGCTGTAATAATTGTGCGACTAATGGCTGTGAAAGCTGATTAACACTCAAGTGCTGTTTGGACACGTTATTCCTCGTTACCCGGGATTAGTCTACTCATAATTTATGAATGGATTATTTAGTTATTGAGACTTACTTATTATTTTCGGTAAGTGATTTGAGTAATATTTTAACCCGACTTTGCGCTAACTGTTTGGCCGCCTCACTATTTTCACCTGTAGCCAACACAGTACAAACCGGCCGCTGAGCTTCTATATAAGTCATATTTAAAGGGGTATCCGTAGCCCATTCCGGCCAATCAAAATCTGCAGAAATTGCTAAGGCATCAGGTGTATAAACAATAGCGTGCGCATGAGCATCATTAACACTTATTGCAGCTAATGTAGCTTGATAACTATCTATCATCCTAGATAGGGTCATCCCAGATTGAATCATCTCGGATAGGCAAGCTTGAATATGGCGCAAAATATTCACCGCTTTCCCAGGGTATAAGTCAAAGGTAGCACTCAAGCGAGGATTGATTTCGAGTACATAAACGACATCATTTTGCACAATGGCATCCAAACTGTTTAGGCCTTTCAGCTTGAACACTTGTGTTAATTTTTGTGCGGCTTGGACGAATTGCGCCTTGATATCTGCTGCTAGCGGGATATTACTAACTGCGCCGCCATAACGGAATGGCTGGAATGCAGTTGGATTATGCCACTGCTCATTAAAGCCCACTACTTCTACAGAGCCTTCCTCTGCTAGGAACAATAGTGATACAGGCTTACCCTCTAAGTATTGCTGGTCATAATAATCCGCTGAAGGTGGATATCCGTTTATAGGCTGAATATGAATACCTCCACTGCCGCCAACCAATTTTCTGATATATTTTTTATGAAGATAACCATCGACGCGGTTATCAGTGCCGCGCGCATTTATCAGAGGTGGATGAAGTATCTTGAGTTTAGTTAAAGCAGCAAAAAAATTGTCGGGCGATTTTACAGCAGCGATCTTTGTAGGATCATTACCAAAGAGCGGAATTCTATTGGCGATGTCTTGCAATAATTCAGGTTGCGCTTCAAAACCACTGCCATAAACTACGCCATAATAGTCTGTTGCATCCAAGCCATTAATAACAGCCATCATCATGGCCGCATCAAAACCCCGTTCATCAAAATCTACAATGATGACGCGCTCCGCTAAATCATTGGTTTGCTTATCAGCGAAAGCATCGATTGCCACAACACGAAAACCGGCCTGTTTTGCCGCGGCTACATACGGCCTTGATGTTAGCGCGATGACTAGCAGCGCCTTATGAGAATCAGGCTTCAAATCCTAGCGCAACGCACGCGCCAAATTGAATGCAGCTACAAACTCTAACACTTGGGGCTTTTCTTCTGCCAGCATCTGCTTGAGCAGCTGGTGCTGGGTCTGGTACTTCAGTTGGCCAATGGCTAATGCGCCTATCCCAAAAGCGTCTGAATGGGCAATCTTAATTCCATCATTCTCAACTGCTACGCCCTCAATACCCAGCGGCGCTACTGCATTTACATCCGCTAAAATCTTAAGTTGCTTTGCATCGGCAAGATGGCCTTTATTAATGACCTGCACGCCCGCAGCTGCTGCACAAAGTACAATTTCGCTTGCTGCTAACAATGCGGCTTTAGCATCTTCGGTGGTGCCATCTACAACTTGCATATCTACTTGGTATTGTGTATTCCAAGCACTGGCTTTATGAGTGACATCGGTTAATGAACGATGTGCCACAAGCTGTACTTTAGCCCCTTGCATAGCCGCAATAATGGCGGCACAACTACCTACTGGCCCGGTAGCCCCGAACACGCTGATGGTTTTTCCTGCCAGGTTTTCACTGAAATGTTTTTCAAGATGTAACTCCATCTTGGCAATCATCGCAGCAGCGGTGGTAAAGGCGCCAGAAGGATCTGCAAAAATAGAGCAAGTGAATGGGCCAAACATGCCTTTTTGAGCTGCATGTAACATCTGCATAGCTAAATCAATATCACGTCCACCAATAAAAAGCCCTTCACGTTTTACGCCAGAAGGACTACGGGAGAAAATTGCATCCTGGGTCAACCCCAGCACCTCATCCAAGGTAACGCTGGTATATGGCACCACCTTATCAAAACCGGCATCGTAGGCCATGTTAACGTCAAAGGGGCTGGCGTTTTTGGCTGCTGTGATCAAATGTAAGATGCTTACTTTTTCCATAATCTTTTCAATATCAAATGGTTAATTAGTTGACTCGGTTCAGCTGTAATAGCTTACTTACTTTTAATAATATCCGCCCCACAATTCCTAGCGCCACATATTTGCCAGCTCAATACCGGATCAGGAAATTGTACTTGTAGGGTAAGCGAGTATTTTTCAGCTTCTTGCCCATTTTCAAATACCGCAAATCCTGTGGGACCCCATGAGCTTTGTCCAAAACAAGCAACGCCCGCATTGCCTAAATATTCCAGCACTTTTCCTACGCGCGAACTTGCATATCGCCCTCCTTGCGCTGGGGCAAAATAGTCACCTACATGGGCTTGTAATTCCTGAATACTCTGACCAAACATGGTTAAATCCTGCTCTACCAATGCCGGCATCGCTTGCATCAGTACGTGTCGGCATAAATGGGCTGCCAGCTTTTCTGAAAAAATAGGCAGCTGCTTGAATGCGGCAATTTCTTCCTCTCCATGAATGCCTGGCTGGGTTGAGTCCAGAATAAGTAGAATGCGCCAATGTGCTGGAAAATCATAACGCGCTAACAAAGGTGGCATCCTATGCCCAGATGCTTGGCTTGGGCTAATTGCCCGCCCACCATCTATCAGCAAGCCGCCTTTATCAAAAGCACCGATACCGACGCCGGAACGATTCCCCCGATTCAATAGTTGCGCAATCTCTGCCGTATTCAGATTCAATCCATATAGATAATTTACCGCTGTGCCAATCGCTAATGCTAACTGAGTACCAGAACCTAATCCGGCATGCTCCGGGATATGCTGTTCTATAGTCAGGCTAATCCCTGGAGCATACGCCCCTTTCGGCAACGCCAGTTGCGCGGTGAGTAATGATAATATTTTTTCAGCGCGCCCTGAACTTGCGCCTTGAACCTTAGTCTGTTCACTCGCTGATGCACTTAATTGCAGCACTGGGGCGTCCAATGCCAACCCTATGCTGCCAAACTTGCGCCCAAGCCCGCCATGGAGATCAAAAAAACCCATATGTAAGCGCCCGGCACTTTTTACGGAAACTTTGGTGAATTCGGATAAGTATTGCTCAATTAAGATAGGCTGGGTCATGCGGTTGATTTAAATGTACTCTTTTAAAGAAAGGTTAGTTCATTTTAGCTTAGGGTCATGACTTTTTAAAAGCAATGACTTTTAAATGTAAGCCGTAAAACTATCGCGATATTTGCTCAATTTTTATACAAAGGAAAGACTTTCAGGTGACAGCCCCACTATATTTAGGCAAAATAGATCCTAATTAAGAATAGAAATGTAATTTTGATCATCCTGCCCTGAAAACTCATTCTATTTATGTCAAAAATTGAGTTAGTTGCTGAGTGCCAAAACGCCGGTTTGAAAACCGCTAACCAAAATTAACAGAATTTAGTAATTTAATCACTTGTTGAAATCAAGGAACACTATGTCAACCCACGTTATTCCATTTGAAAATCTAAGAAATGTAGATGTACCTTCTGTCGGCGGTAAAAATGCCTCTTTAGGCGAGATGATTTCCCAATTATCTGCAAAAGGCGTACGCGTTCCTACCGGTTTTGCCACTACTGCAGATGCATATCGTGAGTTTTTAGCCCAAAATGGCCTGGATGAAAAAATCAACGCTGAGTTAGATGCATTAAATGTCGATGACACGCAGGCACTGGCTGCCTGTGGTAAAAAAGTACGTGAATGGATCATGGAAGCGCCTTTTCCAGAAGCACTCAATAAGGCAATCGCGGAAAACTACGCAATCCTCACAGCAAAATCCGGTAACGGCGCAACCTTTGCGGTGCGTTCCTCTGCAACTGCAGAAGACTTACCTGACGCGTCCTTCGCTGGCCAACAAGAATCTTTCCTGAACATTCAAGGGTTGGACAATATTCTGCATGCAATCAAGGAAGTATTTGCGTCTTTGTACAATGACCGTGCCATTTCTTATCGTGTGCATAAAGGCTTTGTGCATGCTGACGTAGCCTTGTCTGCAGGCGTGCAACAAATGGTGCGTAGCGATATCGGCTGTGCTGGCGTGATGTTCACCATTGATACTGAATCCGGCTTCAAAGACGTCGTGTTTATTACTTCTTCCTACGGTTTAGGTGAAACTGTAGTACAAGGTGCCGTCAACCCGGATGAGTTCTATGTACACAAACCACTATTAGCACTTGGTAAACCAGCGATCGTACGCCGTACCATGGGTTCTAAATTGATCAAAATGGTGTTTTCTGATGCCACCCAGGCAGGTAAAAGTACGCATACGGTTCCTGTAGATGCTGCAGATAGTGATCGCTATTCACTTTCCAATGAAGATATTTTAGAACTCGCCACATACGCCATGACGATTGAAAGCCACTATGGCTGTCCAATGGATATTGAGTGGGGCAAAAATGGCGTTGATAACAAGCTCTATATCTTGCAGGCACGTCCAGAAACCGTTAAATCGCAGGAGTCTGCGACGAATGTAACAGAAACTTTTAAACTGCATAAACATAACGTAAAACCATTGGTCGCAGGTCGCGCTGTAACGCAAAAAGTAGGTACAGGCCCAGTCCGCATCGTGCTGGATCCCGCCAACATGCATGAAGTATTGCCAGGTGATGTATTGGTGGCCGACATGACAGACCCGAACTGGGAGCCCGTCATGAAGCGCGCCAGCGCATTAGTGACCAATCGCGGTGGCCGTACCTGCCATGCAGCGATTATTGCCCGTGAGCTAGGCATCCCGGCGATTGTCGGTTCTGTAAATGCCACCGACATTCTTCGTGAAGGCGAAATTGTCACCGTGTCTTGTGCCGAAGGCGAAACAGGTTTTGTTTACCACGGTGCACTTGAATATGATGTCAGCACTCAAGCAGCTGCAGTACTTACCAAACCACCATGCAAAATCATGATGAACGTCGGTAACCCAGACATGGCATTTGGCTTTGCTCAAACGCCAAATGATGGTGTCGGTCTGGCGCGTTTAGAGTTCGTCATCAACAACATGGTCGGCATTCACCCGAAAGCCATTTTGAATATGAGCGCAATGCCTGCGTCCATTCAGAACGTCATCAAAAATCGCGCGCGCGGTTATGCCTCCCCTAAACAATTCTATATCGATAAAATCGCAGAAGGCGTAGCTACCATCGGCGCAGCTTTTTATCCAAAACCAGTCATTGTGCGTACTTCTGACTTCAAATCCAACGAGTACAAAAAACTGGTTGGCGGTGATATCTATGAGCCGGATGAAGAAAATCCAATGATCGGTTTCCGTGGCGCAGCGCGTTACATGGCTGAAGACTTTAAAGAGTGCTTCGCGATGGAATGTGTCGCCATGAAAAAAGTCCGCGACGAAATGGGCTTAACTAACGTAGAGTTGATGATTCCATTTGTGCGTACTTTAGATGAAGCCAAATCCGTGATCAGCATCATGGAAGAGAATGGCCTCAAACGCGGCGAGAATGGTCTGCGTGTCATCATGATGTGCGAGATTCCTTCTAACGCTTTGCTGGCAGAGCAATTCCTAGAGTATTTTGACGGCTTCTCTATCGGTTCTAATGACCTGACACAACTCACCTTAGGCATGGATCGTGACTCTGGCATTCTGGCGGATGGCTTTGACGAACGTAACGATGCCGTTAAAGTATTATTGAAGATGGCCATCAGCACTGCCAACCGTTTAGGAAAATATGTCGGCATTTGTGGACAAGGCCCTTCTGATCATCCTGACTTTGCAGAATGGCTGGTCGCTGAGGGCATTCAATCCGTCTCCCTTAACCCGGATACTGTAGTCGCGACTTGGCAACGATTGACTAAAGCATAATGATCCATCGTACCGTACTATTTGTTTCAGACGGCACGGGTATCACGGCGGGTGCCTTGGGTAAGCTATTAGAGCATTTCCCAAGAACGATCTTCAAGCAAGTCCGCCTGCCTTTTACCGACACCATGGAAAAAATCCGGCTTGCACAAGATGCCATCGTCCATGCGACTGAGGAAGACGGCGGCCGCCCGGTCGTCATTATGTCGCTTGGTAATTTAGAGCTAAGGAATTCGCTTAAACAATCTAATGCTTATTTCATAGATCTGTTTAGTACATTTATCGACCCGCTTGGTGAAGAGTTAGACCAAAAACCATTGACTGGCGCAGGGATTGCGCACAGTGTGATGGGTAGTAATTACCATGAGCGTATGGAGGCCATCAATTTCACCTTGGGCCATGATGACGGCATGACGAATTCAGGCTTAGATGAAGCGCAGGTAATCCTAATTGGGGTATCCCGTTGCGGCAAAACCCCAACCAGCATTTATCTAGCCATGCAATTCGGCATTAAAGCGGCTAACTACCCTTTAATCCCAGAGGACTTCGAACGCGGTTCCCTCCCCCAAGTTTTACATCAGCACTTGGACAAGATCTTTGGTTTAACGATTAAGGCCGAACGTTTGCATTCAGTACGTAGCGAACGACGTCCTGACAGCTTTTATGCGTCTTTGGAAAACTGCCGCAGCGAAATTGCCACGGCTGAAGACTTGATGCGTAAAAGCGGCATTACCTGGGCTGATTCCACAAGTCGGTCAATTGAGGAACTCTCTGCCATTATTTTGCAAAAGATTCGCCAGCCGAAAAAACCCCAATGAAGGTTTCTCACTAGTCATAAAACACAAGGCGCTCACAGCGCCTTTTTTATTAGTTAACTATTACCCTATTTCAAGCTGGGTTTAATTTTAGCTAAAATTTCATTCGAGTCGGGTTGTACATCACTGCTGAAAGCAAATACTTCTTTACCACCCGGCAAAATCACATATTTGTAAAAATTCCATTTAGGTGCTTGCCCGGTCTTGGCAGTGAGCTGTTTATAAAATGAATTGGCATTCACACCTGTCACCGAGCTTTTACTCATCATAGGAAACTTGACCGCATAAGTCAGTTTACAGAAATCGCCAATTTGTTTGTTATCACCCGGCTCTTGCTTAAAGTCATTGGACGGAAAACCAATCACCAGCAAGCCATCGCTTTTGTATTTAGCATACATCGCCTCCAAGGCCTCAAACTGTGGCGTGAATCCACATTTACTGGCGGTATTAACTACCAATATGGGCTTGTCTTGGTAATCGCAAAGATTTAACTTTTCACCTTGCAAGGTCGTAAACTGGTGGTTATAGAGTTCTGCACAAGCTGCAATCACCATGTTAGATACTCCTAAAAGAAATATGGAAGCTGCATTTATTAACAGCCATTTTTTAGTCATAAACTTCATATACACGCGCCTCTATTCTTTAAATATTGTCGATCTCTCATCCTCTATCCCAATACCAGTGTTGCCAGGTAGCCGATGAAGCCAGAAACGAAAATCAATTTGATCACACTTAATTTATACCTGAATAGTGCGATAAACCCTACCAGTGCCATCATTACAGCTAGAAAATCTATTCCTCCTACTATGAGCTGATGAATGTAGATCAGTTCTGGCTTAAAGACATGCGCCGCAAAAAATAATGCCAGGCTTAATATCACACCCACTACTGCCGCGGTAATCGCTATAAGTGGCGCCGTGAGCTTTAAGTTACCTTGGCTACTTTCAATAAGCGGCGCCCCAATAAAAATAAACAGGAAAGACGGTAAAAAGGTAAAAAAAGTCACGATACTTGCTGCAGCCACACCTGCAGTAATAGGATGAATCGAGCCGAATAATTGTTGTGACCAGCCGCCGACAAAACCGACAAAGGCTACGACCATAATCAACGGGCCAGGAGTCGTCTCTCCCAATGCAAAACCATCAATCATCTGGGTAGGCGTTAACCATTGGTAATAATCTACTGCCCCTTGATAGACATAAGGTAGTACCGCATAAGCCCCACCAAAAGTGAGCAATGCGGCTTTAGTAAAGAACCAGCCCATTTGAGTGAGTGTGCCATACCAGCCATAGCGCAAGAATAATAAACCCATTACTAAACACCATAAGCCCAAACCCACTACCAGAATATTGAGCATATAACGCTTACTCAAGTTAGCATGTGCTGGCGTTGGCGTATCATCATCAATCAAAGCACGTCCGTAATAAACGGCACTGGCTTTGTGCCCGCCTTGTGCGCTAAACACTGTTGGAAAATAATGTCCGCCAAAATAACCCAAGATAACTGCTGTTATAACGATCATCGGGAAAGGCACATTAAATACTGCAATCGCAAGAAACGAAGCCAAAGAAATAAGCCACAGCCATTGATTCTTGAGTGCGCGACTACCAATACGGTAGGCTGCAAATAACACAATTGCCACCACAGCAGGCTTGATGCCATAAAACACCCCCACCACAGCCGGCTGCTCGCCATACGTAAGGTAAACATAGGTCAGACCCATCAGAATAAGCAATGATGGCAACACAAATAAACCACCAGCAACAAGTCCACCCCAAGTGCGGTGCATCAGCCAGCCAATATAGGTCGCCAGTTGCTGCGCTTCCGGGCCCGGCAATACCATGCAATAGTTCAAGGCATGTAAAAAGCGCTTTTCTGATATCCAGCGCTTCTTTTCAACTAAATCATGATGCATGATCGCAATCTGGCCTGCAGGTCCGCCAAAACTGATAAACCCTAATCGGAGCCAATACCAGAAAGCTTCCATAAAACTTGGTTGTGGAGGAATTTGAGTTTTGGGGATGTCGTGAGAGTCAGTCATAAATGCATTTTTGTTAGGATTTTGAATTTATTGGAAAGCACAATTAAGTTACAAATTTTGATGCGATTATGTGAAATAATACGCGCCTTTTAATCATTGCAGGCCGCCTGCAGTGATTCTAAATGACTTAATAGATTGATGGAGAATATTTTGAAATTTGGTTTTATCGTTTTTGCATTATCAACATTTACTACCTCGGCATTCGCTTACGATTGCAACACTGTGATGGGTGGCTGCCCAACTAACAACGGTCAAGTGACCTCTTCACATATGATTGGCAGCGCAGCAAAAGCCACTCCGCAAGTGACCGCCGTCAAACCGGCAGCGAACGCTACCAATGGCAAAAATACAGCGGCTCAAGCTGGCGCGGGCAAGAAAACAGGCCAGGCACCACTGATGCAAACCATCAACAAAAATCTCTTAAAATAAGACTTTTATTGGTTAAATATTTCTAACAAGCCGTTAAAATGCCAATGATTGCTGTACCGTCATATCTCGCAATTTAACGGCATCCCCTACGCTTAATACGCCCCCTTCAATTACTTTCGCATTCACGCCGCCATGACCGCGCATAGCGTTATATCCACCCGGCCCTAACAAGCCTTCCATCCGGGAACAAGGCGTACAATGACCTGTAATTTCCAGCAAAACTTCGCCAATCTGCAAAAGATGGTGCTGATGCTTAAACAAAGGTTTAATTGCCAGTAAATTGATACCGGAAATGATTAGGTTACGCCTGAATAACCCAGGGTCTAAATTGCGCAATTGCAGGATTTTAGCGATCACTTCGATATGCTCAGCTTGCATCAATGTCACCTGCCGATTACTGATTTTAATTTCTGAATTACCGGCTGCAATAAATTCCAGGTAACGTCTATCATCTTGCAAGCCAACTCCTTTTACTGCAGTTGTGTGTATTAAAGGTATGCATGGAATATAGCGGGCAGGACGTGCGTATATCGCCTCTAATTTTCCGATCTGCGGCATTGCCTGACTAAGGGATTGCAAGGTCTGTGGATTATCTATCATGGCGACTCTCATCATTACTTATCTAAAAACCACCCGTATTCTATAAAAATCGAAAAACAAAATCTGCATTACATTGATTTCAAACCACTGATTTATAAGCCTTGCATAAGGCTTTTATGCGGAATCCATCTGTCCTTGTAGGTTAAAGCCGGACATACAAACTTAGCGTAATTTGATATTTAAGGAGGATTAGTCTAGCGATTAATTTTCCATTTAGCTCTAGGAATGTTATGCGTCATATTTTGATTGTAGATGATAAGGAAGATCATCTTTTTTATCTACAAACCCTTTTTCAAGAACACGGTTACACAGTGGAAACTGCCTATCATGGTGCTGAAGCCTTAGTTAAAGCCAGGCTACATGGTCCGCAGCTCATTATCTCGGAATTATTTATGCCAATTATGGATGGCTACACCCTCCTTCATTACTGGAAGGAAGATGCCTTACTAAAACACATTCCCTTCATAGTTTATACAGAAACTTACACCGCGCCTGAAGATGAGCGGCTTGCTTTAAGTTTAGGTGCCGATGCTTTTATTCTAAACCCATTGGATACCGAAGGTTTCCTTGCACAGGTCAGGCTTGTGCAATCCCGACCGACCACTGCACAGCCCGACCTGCCTAAATCTTTCAGCAACCAAGAACTTGAAAGGTTCAAGGATTACAGCGTTACCCTCATCCGCAAATTGCATGAAAAAACGCTGGAGTTAGAAAAAGCGAATGAAAATCTCAAAAAAGATATCGCTAGACACAAATTAGCAGAAGATAAAATCCAACACCTTGCCTACTATGATTTATTAACCAACCTTCCAAACCGCCGGTTATTAATTGATCGCTTACAACATACCTTGGCTTCACGAGCACGTAATCAAAATTACGGGGCCATATTGTTTTTAGATTTAGATCATTTCAAAACAATCAATGATACTAAAGGGCATAGCGTAGGTGATTTATTGTTAATCGAAGTCGCAACACGTTTACAGACCTGCGTGCGTGAGGGTGATACATTGGCGCGCTTAGGGGGCGATGAGTTCGTGCTGGTTTTAGAAGATCTTAGTGAAGATTCTTCGCAGGCTGCCCTACAAGCTGAAGCCGCTTGTAATAAAATTATTTCAATCATTAATTTGCCTTATACCTTCGGGGACTACGTACATCTTAGTTCCACCAGTGTAGGCATTTGTCTTTTTCGCAGCCAAGAAATGAGTGTAGATGAACTCCTTAAGCGCGCTGATATTGCCATGTATCAAGCAAAAAGTGCTGGCCGCAACACCATGTGCTTCTTCGACCCCGCAATGCAGGCTTCGTTAGAAGCCCGGACTATTTTAGAAATGGACATGAGGTTAGCAATAGTAGAAGATCAATTTAAGCTGTGCTATCAAATGCAAGTTGATTACTCGGGAAAATTACATGGCGCTGAGGCATTAATCCGTTGGGAACATCCAGAAAAGGGTTTGTTGTTACCTAATTCGTTTATTCCATTGGCAGAAGAAACGGGCCTCATTGTTCAGATCGGTCGTTGGGTTTTGGAAACAGCGTGCCAACAAATCAAAGTCTGGGAAAATTCCACAGTAATGAGAGATTTACATATTTCCGTCAATGTCAGTGCAAGTCAGTTCCAGGACCCAAACTTTGTACAGCAAATCATGGAAATGTTTAACCGGCATTCTATAAAGCCCGGACAATTGCGGTTTGAGCTGACCGAAAGTGTGATTTTGAAAAATGTGGAAGAGTCTGTTGTAAAAATGCTAGCTTTGAAAGACATTGGAGTAAGGTTTTCAATTGATGATTTTGGCACCGGATTTTCATCGTTGTCTTACTTAACTAAATTACCGCTGAATCAACTCAAAATAGATCGACGATTTGTGCGTAACATTTTTAGAAATGATAAAGATGCTGTTGTTGTACAGACTATCATCGGCATGGCGCATAACCTAGGCATTGAAGTCATCGCTGAAGGTGTTGAATTAGAGGAGCAATTAGAGTTTTTAGCCAGGCATGGATGCAAACTTTTCCAAGGCTATTTATTCAGCAATCCGTTATCGGTTGAAGAGTTACAAATGAATAGCTATTCGGAATTTAAGATAAAAAAAGTGAGTGATCAATTAGGGGCTAATAACAAAGCTCTCAGCCCACCATTCCCCTGAACTATTGATACTTCGTTACTTCAGGGGAATATGTTTATAAGCAGACCTTTTATTTCTTTTCCTGAGTTGCGGCATCAGGTGCTAGTAAGGGGTTTGGGCCACCTTGCACTTTGCTGTTAAGCATCAATATTTCAGCTTGGGTAATCGCCATCATCTCGCTGGTACGGTATAAATTCACCAGCGATACAATAAGCGCTAACAAAGCCAAAATGAATGCTACAACAGCCCATAAACCCATATTTTCTGGTGCAATAAGGTGTTTTTCTTCAAACATTGCAATCTCCTTTTTGTCATCGTTACGAACAGGTTAACCAAATAATACGGCTTCGTATTAAAGAAGCCTCCCATGCTGCCGTCAACCACTGCGGCTTACATTACTTAGTAGTTACAGATCGCCCTAGCCCAACGCTATCAATAACTCACATCATTACGCGTTACCACGAGGTTCTGCGTATTACCGTTAAAATAGGCTGTGTGCTGCACCAGGTCTTTGCCTAATACCACCCGCAAATTAATATCCTCGCGCAATTTATTGTTTTGCACTATTGCAGCGGATACAGGTAATTGATTAGGAAAGCTGGCGCGCAAGTACTCAGCCTCTGCCTGATAGCCATTTCTGTACTGAATTTGGGTGATTTTCACGGTATAGGGCTTACGATTAGTAAGGCGTGCTTTCTCATAGCCATTTTCTTGTAAAAAAGTGGCGACTTTTCTGGCCATGCCTGCCGTGCCGTTACCGTTAGAAACTTCAAGATGTGCAAGCACAGGCGGGATAATCGCCCCGCTTGATACCGTCGATTCAGTTGGCTCGGAAGTAGGCTGAGCCTGTATTTCTGCTGCTACAGTAGGAGCCTTGAGAGTAGTATTGCCCGCAACTTGAGCTTCTGGTGCTTTCACAATAGCCGTTGCTAGCACGGTATGTTTAACCGGTTCAGTTGGTTGAGGTACGACCTGCGCTGCTGCAACGTCAGATTCAAGATTAGGTGCGGGGCTGGGCGTTACAGCAACGCTCTTAATCACGCCTCGGTCTTTAGGTAGCGCCAACGTTTCTACAGGCTCAGGCCCTTGGTTACTGGATGTCTGACTGGTGGTCTGGAAGTTATTGTTCTGCAGACTAGTAGCCTGCACTTTGTTTTCTTGAACTACAGGCTCCGGAATTGCCACTTCAGCTACTACCCTAGTGCTGGATTCGACCTGAGCCGTTTGTCCAATATTAGTTTGGATACCATCATCAGTTTGGACAGGCGTTTGTGGTGCCGCTGCAACTGCATTTTCACTGATCGGTGCTGCCGCCGCAACGAAAGCCTGCCGTGATTTGGCAGCCTCGCCTGCCTTGCTATAGGCCAAACCAAGATTATTCAATGTGCGGGCATTGCCCGGGTCCAGATTGGATGCCTGCTCCAGCGCTGCAACCGCTTCTTGATAGGCGCCCTGCAAGTAAAGGGTATGACCTAAATTGTTATATAAATGACCCGACTTGGGCGCTAGATTGATCGCAAACTTGAACGCTGAGACGGCGGCATCGTACTGTCCTTGCAGAGAATAAATAACTCCTAGCCCATTATGTGCTTCTACAAAACTGTCATCGACAGCAAGCGCCTTGCGATAAGATTCTGCGGCGAGTTTATACCGCCGCTGTCCTTGGTAATAACGCCCTAGTTGATAGAGGGTATTTGGATTATTGGCAGCGACATTGTTCACTTTATAAACTGGTTGAATATTCCATGCTGTTTTGTCCATTGGTTTGTCGGTAGCACAGCTATTCATCAAGGGAATGCAGCAAACTATTGGTAGGATCATTTTGTTCGGTTTCATATCAACCTCCTATGCGCATAATCTATAGTCTTGCTTTTTTTACTGCCCTGCCATGGTAGGTAACAATACGCGATAGATACTGATAAAAGCTGGCCCCAGCAATACCAGCAGCATGGAAGGGAATATGCAGAAAATCAGTGGGAATAGTAGTTTTACTGGAATCTTGGCAGCAGCTTCTTCTGCACGCTGGCGACGTTTGGTGCGCAGGCTATCCGAATGCACACGCAATGAGTCTGCAACGCTGGTACCAAAGCGGTCAGCCTGTACCAGCATGGCAACCAGCATATCGACTTCATCCACACCGGTTCTCAATGCCAGATTGCGCAATGCCCTCTCTCTAGTACTGCCGGCGCGCAATTCCAGATTGACCAGATGCAACTCTTCTGCCAATGTCGGACTGGTCAAATGCATTTCCTCTCCTACCCTGGATAGTGATGCGTCCAGTCCAAGGCCGGCTTCTACGCACACCGTCATCAAGTCGATCGCATCGGGAAAGCTTTCAAAAATTTCGCGTTTGCGTAGCGCGATCTTCCGCGACAATATCGCATTAGGCAGGAAGTAACCTATTGCAGCCAACACCATCAGTAACATCAGAAAGGTGTTCGGGAGGAGTGTGGTACCGATAGTGCCTGCATACAACAGCAACAGTCCAGGTAGCGCTACAGTCAGAATGGCTTTAGCTGCGAAGTACAGCACGGGTGCAGAAGGTGTGCGGTAACCTGCATTCATAAACCGTATACGCAATTTAGACGTTTCCCACCCTTCCGCAGGTAGCAAAAGTTTTGCAATCGGGGTGCTTAGCTTGACGACATGCGGAATCCAAGCGGGCTCGCCTGGCTCTTGAACCGGTTCACCAGCACCGGCTAGCTTACTCAAACGTTGCTGTACAAGGCGAGGTCCGAACTGCGAAAGAATGAGCATCGATACTAAAAACACCGCGAAAAAGACCAAACCCAGATAAATTATTTGCATCGTAGTCATGATTTTCCACCTATCTACATTCGCATGGATTCCATAAAAATCGCCTCAAGCATCATGATGCCTACACGCGAATCTTAATGACTCGCCACATCCAAAAGATGCCAAAGATCATAATCATTAAGGCTCCAGCTACAATTTTCGGTCCTACCGGGTCTGTCCACAGCACGCTTAGGAATTCTGAGTTAATGAGAAAAATGACCCCTGCCAGCGCGAATGGCAGGATCGTCAAAATCAAAGCAGACAAACGCCCCTCCGCAGAAAATACACGTACGGCCCCCATCAGCTTTAAGCGCGCGCGGATCAACGCACTGATGTTGCTTAGCAGTTCAGCCAGGTTGCCGCCGGTTTCGCGCTGGATCAAGACCGATATTACAAAGTAACGCAGGTCGGTACTTGGCACTCGTGTGGCTAAATTAACCAGGGCATCCTGCACAGAAATCCCGTAGTTGATCTCGTCAAACACGATACTGAACTCCCCTGCCACAGGGTCTGAAGTCTCTTCGCCCACCATTTTTAAACCACTGGTGAATGCGTGGCCGGCCAGCATGGCACGTGCCATCAGATCAAGTGAGTCCGGGAGCTGCTGCTCAATGAGCAGTAAACGTTTGTATTTGGCTCTGGTCACGTATAGCAAAGGCAGCATGCCTGCACCAGCACCTATTACAATCACGATTAAAGCGGGCATGCCTAATAACAAAGCCAATAGAAAACCAACCATGGTTAACAGCAAGGTCAAGCCCAAAAAACCCGCTACGGTCAACCGCAGGCCAGACTGCATTAGTAGCCTGTCCAACTGGTGAATGCGTGGAATCTGCAACAGCAGCCGGTCCATGGTCGGGGTCTGGGCAAGCATGCGCTGCTTGAGCAAAGAGGAATCTTTGATCTCCGCGCCTGCCGACATCGCACGTAAACGCTTTTCCATACGCTTCGCTTCAGGCCCTCTGTAGGCGTTCCAGGCCAAATAGGTGCCTTCCAGGAACAATACAACTGCCAGGAACCCTAGCACGATGAACAGATAGTAAAGGTTATTCACGGAGTCCTCCTAGTCATATAATCGGGTGGGATCGAACAGTTCATCAGGCACCTTGATGCCGTGCACGCGCAAACGATCGACAAATTTAGGCCGGATACCCGTTGCCCTGAAATGCCCCATGACCGTGCCATCAGGCGCGACACCGGTTTGTTCGAAGGTGAAGATTTCCTGCATGGTGACGACATCGCCTTCCATGCCGGTAATTTCCTGAATACTGGTCAGCTTACGTTTACCGTCACTCAAGCGCGTGACATGGATAATGACCGCCAAAGCCGAACTGATCTGTTGCCGCATCGCTTTCGGCGGCAGGTTAATGCCTGCATAGCCGATCATATTTTCCAGCCGGGTGAGTGCGTCACGTGGGGTATTGGCATGGATGGTGGTCATTGACCCGTCATGGCCGGTATTCATAGCTTGCAGCATATCCAGCACTTCAGCACCGCGCACCTCACCGACTACAATACGGTCTGGCCGCATCCGTAAACTATTCCGGACCAGCATACGCGGTGTAACCTCGCCCTTCCCTTCAATATTGGGTGGCCGTATTTCCAGGCGAACGACGTGGGGCTGCTGCATTTGCAACTCCGCCGCATCTTCAATGGTAATCACGCGTTCAGAGGGGGGAATGTAACCTGACAGGATATTCAATAGCGTAGTCTTACCGGTACCCGTCCCGCCGGAAATTAACAGGTTCACCCGCGCCTGTACGAGCCCTTCCAGAATGGTCGCCATCTCGGGGGTTAAGCTTTTGCCTTTCAGGAAATCTTCCATGCGCAAAGGGATCACGGCAAAGCGTCGAATTGACAGCATCGCCCCATCGATTGCCAGTGGCGGGATAATGGCGTTCACCCGGGAACCATCAGGCAGGCGTGCATCCACCATTGGGCTGGATTCGTCCACCCGGCGGCCAATGCCGGAAACGATTTTGTCGATAATCTTAATTAAGTGAGCATCGTTTTCGAAACGGACATCGGAGAGTTCAAGCTTGCCTCGACGCTCTACATACACCTGCCGGTAAGTATTTACTAGGATATCCGAGATGGTCGGGTCCGCCATTAATAGTTCCAGTGGCCCTAAACCAAGCACCTCATCCTGAATATCGCGCACCAAACTCTTGCGCTCGGCATCATTGATCGCTAATGTTTCTTCAGTGAGTAAACGTTCCACCAGCGTTTTGAGCTCTTCCCTCAGTTTTGCTGGCGCCATACTTTCCATCATGGACAGGTCGACACGATCCAGCAGTTTTCGATGGATGCGTGATTTCAAGTCCTGATAGACCTTGCTATCGGAAACCATACTTGGCCTTACGGGCACTATAATTGGCTCTTGGGTTGGATCGTTCCTAATCTCTTCTAGTCGGTCACGTAATGACATGATTTCGCTCCTACCTACAATGTATGTTTTTGCTGTACTAAATATTCATCGATTTCATTCAATCTATCAGGCAGCGTGCAACAGATTATGCAGCCACCCGTTTCTCTTAACCGATTCTTCACCCACCAACTCTTGAGCGATCCCCTGCAAAGCTTTGGTCACCGGGTCGTGGGGAGAAATCCGCATCATCGGCACCCCCTGATTAACCGATGCGGACACCGCCAAATAACTGTTTGGGATGGTTTTAAACACTTTCACTCCCAGGGTGCGCTCAACATCCTCCAGACGGATATCCCCAACTTCTTCACAACGATTCACGATCAAACGGACTTTATCTTTGGCGTATCCCAATGACTGTAAAGAATGTAGCTCATGATTGGCATCCCGGATAAATGGCAGTGTTTGCTGGATAACGGTAAAAATAAGATCAGCGTGATCCAGGGCTTTAACACTGATGGCGTTCAAGCTGCGGCCTACATCCAGTATTACAAAGTCATAGTGGGTTTTGGCCAGGTTCAGCAATACTTCAATCGTTTCTGGTTTTACCTCAGTTGCGCGTGACGGGTCTTCAGGGGCAGCCAGTACGCCAAAATTCGGCAATATCTGCACCATGGCAGATGCGAGAAAATAAGCATCCAGCCGCGAAGCATTGCTGCCAGCCACATCAGCCAGGGTATTAGCCGGTATGTTGTCGGAAACAAACAGGGATGCATCCCCGAATTGCAGGTTTAAATCCAGCAAAGCGACTTTTTTGCTTTTAGCTGCGGCAAGGATATAGCCCAGGTTAGTTGCAAGAAAGGTCGCCCCACTGCCTCCCTTGCAACCTATGAAAGCTAATACAGTGCCTTTCTGTAAGGGCTTAACGACTGCAGCTCGTTGTTGAACCCTGGCGACAGCCTCCATCAAAGCGGGTTTTGATAGAGGCAGTGAAATGACCTCTCGTACCCCAACGCGCATGGCTTCAATGAGAAATTCAGGTGACTGTACCGGGCAAAGCAGAATAATCGCCATGGCAGGATGACGCAGGCTGATGTGTTCCAATCTTGCTAACTCGGCAAGATTGTCACAGGTCGCTTCGATGATCAGGATATCCGAACGATTTTGGTCTGCCACTGCCTCGGCTTGTAAAATGGTGCCTGTGGTAATGGAAACTTCAAACACGCCCATCTCTAAAATGAGAATGCGGCGCAACTCTTCTAATAGATGCTGATTTTTTGAAACTGCTGCAATTTTCACGTTGTTCTCCCACGCCTTCAGTTACTTTACGTAACCAATAAAATGTTTTTTCTGTTCTTCATCCATTTGTTATCCATCAATCTCATAGCTTCTACACTCAAATAAACTGCTGTTCCCTGCCAAAAATCACGAGCACACCGGGTTATTGGCCCCGCCGATTGCACTTGCCAGGCTTTCACGTAATAAGGAAGTCTCAGAGCTCGGTACTGGCAGCGTGACATTCAATACTGGAATCAAAGGCGTGACATTCAGCCCTTGTATTTTTACCTTGACCCGTTCGCAAGTGTTTTGCACACAAGCCGTGGGTTCATAGGTCACGGCTACATTGGTTGTAGCTAGAGCAGGCAAAATCAGTTGCATTCTCGAAACAATTGCAGTGCTGCCTATGTCACACACGACTGCAACCCTGGCGCCATAACGTGTGGCCTCCACGGCAGCGTTATAGGTGAATAACACCCGGCCGAATTCGAGAATACCCAGTAACAGGCTAAAGAATAGGATTGCAATCAAGGCGAACTCTACGGCGGCGGCGCCTGCTTGTTTTTTACGAAATATTGTTTGATGACGAATCATTGTTTTCTTCCCTCTTAAGCTACAGTATTTGCCGCATTGTTGTACTTACCCCGCCAAACGTAATATTCGGCAGGCCTACATCAAACCCAGCTATCGTAAAACTGACCAAGGACTGAAACTGATAGCCTGAGATCGTGACCGTGACAAGGTTCACCGCCCCCGCACCGGTCGCTACGGCAGAATGGGTGCCTGGACAATTGCTTGCATCGCATTCAGTGACCATGGCAGTGGTTAAGCCGGGCAATAATGTAGGGCCGGTACAGGCCGAATTGCCATACACGGCCAGACATTGCGCCGCAGCTATCCCAGCGCCAGCCGCCTGTGTGGTCAAGTAGCGTGTCGCATCACGGGTCAGCTTCACTAAGGTGTTGTATTGATACATCGCACGGCCAAACTCGGTGATCCCAAATACCATCACCAACATTGGGATGATGAGCAATGCAAACTCCACTGCCGCCGCACCACCTTGTTTTTGTCTTTTGGTCAGGTTATTCATTTTGTGCTCACACTCATCACTGGACTAGCACCGGCACCAATGGCCCTACCGTACCGCCCGGAAGACCAAATGAAGCACAAGGGCTTGAGGCAGAACTTGCCAAACCACGCATTTCCAGAACCACATCTGTCGGCCCGTTGATCGGATTCAGCATAAAAATGCAGGCATAACCTAATACCGGAATCTGTTGGGTTGGAGAGGATAAAGCTGCGCAGTTAACGATAGGCGCCACAGCAATGCGGCGATTTGCCCCAAATTGGGTATGGGTGGCTACAGTTGAAATACGGAAAGGCGGTGTCCCCACACCAGCAGGATCGCTATTTTGATAAGGAGTTCTGGCAGCCTGTGCTGCAAGGTAATTCGGGGTGCTGCCGGAATCTGGCGTGCCTGAATAAGCATTCTCTGGGGTTGCAGGATCAGCGTGTGGCCACGTAGCGGTGGTATAGGCGACGCCGGTAAAGTCCGGTGCTGCAGTCGTGGCATTATATGCTCCACCATTCTTATACAAGCCAAAGCGTGAGTTCCATGCATCTGTCAGACCAACGACCTGCCCTTGCTCACCCACAGGAGTCCCCACCGGGGGTAAATTGCACTGGCCGACGCCTGCCAATAAATCTTTGAGTTCGTTGGCGCCACCGCTCGGTGGACTAAAGTCGATCCAGTCGTAACTACCCGTCCCGCCACTCCCAGCGGAAAACTTCCCTGAATACCATTTACCGGTCACCAGACCGAAAGTAGGCGCGGCGCCCTGTGTGCACACACCGATGGGAACCGCGCAAGCTGTTTGCGACGGTGCCAATGTTGCAACAGCTTCGGCTGCCACGGTCTGATTGCCCACCCCCATCACTTGCATGAACCACGTTACGATGCCGGCGCGGTTCAGGCTACACATGGCATATTGGGCCGTTGCGGGATTAGCACCTGCGGCTTGTGTCAGGTAATTACTGTTAGGGCTTAAGGTGGCGCTAAATTTGACGTTGTCCGGCAATATAGTGACCGCTGTTCCCTGCAGGTCTGCATTGTTTCGCTGTCCGACCGCAATGCCTGCACTCTCAGCCCGCAAAATTGCATCTGATGCGCCGTCCAACTCTTTTGCTGCAGCCAGGGCACAAGAGTCCGCAGCATTTTGCAGCTCTGTTTTGAACACAAACAGATGCCCCATGTCCACCACTAGCCCGATCATTCCCACCAACACAACAATGCAGATGCCGACAATGATCGCCACTGCGCCGCGCTGGCACTTTCTGGGATGCATCATATGTTGCTTCAGCATGTTCATCGCACGTCTCCTCAACTTCTCAACTAGCAACTTAAGCGCTATGCCAGCGTTGATTAACTCCTTGGATGCGTGGATTTAACCAGAGCTGACTAGGTCATCATCGTTTTATCTCCCACCACTAGCACCACTCTCCCCGATACCAATCATGAATACATTGCTTTGAGCTGGCGGCGTTTTATACGAATCATGGTAACGGTCCATCACCGCGCCCAAAGTCTTACCTCGCATGCCATCTGGCACTTCCGCGTTCAGGGCAGCATCGGGATTAATAATTTGCAATGCTTTAGCGCTACTGACAGCCTCGCCGAACCTTTCATCCAGTTGTGGCGTACGGGTAGCACATCCTGTGATGTCACTTGCCAGCAAGATGGCCAGGGTTAATTTGATCGATAGGTTGTTCATGATCATCTCCTTATTTCATCTCATAGCTGTCAGGCTGTGCACCATCAGGCTTCGCTTGGGGGGAAGAAGGGGTAACAGCAGACTCATCAGGTTCACCTTCCAACTTACCCTTCAAGAAGAACTCTTTGTTGGTAGGCGGTACAAAGCTGTCAGTAGGTAGCGCATAGTCTGGAGGCAATGGTTTTACCAAACGTGGTGTAATGACAAATAGCAATTCGGTCTTGTCATGTTGGAATTCACTACTGCGGAACAGCGCTCCTAATACCGGAATTTCGCCAAGAATCGGGAAGCGTCGGATGGTTTCGGTGACGTTGTCTTTGATCAATCCAGCAATTGCAAAACTCTGACCATCACGCAGCTGCACGGTCGTGGAAGCACGGCGAGTGACGAATGAAGGCAATACGCTACGGCCTCCGCCTGCAATGACTTCCGTACCGCTTTGGGACAGCTCGGATACCTCAGGTGCGACCCTAAGATTAATCAGGCCACCTTCCAATACGGTGGGCGTAAATTTCAGCCCAATACCGAATTCTTTTTCTTCCAGCGTGATAGTGGAAGCCCCGGTGGTTGCAGCTTGTGCCACAGGGATAAAGATCTTACCGCCAGCAAGAAAGCTTCCTTCCTGCCCACTGATAGCAATGATGTTAGGTTCAGCGAGTATCTTGACGATCCCGTCCTTGTTTTCCGCATCCAGTCTGATGGAAGTGTTGCCATGGGTAATGGTGAGCAGGCCGCCAGGCGACAACGGATTGGCTCCTGTCAATGCCAGGAAGCCGGAAGCAATGGCATACGCCACACCACCGTTACGGCGTGAGGCATTGAATTGTGCACCTAATTTATCCAACAGGTTTTTTGAAACCTCAGCCATCTTTACTTCCAGCATCACCTGTTGTGGCGCACTGACCTGTAACATATTCACGATACGACTGACGGAACCGGTACCACCGCCACCAGCATAAGCATTGGCTAATGTCACGGCCTGATCTACTTTGACGGCGTCAGATACAGTGCCAGATAGGATATAGGTATTATCTACAGCGCTAACCTTAATGCCTTTTTGACCTGGAATAAGTTGCCCTAATGTATCTTGCAAAGCAGTAGCATCCAGCATCACCATGACATTCATCACCGTACATTGGTCATTTTGGCCTTGCAGAATCACATTCATGGTGCCGGTTTTCTTGCCTAATAAATAAAGCTCTTTAGGACTGAGCAACACCACATCGACATCTGCAACGCCATTAGAGACGGCCGTCTGATTTGACGCAGGGCGTGCCGCATTCGGGGTGCCTTCTTTCACTTCTTCCGGCTTGCCGGCATAACCTGAAGAGAGGCCGCCAATGAATATCCGCTTAGCACTTACTGTAAGCGGCACAATCTCGATCTGGCCCAGTCTGATCACGTAGCTCTTGCCTACTTGAACCGATTGGCAAGGTGCCTGCTTGGCCGCCGCGGGAGCGCTCATGGCAGGCATCGCGATACTACACAGCGCGCACATGATCGCGCACGCAAACCAGGATAGCGCGCGATGCATCAGCACCGGTCTGCTATCCATTAGCTCAATAGAATTGTCAGTATTATTCAATTTAGCACTCCCTTCTATCAGGTGATTGGCTAACAAGGATTTTCTCTCTGAATTTTTACCCGTACGTTGAGTACCTGTACTTTCAGCTTGTCTAGAAACATTCCACATGGCGTGCTCCTTCCTTGATGACTTCCACACAGTCACGGTCAGCTCTTGACGATTCAACTTGGGCAACACGCTGTTTATAGGCGATAACACGTGGTCTGCTCGGAACTGCTTTCGCCATAGGTGCAGCGACCTCAACGGGTCTGGCAACCTCAGTATCATTCACACGTTGGAGCAATTGCTGCTTGTTAGCCCCATCGGTCGTTACGGCTGCAGTATCGATTTGATTTCTAAGTACCAGAGAAAGCGTACCCACGCTACGTGCTAGGTCAAGATTTTCAGCTTGCTCAGGCGATACCTCTAAAGTCACCGCACTGACTACTTTAGGTTTAGTATCATCGCGACCAGACTCTTGTGCGACTGCTAACACTAAAATATTCTCAAGCACGATTTTGGAAACTGTCTTATTGCGGCCATCAGGCTTGCTTCTATCATCATCGGTGTTGACCAGGATATCGACATAGTTACCTGGCAGCGCGAAGCCAGCCACACCGACCACATCGTTAACCCGGACGGTAATCGCACGCTTACCTTCTTTAATGACTGCTGACAACCCACCCTTGGTACCCACTGGAGCCAGCTTGGATTCAAGTATGGGTTCACCCTTGAACACACTTACCTTCACGACGCGCGGCTCTTGTGACTGAGGGTCCTTGAGCAATGCGTTTTGATCCTGAATGGCACCCGCAGGTACACTCGTTCTAGGCCACTCGACCAAGGTCAGCATTTCAGGCGCCAGCCGCGTCCCTAAGTCAACATCTTTGGTAGCTACAACCACTTTGCTGGTGGCCAATGAAGTTTGTTCTGCTATCCATCGCGACGCCATAATGACAGCAAACAATCCTATGACCAGTGATACGACGATCATGACTAACGCTCTTGTGTTTTTCATTTTGGCACCTCTCTTTTCTTGTCTTAAATTAACCGTTTACACCGTTAATCATGTGCAAAATGGTTATTCCATGCCCACTCCAAAAAAACTTCTGATAACTCCGTTGGTGCCCCTTCGTAGCGGGCTGCGTCTCTGGCCTGACCCAGTATCTCCCTTGGAATACAGGCCATCAAAGGCCGGTTTTCCTTGTAATGACGCTCGTGTAGCAAGTAGTTAATCCCTGCATCTGTATACGGTATCTGTAAATCATCACAAACCTGCCTTGCAACCTGCCGGTAAGCATCTTCATCTAGTGGACCGACATAAATTTTGTAACCTAGTCGGCGCAGGAATGCCTCGTCTGCAAGTTCACTGGGCGGCATATTGGTAGAAAACACCACGATCACATCAAACGGAATGACGAATTTCTTACCTGTATGTAGGGCTAGATAATCGAGGCGCCGGTCCAGCGGTACGATCCACCGGTTCATGATGTCAATGGCAGGCGTGATTTGCCGGCCCAGATCATCAATGAGTAGCAGGCCATTATTCGCTTTTACTTGTGGAGGCGCCTGGTAGAAACGCGCACTTTCATTAAAGTCCAGATCCAGCATGGATAGGGTCAATTCACCGCCAGTCTTGATGACAGGCCGGTGGCACATCACCCACCGATGATCCGCTGACTGCCTGCGATCAATCATCAGAGAGTCGCCCACTTCAGGAAGGAAAGGCACGTGGGCATGTAGGTCAAATACCTGAATGACTTCGCTATCCACCACAATGGCATGCGGAATGGCTACATTGCCAGTCAGCAAGCCAGCCAATCGCTCGGCGAGAAAGGTCTTACCGCTACCTGCGGGCCCGTAGACGAAAATCGCACGGCCTGAATTCATGGCTGCGCCAAATTGCCGAAGAATACTTTCTTTCACCACAACTTCGCTGAATACTTTGTTTAATCTCTCACGGGTCACCACCATGTCAGCCACAGATTGTTTATGCACCTGATCAACATAAGCCTCCAGGCTGACCGGTGCGGCGCCTACATACTGGCTTTTTTGTAGAAAATCTTCCGCACGCAAGCGCCCAAGTTCTGTCAGGCTATAGGAAGTGGCTGTTTCAGTTTCGCTGCTACGCGATACTTCGCACAAACGTTCGGTGCGCATAAAAGCCAATAAAGGCTCTAAAACACTCACGGAAAGTTTGGAGTACTGGGCAATGTCGACCAGCCTGAGCTGGCCGCGCATGAAGAGGGTTTTGGTGAGTAACTCGACTAGGAATAAAAAGCTAAGACCGGTTTCTTCAACGCTACTGGGTAGACGAGGCAACTGTTGTGTAGAGCGCCGTTCTGCTTCAACAGCGTTCTCATGTTGTGATTGTGTGGCAATTATCATTTTCGTGCCCCCAATTATTATTGACGACTTTGACGGTGCCTTATTGCTACTACTTCTCTATCTCTTGTTATTACTATCCCTGGTCTGTTATTTGTGTTGTTGGAGCCTGCTTGACAGCATCGGTCTTATATCATCGTTTACCACCATCCCACAGCGTTCACCCACATAAGACGTCGCCATATCAGGTAGCCTACTGTACCGACTGCAATGGCCAGCGCGTAGGGTAGCTTTCCTACCGACTGCGATACATCATCCATAGTCGGTGCCTGCCCGGTACTCACCTTTACCATGCCGTCAAATAGCATAAACTTCACGTTTCCCAGCAAACGCATCATGGCTCCTGCCCGTAGCGCAATGACTAAGGCCATTACACCACCCATTAGAAACGTACCCAGTAATGCACCCAGTACTTGACCTGGCCCGAGAATGGCACCCACCATTCCCATCAACTTCACATCGCCGGCGCCCATGGCGCGTAACCAGTAGAATGGTAGCAATACTGCCATCCCCATGCCTAAGCCCGTCAGTCCAGCTAACCAGCCTAACCCACCGGGGGCGGGACTGTTAAAGCCCTGCCCCTCAGGTATTAATCCGTTAAACATAAATCCGAGTAACACACCGAGCAAAACAATGCGATTCGAAATTCGATGCTGTTTAATGTCTTGCCATGCCGCAACCACCAGCAATAAGACTAATGTCGACAAGACTGCAAAATCAATGATGTTTGGATTCATTTAAATTCATCCAATTCTCAATCTAGGACGCATTACACATGTGGCTCACTTAGTGATAGCACACATTTTTCGATTGCCCTAAACCAGATGCTGCTAAGTGCTTGTCATCTGCAGAGCCATACGTTGGATGGCTCAAATTAAGCAGCTGGTTTAAGGTAATCGAGCCCATGATTTGCTATCAAGCAGCTACTATGGACATGCTGTCTGGCAAGTGCCATTAGCTGGGCCGACGAAGCAATCCGCAACCCTGTTAAACAAGCAAGTCAAGCGAGTACCGGTTAACGCGGCTGCAACAATGATCGTTACCGCTATTAAAGCTGCGATCAAACCATACTCTATGGCGGTCACACCTTGCTCGTCGTCGATAAAACGTTTTAGAGCTATAGTCAGGTTTTTCATGATGATTTCCTTTAAGCGTTCAACTTTAGAGTAGTGGACCTGATGCCTTGTTATTAACGGCTGTTTTAGAGCATCAAGCCCATACGCCTAGTCTTTTAGCTGTTATGGACAAGCTGTTTGACAAGTACCGCTGGTTGAACTGATCAAGCAACTTGCAACCCTGTTAAACAAGCAAGTCAATCGCGTACCGACCAAGGCAGCTGCAACGATAATAACCACAGCAATTAAGGCTGCGATTAAGCCATACTCAATTGCGGTCACACCCTCTTCATCGCCTATAAAACGGTTTAATGCCAAAATAAATTTGTTCATTTTAAATTCTCCTTTAGCGGCTAAAAAAGAAAACTATGAGGATTCACACACTTAATTTATTTCATAATCTATAGGCAATACAAAGCCAGAATTAAAACTAAATAGAATCAATGTGTTAATACCTGAATTGCCAATGTACGCTTCCTTACATAGGCTGCAATAGGCCGAATGGACTAATGATTATCCTACAAGATAGGTTCATTTTGGCCTACATCCACTCAACAACTAAGCCAATACTTGAATTTAGATAACTGAGTTTGAATTTTATAATTTGAAGAATGCGGGTCAGCTCAATGTTGAAGGAGCTACTAGGTAAAGCAATAATAATGTGAAATATATATGTGGGAAAAAGAGATGATAACTTTTGGATAGTTATCTGAGTTTATTGATTATTTCGATTATG
>PERG01000015.1 GCA_002928535.1 Methylotenera sp. | reverse complement strand
ACCAGGTTCATTGGTAGATGTGCGTCCTGTTAAAGACACTACACCGTTCGAAAACAAAGAATGTGACTTAAAAGTAATCAAGTTAGATCGTAAACGTAACAACATCGTTGTTTCACGCCGTGCTGTAATGGAAGTTAGCATGGGTGCAGACCGCGAAGCATTGATGGGCACATTGACCGAAGGTGCAGTGGTTAAAGGTATCGTTAAAAATATTACTGACTACGGCGCATTCGTTGACTTGGGCGGTATCGATGGCTTGCTACACATTACTGACTTGGCATGGCGTCGCGTTAAGCACCCATCAGAAGTGCTCACAGTAGGTGAAGAAGTTGAAGCGAAAATCTTGAAATTCGATCAAGAGAAAAACCGTGTTTCATTAGGTATCAAACAATTAGGTGACGACCCATGGGTTGCATTAAGCCGCCGTTACCCAGTGAACACACGCCTGTTCGGTAAAGTATCTAACTTGACTGACTACGGCGCATTCGTTGAAATCGAGCCAGGTATTGAAGGTTTAGTTCACGTTTCAGAAATGGACTGGACGAACAAAAACATTCACCCAGGCAAAATCGCACAATTAGGTGACGAAGTTGAAGTCATGATCCTTGAGATCGATGAAGAGCGTCGTCGCTTATCATTAGGTATGAAACAATGCCAAGCTAATCCTTGGGATGATTTCTCTGCAACACACCATAAAGGTGACAAAGTTTCAGGCCAAATCAAATCTATCACTGACTTTGGCGTATTCATCGGCTTGCCAGGTGGTATCGACGGTTTAGTGCATTTGTCTGATCTGTCATGGACACAAACTGGTGAAGAAGCAATCCGTAACTTCAAAAAAGGTGACGAGCTACAAGCAGTGATCTTAGCCATCGACGTTGAAAAAGAGCGTATTTCTCTAGGCGTTAAACAATTGTCAGCTGATCCATCAGGCGCTACAAGCTCTTCTGATGACAAGTCAGATGCTAAGCCTAAAGCTAAATCTGCTAAAGCTAAAGATTCATCACCAGTTCCAGATGACGGCGCTGCTGCCGGCACTACCAACTTAGGTGCTTTATTAAAAGCTAAATTAGATAGCAAAAAATAAGCTACGTTAAAAAGTAGCGATAAAAGTAATAATATAAGGCACAAAAAAGCATGACTAAATCTGAGCTAATTACCTTACTTGCAGAGCGATTTCCACAACTTGTGGTAAAAGATGCCGAGTTATCAGTTAAGGCAATTTTGGATGCGATGTCTGATAACCTTGCCACTGGCGAGCGTATCGAGATTCGTGGCTTTGGAAGTTTTAGCTTGAATTACCGTCCACCGCGTTTGGGGCGTAACCCTAAAACCGGCAGCAAAGTACAGGTACCTGAAAAACATGTACCGCATTTTAAAGCAGGGAAAGAACTGCGTGAACGGGTTGATTTAGGTTAACCTTAGTAGTAACAGAAACGGCAGCTTAGGCTGCCGTTTTTTTATCCGGATTTTGCCAAATACACGCGCGTGAAAATTTGTTTAGCGATTGTAGTAAGCCTTAGGTAAAATTGCATTTATAGCCTAATTAATCGCCCCCTTATGGTCATTACCAACACCATCCTTCCAATCAATAAAGTTAACTACAATGGAATTTGAATTCTGGTGGCTATTAGCCTTACCGCTCTTTTTCAGCCTGGGCTGGTTAGCCGCGCGCGTCGATCTGAAGCAATTGCTGGCCGAGTCTACCGCACTACCTGCAGCCTACTTCAAGGGCTTAAATTTTCTGATCACCAATCAGCACGATAAAGCCATTGAAGCTTTTACAGAAGCCGTGCAGGCCAATACCGACTCATTAGAACTCCATTTCGCGCTAGGAAGCTTATTCAGGCGACGGGGTGAAGTGGATAGAGCCATCCACCTGCATCTCAACCTGTTAGAAAAAAAAGACTTAGAGCCACAGCAAAGAACAGCGGTCACTGCGGAATTAGCACAGGATTACCTGAAAGCTGGTTTACTGGACCGTGCAGAAGAATTATTTGAATCGTTAAATGATGACCGTTATCGTCAGCCAGCTTTACGCGCCTTGCTGGAAATTTATGTACGCGAACGTGAATGGCAGCGCGCCATTAAAGCTGCAACTGAATTAGAACGATTGTCAGGTATCCCCTTCCGCATTGAAATTTCACATTATTACTGCGAAATGGCGGTCAGCTCAAAACTAGCTAATGACATTCATACCGCCCGCTTTGACTTGGAGCAGGCCTTAAATGCAAACAAAAACTGTGTGCGTGCCAATGTGCTGCTTGGTGACATGGAAGTTGAAGCAGGTGAACACAAAGTAGCCATATCCGTTTGGAAACGGATTGAATTCCAGAAACCGGAATACTTGGGTTTAATCGCACCCAAACTGCTAAATAGCTATCGTGCCCTAGGCCAAACACAAGAAGGCTTACAGCTTCTTCAAACGTATCAGCAGACTTATAAACTGCCGTCTCTACTCAACGTGTTATATGAAGCAACACTTGCAGAAGAAGGTGCAGAAAGTGCTGCCAAATTAGCCCGTACCGAACTCATTAAAAAGCCGAGCCTGAATACGCTTGACCAGTTATTACAGGCTAGGGCTATTGTAGAGTCTACCAGTAATACCAAGGCCGGAAAAAGCCAACTAGATACCCAACTGATGCAGCAAGCTGTGCGCCATGCCATCGGTAACCGCAGCGCTTATTATTGTGAGCAATGTGGCTTTAAAGCCAAGCACCATCACTGGCAATGTCCAGCTTGTAATGCCTGGGAGGCACTGCCTGCAGAACCCAGTGAAACCGCTCATAAATAGTGAATCTAATAAATGACCGCCAAAAATTCCGCAACCAACGATCCTAAAATCCGTGATCCCAAAATCATAGTCGCATTAGATTATGCTGACGAAAAGAGTGCCTGGGAACTCGTAAAAAAACTAGACCCAGCTTTATGCAGACTAAAAGTTGGTAAAGAGCTATTTACAGCCACCGGGCCTCAATTTGTTGAAAAACTAGCTAAGTTAGAATACGGCGTATTCCTGGATTTGAAGTTTCATGACATTCCCAATACGGTCGCAAAAGCCTGCAGTGCGGCCACTAACCTGGGTGTCTGGATGCTCAATGTGCATGCCAGCGGTGGGCTAGAAATGATGCAAGCCGCAAAGCAGGCAGTAGAGGCCAATGCCAATTCACCATTGTTAATTGCCGTCACTGTACTCACAAGTATGAATGAGGCAGCATTTAAGAAAATTGGCATTAAAGGCACTTTGGATAATCATGTAGTTAGATTAGCAAAGCTCACTCGCGATGCTGGGCTTGATGGTGTAGTCTGCTCTGCAGCTGAAGCACCTAAGTTGCGAAAAAAATTAGGCCCGGATTTCTGCCTGGTCACCCCAGGCATACGACCAACGAGTTCCAGCCTAGACGACCAGAAACGCGTTGCCACTCCAAAAGCTGCTTTAATAATGGGTTCCAGCTACCTTGTGATTGGTCGTCCGATTACGAAAGCAAGCGATCCTCTGGCAGCATTACAGGCAATTCATGATGAATGCATGGCATAGCGTGCGCAAAGCTAAAGTTAAGCAACTTTAAACATTATTTAACGCCAAAAACCTAGTAATTCAGCTGGGTTTTATTCTCCAAAGCTTGGGATATGATGTTATTGCTTCAATCAATCTTTAAAAAATCTAAAAATGGAGAATAAGAAAAATGAATAAGATGTTATTAATTTTGGGTACTCTTTTAATCTTGAGTTTTAATGCTTTTGCAGCGATTAATCTTAATACTGCAACACAAGCAGAATTAGAGTCATTAGAAGGTGTTGGCCCTGTTAAAGCGCAAGCTATTGTAGATTATCGTAAAAAGAACGGCGGCTTTAAGTCAGTGGATGAATTGGAAAAAGTAGATGGCATTGGGGCGGCCACATTAGAAAATGTTCGTAAAAATGTATCTGTCTCAGGCAAAACAACAGTAACCACGGCAATTGCTACAAAAACTGTAGCTAAAAGTGACACCAAAACCAAAGCAGAAACTAAAGTAAAGGTTGATGCAAAAAACTAAAATAATACACACAATAGCAAAGAGTAAAAAAAGCCGCATATGCGGCTTTTTTTATTTATTAAACTACACCACATTAATCATGATGATTATGTTTATAGTGACCTTTGCCGTGTTTATGCTTATGTTTATTTTTGTGGTTATGGTCATGATAACCACTAGTATTAACTGCAGTACTGGTAGAGGCTCTAGTACCAGTGGATTCATCAATAACCTTACCAGCCACCGCGCCACCTGCACCACCTAAGCCTGCACCTACCACGGCGCCTGTACCGGTCCCACTTACTTTTCGGCCCACATAGGCACCACCTGCGCCACCTGCTGCTCCCCCAATCACCGCACCAGCTTGGCCTTCGCCTTTAGTAGTCACTGCCCCACCTAAACCACCACCCACAGCTCCGCCCAATACCTCACCATTACTGCCACCTACTGCGCCTCCAATAGCCGTGCCGGCTGCAGCCCCCAAGCCACCACCAACCGCTGTTTTGACATTAGTATCGGCAGCCATTACTTGCCCTGAAAATAATAGAATTGCTAATAATGATCCGTGACTTAATTTCATTCAATTTCCTTTATATAAATTTCTTTTTGAACCGAAGAAATATTACAAGATTATAAATTTACAATTTCAGATAGCTCTGAGCTCAGTGCAGGGTTTTCTACAGGAGACTTGATTTATCCATTCTACTTAACGCGCATGCCAGGCTGTGCGCCTACATCGGGTGATAAAATAAAGGGTCCGCCACGTTCATCACTGGCTGCGAGCACCATGCCATCACTTAGGCCAAACTTCATTTTGCGCGGTGCTAAATTTGCTACCATCACGGTCAAGCGCCCTTTCAACGTTTCTGGATCATAAGCCGACTTGATACCTGCAAAGACTTGACGGGGTTGTACCTCACCGATATCCAACGTTAATTTCAAAAGCTTTTCTGCGCCCTCAACATGCTCGGCATTGACGATTTTGGCGATACGTAAATCCACTTTAGTGAAATCATCAATGGAGATGTACTCTACCTCTGGCAAAGTACTTACTGGTGCACTAGTTACTTGCGCGACTGCTGGTGTCGCTTGCAGATTTTCTTTATTCGCTTCTGTCATAGCTTCAATCTGTTTCGGATCTATACGGGTAATAAGGTGTGCATAATTATTAATACGATGACCATTTTTTAATGGCGTATGAACTGAAGCCCACGTTAATGGAGAAATATTTAGGAATGTTTCGATATTCGCAGCCAAGTTTGGCAGTACTGGCTTTAAATAAATTGTTAACAAACGAAACATTTCCATTGCAGCAGAGCAATCTAATTCAAGAGACGTTCTTGCATCCGTACCATCCTGTTTAGCTTTAAGCCAAGGCGCCGCATCTGCGATATTTGCATTTGCTAAATCAGCTAGACGCATGATCTCGCGCAAAGCTTTCCCATACTCGCGTTCAGCATAAGATTCCGCAATTAATGAGGATACTCTTCTCATTTCATCAATGACCGGAGAATTGTCTATCTGTGTAATTTCACCGTTGAAGAGTTTATTGATAAACCCGGCAGTCCGGCTGGCAATATTAATGTACTTGCCAACAAGGTCACTATTTACGCGGGCGACAAAATCCTCAAGATTCAAGTCAATGTCTTCCATCGTGCTGTTTAATTTGGCCGCGTAGTAATAGCGTAGATATTCAGGATTCTTGATATGGTCTAAATAACTGCGCGCGGTGATAAACGTACCACGTGATTTACTCATTTTCTCACCGTTCACGGTTAAGAAGCCGTGAGCGAATATCTTGGTTGGTTTGCGATGGCCACTGTATTCCAAAGTCGCAGGCCAGAATAAAGCATGGAAATACAAAATATCTTTACCAATAAAGTGATAAAGCTCAGTCGTTGAGTCTTGTTTCCAATACTCGTCGAAGTCCAGCCCCTTCATCTCACAAAGCTTTTTGAAGCTCGCCATGTAGCCAATGGGTGCGTCTAGCCATACATAGAAATATTTTCCTGGCGCATCTGGAATCTCAAAGCCGAAATAAGGCGCATCGCGAGAGATATCCCAGTCGTTCAGGCCATTTTCAAACCACTCACCCATCTTATTAGCGGCTTCGCCTTGCAAAGTGGCTTTATCTGTACCAGAACCTTGACGTGTCCATTGTTTCAAAAAATCTTCACATTCTGAAAGTTTGAAAAAATAGTGCTCTGTTTCTTTACGGATGGGCGTAGCGCCAGAAACCGCAGAATAAGCGTTAATCAGCTCAGTCGGGTTATAAGTCGCACCACATACTTCACATGAATCGCCATACTGGTCTTTGGCATGACACTTAGGACACTCGCCTTTGATGAAACGGTCTGGCAGGAACATGTTTTTGAGCGGGTCATAAAACTGCTCAATGGTTTTGGTCGAGATTTTTCCGGCAGCTTTTAATTTTTTATAGATACTTTGGGAAAGTTCTTTGTTTTCAAGTGCGTTGGTTGAGTAGTAATTATCAAAATCGACCAGGAAGTCAGCGAAATCTGCACTGTGTTCTTTGTGCACATTATCAATTAAGGCTTCAGGCGTGATGCCCTCTTTCTCCGCACGCAACATGATCGGCGTACCATGGGTATCATCTGCACAAACGTAATGGACAGTATTTCCCTGCATTTTTTGAAAACGTACCCAAATATCCGTTTGGATATATTCCACGAGATGGCCTAGATGAATACTGCCATTGGCGTAAGGCAATGCAGAGGTAACGAGTATTTTACGCGACATGAGTTAATGTTCTGATTAAGCTAAAACGCTATTTTAGCAAATGACGAGGCATCCCACATAAGTTAAAATCAGCATTACCTTTAATGAAAAGAAATTAAGTCATGGCCCTAACCGAAAATGCGATTCAAGCTGCACTACAAACCCTGATTGACCCGAACACTGGCCGTGATTTTGTGACGGGCAAGTCTGTCAAAAACATCAAACTGGATGGTAACAATGTCAGCCTGGATATTGTCTTGGGCTATCCGGCTAAGAGTCAATTTGAAACTATCAAATCGCTGGTAAGCCAGCAGTTACAAACGATTCCTGAAATCGGCAGTATCACAGTGAATGTCGGCAGTCGTATCGCTGCCCATAGTGTGCAGCGCGGTGTTAACCTGCTGCCGACTGTTAAGAACATCATTGCAGTAGCATCAGGCAAGGGTGGCGTCGGCAAATCAACCACCTCAGTCAATCTCGCACTAGCCTTAGCCGCAGAAGGTGCGAGTGTTGGCTTGTTGGATGCTGACATCTACGGCCCTAGCCAACCACAGATGCTGGGCATTAGCGGCCGGCCTAAAAGCTCGGACGGTAAAAGTATGGAGCCTATGACAGCCCACGGCATTCAAGCCATGAGTATCGGCTTTTTAGTCGACACCGATACACCTATGGTATGGCGTGGACCCATGGTCACTGGCGCATTGGAACAATTGTTACGTGATACTAAATGGCGTGACCTTGATTATTTAGTCATCGACTTGCCACCGGGTACCGGCGATATTCAATTGACGCTGGCGCAAAAAATTCCAGTTACGGGTGCGGTGATTGTGACCACACCACAGGACATTGCCTTATTAGACGCCCGCAAAGGCCTGAAAATGTTCGAGAAAGTCGGCATCCCTATTTTAGGCATTGTAGAAAACATGAGCACGCATATCTGTTCGAACTGCGGTCACGAAGAACATATCTTCGGTGCTGGTGGTGGTGAATTAATGAGTAAAGACTACAACGTAGATCTACTCGGCAGCTTGCCACTGGATATCAATATCCGCATGCAAGCCGATGGTGGGAAACCTACTGTGGTGGCAGAGCCTGATAGTAAAGTCGCTAACATCTACAAGGAAATCGCACGCAAAACAGCGAGCAAAATCGCCAATGCTAGCTTGGACCACAGCAGTAAGTTCCCGAATATTGTTATCCAAAATACCTAGCTAGCAGTAACGCACATGCGCAAAATTTTGATCGCTGTCTTGTTAACCTCTTTAGCGGCATGTACTGGCAAACATCTAACTTGTAAAACTAGTCACGATGAAAATTTTGAGCATTTCTTTGCACATTGGATAACAGACAAGCCGTTCTCTTTACAGAGAACAAAGTATCCCTTGAAACTAATTTATTACCCGGATGGTGATGAACCCACTTCTGTGCAAATAGACTTTATTTCCAAAGCCGATGAAGTTAATCAGCCAACATTGAAGGACTATGAAAGCAAACATGGTTTAACTCATACGATTAAACCTCAAGATAAAAACCGAGTAATTGTTTCCATATTCATGCCAGACACTGATTGGCTGTATGAGTATGTATTTATCAAAACCAACCAGTGCTGGTTTCTGGAAGAAGTACATGACTACTCATAATGAGCTTCCTAAAAACCTGCCCGCTCCTACTGACGACGACGCAGCAAAACACCTCGAAGGCTTAGCCTTGCCGCCTATCAGCCTCCACGTTACAGGTGGCAAAACTATCAATATTGGCGAATTGCATGGATTAACTGTTATCTACATTTACCCCATGACAGGCCAGCCCGGCGTGCCTTTACCTGACGGCTGGGACCAGATTCCTGGTGCGAGAGGTTGTACACCACAATCATGTAGTTTTCGGGATCATTTCCTGTCGCTACAGGCATTAAATACAAATGTTTTTGGCCTCAGCTCGCAAAACACAGATTATCAATACGAAGTGTGGCACCGATTGCACCTACCCTTTCCTCTGCTGAGTGACCCAACGCTACATCTTAAAAAATTACTCCAGCTTCCTACCTTTGAGGTTAAGACGGCGATTTTTACTGCTGAGCTTTACAAGCGTCTGACGTTGATTATTAAAGAGGGCCTCATAGTAAAAGTGTTTTACCCGGTTTTTCCACCTGACCAAAATGCTCAACAAGTAATTGATTGGTTAACTAACAATCCACAGCATTAAATAACGCTTTAATGATGCTCATAAAAAAGCCAGCATTCGCTGGCTTTTTATTTTCTGATTTAATGCAATCAGGTTACTGTCTAATTCAATGCAACACCAAAACTATACACATCCACACCGCAAGCGGGTGCAATCAAAGTAGCAGGAATCTTTACGCCTTTGCGCCAATTATCCACGGCCTCTTGTTTACCAGCCCCTGTCACTAAAAAGATAACTTCATGCGTATCGTTTAAACGGTTCTGACTAATCGTCACGCGCTCCGCAGGTGGTTTAGGCGCATTGAATACCGGCACAGCATCGGCACTATTATCTACCGTCTGGCCGGGGAACAAGCTGGCAGTATGGCCGTCTTCTCCTAAACCTAACAATACCAAGTCAAACGTCCTCAAACCAGCCAAGGTTCTTGCATAGGCTTTTGCGCCTTCAATTGGGCCTAATTCGGTAGGAATATCAAAAATCTGTGATTTCGGAATCGCTACATGATCAAGCCAGGCTTTTGCCGCCATTAAACTATTACGTTCTGGATGGTCGACAGGCAAGCAACGGTCATCATTATAATAAACATGCCATTTGCTCCAGTCGGCATCTGCTTTAGCTAATAGCTCATACACGTTTTTGGGAGTAGATCCACCTGCTAATACAATCAAAAAATTACCATGTTTTGCGATAGCTTCTTTTGCTGCATCTAGGATACGTTGAGTGGTGGCTTGGTTGATTTCGGTCTGGGAATTAAAAGACTGCCATCGGGTTGCTACATTACTGGTCATTGCGATTACCTTGAACTTTGATATTGAATTGGTTTCGAACTTGTTAACATGAAAAAGTTAGCGGAAATTATATCCTGCCTGGCATTAATTTTCTTTATGCTTTGATTTCTTTTATGAAAATCCAGCGGATTTCCTAAGTATTAGAAGAATGTTCTGCCACGTTTTGTGAAGATCGCTTGTATTTGCTATAATTATGCCGCTGTAAAATATTACATAAAACTTATCCTCCGAATCTATCTAACCCACAAGGTTGATGATTCATAATCCTCTATAAAAGGTATAAATTACAATGAAATTAGCAATGATTGGTCTTGGCAAAATGGGTGGCAACATGGCAACCCGCTTACTTCGCCACAAAATTGAAGTGGTTGGCTTTGACTTTAATGCAGACGTGGTGAATGGCCTTGCAACCAAAGAAGGTTTGATTCCTGCAACTTCAGTTGCAGATGCAGTGAGCAAATTAGATGGTCAAAAAATCGTTTGGATGATGTTGCCAGCAGGCGATATCACAGAAAACCAAATCAAAGATTTAATTCCAATGCTGAACAAAGGTGACATCATCATCGACGGCGGCAACTCAAATTATAAAGACAGTCAACGTCGCGGCGCGATGCTTGCAGAGCAAGGCATCGGCTTTATGGATTCAGGTACATCAGGTGGTATTTGGGGTTTAGACAACGGTTACTGTTTAATGGTAGGCGCAACTCCAGAAGTAGCTGAAGCTGTAACACCATTCTTAAAAGCATTAGCACCAGCACCACATCGCGGCTGGGCACATGTAGGTCCAATCGGTTCTGGTCACTTCACAAAAATGATCCATAACGGTATTGAATACGGCATGATGCAAGCTATGGCTGAAGGCCTAGACCTCATCAAAGGTAAAGAAGAGTTCGATCTTGATCTGGCGCAAATCACAGAGTTATGGCGTCACGGTTCTGTTGTTCGTAGCTGGTTACTTGATCTTACTGCTGATGCGCTTAAGGCTGATCAAGAACTGACAACAATCGCTCCATATGTAGCAGACTCCGGTGAAGGTCGTTGGACTGTAATGGAATCAGTTGAACAAGGTGTAGCTGCCCCAGTGCTTACATCAGCGTTACAAGCACGCTTCAGAAGCCAGGATGACTCTGGCTTTAGCTTCAAGCTGCTTTCTATGATGCGCAATGGCTTTGGTGGCCATGCTGTTAAGAAGCACTAAGCTACACTAGTGTGTTTTAAGTAAAACTAGGCTGTGCCTGAAGCATGTTGACCATGTGGAAGGTGCGGCCTTTCGCTTTTAATTGTTTGCTTGTAATGTGTTTACATTGGCACTGCTTTTAAAAGATCACCTATTTTAAAGGTTTATAAATGAGTAAAATTGACCCATGTACCCTTGTGCTATTTGGCGCTAGCGGCAACTTATCCCGCGTTAAACTCATGCCAGGCCTGTTCCGTCTCGATTCTATTGGTCGGCTGCCTGCTGAACTCAAGATTTTATCCGTTGGCCGTCAAGACATTAGCCTGGCTGCGTGGCGCGACGAAATCAAAAGCATGTTGGATGCTAAATTCAAAAAGGGTTACGATCCAAAAGTATTTGAGCGTTTTATCGCACGTAATTACTACCATGCGAACCCACCTAACGATCCAGACGCATTCAAAAACTTAAGAGCGAAATTGGTATTTGATACCGTCTTCCCGCAAAACATTGCATACTTCTTATCCGTACGTCCGGTCGATTTTGCCCCGGTCGTAGATCAATTAGCCGAAGTAGGTCTGGTCACAGAAAAAGACGGCCATTGGCGTCGTGTCGTGATTGAAAAACCATTTGGTACCGATTTACCAAGTGCGCAAGAACTGCAAAAATCAATCAGCAAGCATTTGAAAGAAAGCCAAATCTACCGTATTGACCACTACCTCGGTAAATCAGCGCTACAAAACATCTTGCTACAACGTTTTACCAACACCATCCTGGAACCAATCTGGAACAACCAATACATCGACCATGTACAAATCACTAACACTGAGATGTTGGGTGTAGGTGACCGTACACAGTTCTACGATAGCACTGGCGCATTGCGTGACATGTTGCAAAGTCACATATTGCAGACATTGGCATTGACCGCAATGGAGCAACCAAAAGACCTTACACCTGAAGGTGTACGTGATGCCAAGATCAAAGTGCTGGAAGAGATTCGCCCTATTCCGGTAAATGAGTTGGATAAATACGCTTTCCGCGCACAATATGCTGCCGGTGAAGTCAATGGTGAACGTGTACCAGGTTATTTGGAAGAATTAGGTGACAGTTCCAGCGTTGTTGAAACTTATGCTGCGCTTAAATTATTCATCGACAATCCACGCTGGAAAGGTGTGCCGTTCTACATCCGCACTGCAAAACGCTTGCATGAAGCTGATACTCGCATTTCAATCCGCTTCAAAAAAGCGCCAATGCAAATCAATGATCAGGATCAAAACTGGTTGATTATCGGTATTCAGCCACGTGAATGTATCAAGATGGAAATTCAATCTAAAATTCCAGGCCTGGATATCAAAACGCGCACTATCCAACTAGATGCGGCGAATCGTCAAGAAGGTGATGACACCGTTGATGCTTACGAAGCTTTATTGCTTAACCTGATGGAAGGTGATAACTCTAATTACCTGCACATCAGTGAAGCAGAAGCCCAATGGCGCTTGGTTGATCCGGTAGTTAAAGCTTGGGCTGAGAATCGCAAACCTGTGCATCAATACCCGGCTGGTAGCCGCGATCCTGAAGCTTCAAAAGTAATCTTTGAAGCGGAAGACCAATTCTGGCGTTACAGCATTGAATTGGGTGGCGATAAGCATTAAGTTGACCTTGTCATTGCCAAAAATAATTGCAAAAATTAGTTTAATTATTGTTATTATTCACGGTTATTAAGTAGTAAGAAAAAGCGGAGTTCTAAACTCCGCTTTTTTATCTTCTAAGCTTTTTATACTAATAATTTAATAGGTTGGATTATGAGCATTAAATCGGACAAATGGATACGCAAGATGGCGGAACAACATGGCATGATTGAGCCGTTCGAGCCGAATCAGGTTAAGACATCCCCTGATGGAAACCGCATGGTTTCCTATGGCACTTCCAGTTATGGTTACGATATTCGTTGCTCCAAAGAATTCAAGCTGTTTACCAACCTCAATAGCACGATAGTTGATCCTAAAAACTTTGATCCCAATTCATTTGTAGAAGTGAATGCAGACTATTGCATTATTCCTCCTAACTCTTTCGCCCTGGCCCGTACTGTGGAATATTTCCGCATCCCACGGAATGTGTTGACCATTTGTTTAGGTAAATCCACTTATGCGCGTTGCGGCATCATTGTGAACGTCACGCCATTCGAACCAGAGTGGGAAGGCTATGTCACATTAGAGTTCAGTAACACCACCCCGCTACCAGCCAAGATTTATGCGAACGAAGGTTGTGCACAAGTGTTGTTCTTCGAAGCTGATGAAGATGATGTTTGCGAAACCAGTTACAAAGACCGGGGTGGGAAGTATCAAGGACAGGTAGGCGTTACCCTACCTAAAATTTAATTTAAATTACTGTGATCTTTAATACAGGTTGCCTTGTGCACATCAGCCCACCGTATATTTAGTACTGTTTTGCTGATGCAGTTGTCTTCTCTTACTAAAGTTCATACGGTTTAAGCAAACCTTAAAGCAAATTTATAAAGGGTTTTAATGAAATTTCGTTTCCCCGTCATCATCATCGATGAAGACTTCCGCTCTGAAAATTCTTCAGGATTAGGCATTCGCGTCTTGGCAAAAGCCATCGAAGAAGAAGGCTTTGAAGTCCTTGGTGTAACCAGTTACGGTGACCTGACCTCGTTTGCTCAGCAGCAAAGCCGGGCTTCGGCGTTCATTCTTTCAATTGACGATAATGAGTTCATTGAAGAAAAGCCTGAAGCGATTGAGCAGTTACGTAAATTCGTCACCGAAATACGCTATCGTAACGAAGAAATCCCAATCTTTCTTCATGGCGAAACTCGCACTTCGCGCCATATTCCAAATGATGTATTACGCGAACTGCACGGCTTTATCCATATGAATGAAGACACGCCGGAATTCGTCGCACGCTTGATTATCCGCGAAGCAAAAGCTTATCTGGATAGCCTGCCGCCACCGTTCTTCAAAGCACTTACGCACTATGCGGCGGATGGCTCTTATTCATGGCACTGCCCTGGTCACTCAGGTGGCGTTGCATTTCTGAAATCGCCGGTCGGCCAAATGTTCCACCAATTCTTTGGGGAAAACATGCTACGCGCAGACGTATGTAATGCCGTTGATGAGTTAGGCCAGCTATTAGATCATACTGGCCCAGTTGCGGCTTCTGAGCGCAATGCAGCGCGTATCTATAACTGTGATCATTTGTATTTCGTGACTAACGGCACTTCCACCAGCAATAAAATGGTGTGGAATTCCACCGTTGCACCGGGTGATGTCGTTGTCGTAGATCGCAACTGTCACAAGTCTATTTTGCATGCCATCATCATGACGGGCGCGATTCCTGTATTCCTGATGCCGACGCGTAATCACTTCGGCATTATTGGCCCAATTCCTAAATCCGAATTTGCCTGGGAAAATATCCAGAAGAAAATTGACCGCAACCCATTTGCGACCGATAAAACCGTTAAACCACGCGTACTAACCATTACACAATCCACATACGATGGCGTGCTGTATAACGTCGAAGAAATTAAAGAAATGCTGGATGGCAAGATTGATACCCTGCATTTTGATGAAGCCTGGTTACCGCATGCAACGTTCCATGATTTCTATGGTGATTACCATGCGATTGGCGCAGACCGTCCGCGCTGTAAAGAGTCGATGGTATTTTCAACGCAATCTACTCACAAACTGCTCGCTGGTTTATCTCAAGCTTCGCAGATTTTGGTGCAAGATGCGGAAAACAATAAGTTGGATCGTGATGTATTCAATGAGGCTTACCTCATGCACACTTCAACTAGCCCGCAATATTCAATTGTCGCGAGTATCGATGTCGCAGCGGCTATGATGGAAGCGCCGGGCGGCACAGCATTGGTTGAAGAGTCCCTCATGGAAGCCTTGGATTTCCGTCGTGCGATGCGGAAGGTGGATGAAGAATGGGGTGCAGATTGGTGGTTCAAAGTCTGGGGCCCAAATGACCTAAGTGAAGAAGGTTTGGAAGAACGCGACGCCTGGATGTTGAAAGCCGATGAAGCCTGGCATGGTTTCGGCAACCTCGCTGAAAACTTCAATATGCTGGATCCGATCAAGGCTACCATTATCACGCCTGGTCTAGATATTAAAGGTGACTTTTCCGATGAGTTTGGTATTCCTGCGGCAATCGTTACTAAATATTTAGCTGAACACGGCGTGATCGTCGAAAAAACCGGCCTCTATTCATTCTTTATCATGTTCACCATCGGCATCACTAAAGGCCGTTGGAACACCATGGTAGCAGCGCTGCAGCAGTTTAAAGATGATTACGACAAGAACCAACCTTTATGGAAAGTTTTGCCTGAATTCATCCAGAAACAACCACGTTACGAGCGTGTTGGTCTGCGCGACTTATGTACACAAATTCATAACGTGTATAAAGCCAATGACGTGGCACGTTTAACCACGGAAATGTACCTGTCCGATATGGTGCCGGCTATGAAGCCGACCGATGCCTTTGCCAAAATGGCGCACCGCGAAATTGACCGCGTGCCAATTGACGAGCTGGAAGGCCGTATCACCGCTGTATTGTTAACGCCCTACCCGCCAGGCATTCCTTTGCTGATTCCAGGTGAGCGCTTTAATAAAATCATCGTGAATTACCTAAAGTTCGCACGCGATTTCAACGAAAAATTCCCGGGCTTTGAGGCTGATAACCATGGCTTGGTGAAAGAAATGGTCGATGGCAAACCGGTGTATTTCGTGGATTGCGTACGCCAAGCATAAAGTTTGTCGATATCACAAAAAAATAAAACCGGCTCAGGCCGGTTTTATTTTGGTTACACATTTAGAAAATGTCTGAAGTTATGCGTGTCTTTCATAAGTTGCATAACTGAATGCCAAGCCGGACGCCGCTATATGCGGTTCATAAGCAACGCGATGCCATGCATCTTGATCATAGGTCGGGAAATAGGCATCCCCCGTCACTTCCAACTCAATCTGCGTGATATACAGCTTGTCCGCCACCTGTAAGGCTTCTTTATATAGCTCTGCCCCACCGATGATAAACAACTCGCTATCTTGCTGGCATTGTGCGATGGCCGCCTCCAGAGAATGGGCAATCAAAGCCCCTTCGACATGGTAATCCGGGTTGCGTGTCACGATGACCGTAGTACGGTCAGGCAACAGGCGATTGAGCGATTGATAAGTCTTGCGGCCCATGATGATATGGTGGCCTGTCGTTAAAGCACGAAACCGCTTTAAATCCTCAGGCAAATGCCATGGCAAGGTGTTATTGAAGCCAATGACCTGGTGATTAGCCACGGCGACGATGAGGGAAACAATAGTCATACCGAATTATACGTTTAAATGTGATTGGTTTTAAGCTTGTGCGATGCATGCAAAATAAAAGAGCGCCTGACGAGGCGCTCTTTTATGTTGCTACTTTTCTATAGGAAATTATTCATGGCCGACTTGATACACTTCATAGTCGACTTCAACGATCTTACCGGTCGTCGCATCCACTTCAACTTTCACTTCTTCTTTGTCGGCTTCCAGGATATCGAATTCATAAGACGCTTTACCGTCATCCTCTAACTCGTATTCTGTTTCAACCACTGTGCCTGGATGCGCTTTTAAGGCAGTCGCTTTGGCATCAGCTTCGCTGACTTTGGCAGCTGCTTTAAATTTAGCATCGTCCACTTTGACTTCTTGTTCAATCTCAGTAATTTTGCTGGTTTTAACGTCGCACTCCACATCCCATGCGGTACCATCAGCAGACTCAATATCGAATTCATAAATCGGTGTTTTTTTCTCTGACTTCAATTCAACCTTGACGATTTTACCGTCATGTTTGCTCAATGCGGCTTTTACGCACTTGCCCAAGCTGTCGAACTCTTTTGGTTTAATGGTCGCGTGATCTGCGAATGCTAAGCCACTGAATGCAGCGGTAATCACTGTAGCAATTAAAGTTTTATGCATCATCTTTTTAACTCCTCTTATAAAAATTTTTGTATGAAGGCAAACGGGTTGCAATGGATTCTCAAGCACATCAATTCACCATCAATATAAGATGCTACTTAACGATAAATAATTCAATAGCCAATTGATTTTATTACATATTTTTTACATTTTTGGCTGTAGTCAACCATCATTTGGCTTATTACAGCCATCATAATGCGCCTACACCGCGACTTCAGCTTTGATGGTTGGATACGGGTCGTAATCCATTAAGGTGAAGTCTTCAAATTTGAAACCAAAAATGTCTTTTACTTCGGGATTAATGAGCATGGTCGGTAACGCTTTGGGCGTGCGGCTTAACTGCTCATGCACTTGATCGAAGTGATTGGAATAAATATGCGCATCGCCCAAAGTATGGACGAAATCGCCTAATTTTAGATTACACACTTGCGCGACCATCATGGTGAGCAAGGCATATGAAGCAATATTGAACGGTACGCCCAGGAAAATATCGGCGCTCCGCTGGTAGAGCTGGCAGCTTAATTTGCCGTCCGCCACATAAAACTGGAAAAAGGCATGGCATGGCGGCAATTTCATTTTTTCCACATCGGCCACGTTCCAGGCGGAAACAATCAAACGGCGCGAATCCGGATTCTTTTTAATGCTTTCTACAACCTGGGTGATCTGGTCGATGTGTGTGCCATCCGGTTTCGGCCAATTGCGCCATTGGTAGCCATACACCGGACCTAGGTTACCTTCTTCATCGGCCCATTCATCCCAGATGCGGACATTATGCTCTTTCAGATAAGCGATATTGGTGCTGCCCTGCAGGAACCACAGCAGTTCGTGAATGATGGATTTGAGATGGACTTTTTTGGTGGTCAGGAGCGGAAACCCTTCAGCCAGGTTGAAACGCATCTGGTACCCGAATACCGATAATGTGCCCGTGCCAGTGCGGTCTTCTTTCTTGTGTCCATGTTCCAGTACATGTTTCAGCAAGTCATGATAGACCTTCATGGCGCCCTCCTTAACGGGTTTTTTCAGTGATGTATTGTTTGATCGCTTCGGCGTCGAAATCCATGACATCAAAACGCTGCGGCAAATCTTCCAGCCCGTTCAATACGGTCGGACGCTCAGGTACTGTGCCCAGCGCTTCCACAATCGCGTCTTCAAACTTAGCCGGTAAAGCCGTTTCCAACACGACCATCGGCACGTTTGGATTACGTAATTCCTGCGCGACTTTGAGGCCATCGGCGGTATGGGTATCGATGGTCACACCATATTTGGCTTGCGTCTCGCGAATGGTGTTCAAACGATTCTGGTGATTGCTGCTACCGGAAACAAAGCCATAATCTTTTACCTGGTCAAAATAACCATTGGCCTTCAAATCAAAGCTGCCGCCGTTATCTACCGTGCTCCATAGTTCGCGTACTTTTTCGCCATCCCGGCCGGTTAAGTCATAGATAAAACGTTCAAAGTTGGACGCTTTGCTGATATCCATAGACGGGCTGGAAGTATGGTAAGTGTTGGCCGAGCCGCGCGGACGGTACACACCGGTTTTGAAGAACTCATCCAATACGTCATTTTCATTGGTCGCAACGACTAACTTATCAATGGGCAAGCCCATCATGCGAGCAATATGGCCGGCACAAACATTGCCAAAGTTACCGGATGGCACCGCAAAACTTACCTTTTGTTGGTTGCTCTGCGTCACAGCGAAATAACCTTTGAAGTAGTACACCACCTGGGCGATGATGCGTCCCCAGTTAATGGAATTGACCGCACCGATATGGTGTGCGGCTTTAAAAGCGTGGTCGTTGGACACGGCTTTGACCATGTCCTGGCAATCGTCAAACACGCCTTTTACGGCGATGTTGAAAATGTTGTCGTCCTGCAGGCTGAACATCTGCGCAGTCTGGAAACGGCTCATTTTTTTATGCGGTGACAGCATAAATACGCGGATGCCCTTTTTGCCACGCATGGCATATTCTGCAGCTGAACCCGTATCACCGGAAGTAGCACCTAAAATATTGGTGGTCTGGCCAGTTTTAGCCAGTACATATTCAAAGAGGTTGCCCAGCAATTGCATGGCCATATCTTTAAACGCCAAGGTTGGTCCGTTTGAAAGCGACAGCAGGTAAAGGTTATCTTCCAGCTTTAAAGTAGGCGTGATGTCTTCTGCATTTTGGCCGGGACGGGTAAAACTATACACATCGGCACGATAGGTCTTGTCGATAATGATTTTAAGGTCTGCGGCGGGGATATCATCTACAAGGCGGCTTAAAACCGCAAATGCGAGGTCACGGTAATTCATGCCGCGCATGGCGGTTAAATCGGCATCATTAAACTGCGGATAGCTTTCAGGTAGATACAGACCGCCATCCGGCGCTAAGCCACCTAATAAAATTTCACTGAATGTAAGCGCAGGCGATTGCCCACGTGTAGAAATATATTTCATTCAAATCCTCTTTACGAGCGAATCGCGCGTTGCATACTCGCTCATTCCTTGCTAATGCTAAAACGCAAATCGAATGTGCTATTAATTTTACTTACTTAACTCTTCCATGCGAATGCGTGTGACTTTGCCAATGATAGCCGCTAAAGCTTCAATGGCGGCAATCGCAGCATTCATGTTTTTCTCCACGGTGATGTGCGTCAAAATCACGATTTCTGCTTCAGTTTCGTTCTCATCTGGCTCTTTTTGCATCATGGCATCGATGGAAATATTACCGTCGCCTAAAATCTTTGTGACGTCTGCCAATACGCCCGGCTTATCTGATACGCGCATGCGCAGATAATAGGCACTCTCGATGTCATCGATAGGTAGAATCGGCAAATCCTGTACATGCTCAGGCTGGAAAGCTAGATATGGGACGCGTTGCTCAGTAGTAGCATCCATCAACCGTGCTACATCCATGAGGTCAGCCACTACCGCACTTGCAGTAGGTTCAGCGCCGGCACCGGCGCCGTAGTACAAGGTTGGGCCAACTGCGTCGCCCTTCACGACGACCGCGTTCATGGCGCCGTTCACATTGGCAACTAAGCGTTTTTCCGGGATCAATGTCGGATGTACACGTAACTCCACACCTTTCTGGTTGCGTTTGCTGATACCTAATAGTTTCACGCGGTAACCGAGCTCTTCAGCATATTTGATGTCTTTTTGCTCAAGCTTGGTAATGCCTTCGGTATAGGCTTGTTCAAACTTCATCGGCATACCAAACGCAATCGCCGACATGATCGTGAGTTTATGCGCTGCATCGATACCTTCCACGTCAAAGGTTGGGTCTGCTTCCGCATAACCTAAACGCTGCGCTTCACCCAGTACATCTGCAAAAGCCAAGCCTTTTTCACGCATCTCCGTGAGAATAAAGTTGGTCGTCCCATTGATAATACCGGCTATCCATTCGATCTTGTTGGCACCCAAGCCTTCACGTAGCGCCTTTATGATGGGGATACCGCCAGCCACTGCAGCTTCATAAGCCACAATGACATTATTGGCTTTTGCTGCAGCAAAAATTTCGTTGCCATGCAGAGCAATCAAAGCTTTATTGGCCGTCACCACATGTTTTTTATTAGCAATTGCCTTAAGCACCAACTCTTTAGCGATGGTATAGCCGCCAATCAATTCAACCACTACGTCAATGTCAGGATTTTCTACAAGTGCGAATGCATCATCGCTCACTTGGGCTTTGCCATTCACAATCGCCTGAGCAGCTTGTACATTCCGGTCTGCTACATGCGTCACCTTGATCTGACGACCAGTACGGCGTGTAATTTCTTCTGCATTACGGGTTAATACATTAAACGTACCGCCACCTACCGTGCCAATACCTAATAAACCTACACGCACTACTTTTGAATCTTTACTCAAACTGTTGCCTCTTGTTTATTCTGCACGCGTTTTTTCGCATGCTTGTTTCTATAAGCTTCCAGGAATCTTGCAATGCGCTTGATCGCCTCGGTTAAATCATCCACATTCGGTAAAAACACCACGCGGAAATGGTCAGGCGCGTTCCAGTTAAAGCCGGTGCCCTGCACCAGCAATACTTTTTCTTCAAGCAATAAGTCCAGGATAAACTGCTGGTCATCCTTGATTGGGTAAATGTTCGGGTCCAATTTCGGAAACAGGTACATCGCCGCAGCTGGTTTGGTGCATGTCACTCCCGGAATCGCGGTTAGTAATTCATACGCTAAATCGCGCTGTTTACAAAGCCTGCCGGACGGTGCCACCAAATCATTAATACTCTGGTAACCACCTAAGGCTGTCTGGATGGCTAATTGGCCGGGCACGTTGGCACACAAACGCATCGATGCCAGCATATTCAGACCTTCGATATAATCTTTAGCATGGTCTTTCTCACCAGAGACGACCATCCAGCCAGCGCGATATCCGCAAGTGCGATAGTTTTTAGATAAGCCATTAAAGGTGATAAACAGCACATCATCTGCCAGGGAGGCAATCGATGTATGAGTATTGCCGTCGTACAACACTTTGTCGTAAATCTCATCCGCAAAAATCACGAGCCCATGATGGCGGGCAATCTCGATGATGCCTTTTAGCGTCTCGTCCGGATATAAAGCGCCAGTCGGATTGTTCGGATTGATAATCACAATACCGCGCGTATTCGCTGTGATCTTGGTTTCAATATCTTTCAAGTCTGGCAACCAACCACTGGCTTCGTCACACAGGTAATGGCGGGCTGTACCGCCGGCCAAGGTCACCGCAGCGGTCCATAATGGATAATCCGGCATAGGCACCAGAATCTGGTCGCCATTATTCAACAGACCCTGCATTGCCATTACGATGAGCTCGGAGACACCGTTACCAATAATGATATCGTCGACATCCACGCCTTTGATATTCTTCTGTTGTGTGTAATGCATGATAGCTTTACGCGCAGCAAACAAACCTTTTGAATCGGTATAACCGGAAGCTGTATCCATGTTACGGATCACGTCCTGCAAAATCTCTTCAGGCGCCAGAAAACCGAACGGCGCTGGGTTGCCAATGTTCAGTTTGATAATGCGCTGACCTTCGTCTTCCATCTGGCGCGCTCGCTGCAACACCGGGCCACGAATGTCGTAGCACACGTTACTGAGCTTGGATGATTTTACGATGGGTTCCACGAATTTAACTCACAAAAGCGAAAAGCACAATTTTACTCTGCGGCATAGCGATCCCGCAATTTAATCTTGGCTAAAGCCATGAATTTATTGCAGATGAATGGAAATTGTTAGGTAATGAAAATGAAACTGCAAAAAGTGATTCATTAAAAATCAGTTGCTAATTTTGTTTAAGTTTAAAACAATACACATATGAAACTGCACTTAACACAAGCCGAAGGGCAAAATCTCATTACCGGTTACGGCGAGGGCTGGGTAGAGATTAACCGGAAACGCTATTCACATAGCCTGATCGTATTGCCGGAAAGCATTATTGAAGACTGGCCAGCGATTGACTTTGAAAGCCTGACTGCAGAGCATTTCCAAAAAATCGCTGAACTGAAACCTGAAGTCGTACTCTTGGGAACAGGGGCTAAACATCGGTTTATTCATCCACGCTTAACCGCGCCATTAACTGCCATAGGGATCAGTTTAGAATGTATGGATACCGCAGCGGCGTGCCGGACTTATAATATATTGATGGGGGAAGGAAGAAAAGCAACGGCAGCTTTGTTGCTATAAACTTGCAACTTGGCTGCCGACAGACATTGCCTCTTAATGACGCAAATATTGACTAAATATTTTTAGTAGAGAACGTCAGCGTCGCATTCGTGCCACCAAAACCGAAGCTATTGGATAGCGCGGTTTGGATGTTAGCGTTCTGAATAGGTTGACGTACGATATTGAGACCTTCAGCTGCCGGATCAAGCGTTTCAATATTGGCCGAAGCGGCAATGAAATTATTTTCCATCATCAGCAAAGTATAGATCGCTTCATTCACACCCGCTGCGCCCAATGCATGGCCTGACAATGATTTTGTTGAAGCAATCGCTGGCTGTTCATTCCTGCCCTGCTCACCAAATACTTCACGAATCGCTTCCAGCTCTTTAGTATCGCCCACTGGCGTACTGGTACCGTGGGTATTGATGTAATCGATTGGCTCTTTAACGCCTTCAAGAGCTAGTTTCATGCAGCGTACTGCGCCTTCACCACTTGGTGCCACCATATCGTAACCATCGGAAGTTGCGCCATAACCGACCACTTCAGCATAGATTTTGGCGCCGCGTGCTTTAGCGTGCTCATACTCTTCCAGCACCACAATACCGCCACCGCCCGAAATCACAAAACCATCACGGTTTGCATCGTAAGTGCGGGATGCTTTTTCCGGCGTATCGTTGTATTTGCTGGACATGGCGCCCATAGCGTCAAACAGGTAAGAAAGTGACCAATGCTCTTCTTCGCCACCCCCGGCAAACACAATATCCTGCTTACCAAGTTGGATCTGCTCTACGCCTGCGCCGATGCAATGGGCACTGGTCGAACACGCAGAACTGATGCCATAGTTAACGCCCTTGATCTTGGCGCCTGTAGCTAAAGTCGCAACGATGCCACTACACATGGCTTTAGTGACCATATAAGGCCCTACACGGCGAATGCCTTTTTCTGCAAGAATGGCATTGCTTTGCTCAATGCTATCCGTAGAAGGGCCGCCACCGCCAACGATGATGCCAGTACGCACATTGGATACTTGTTCTTCAGGCAATTGCGCATCAGCTATCGCTTCTTGCAAGGCAATCCACGCATAAGCATGACCATTGCCCATGAAGCGCAATAATTTACGGTCAATTAGGGATTCAATATCAAGATTTTTGATGGATCCGGCGACTTGCGAACGCATGCCGCGATCGGCATATTCTTGCTGGAATGTAATGCCGGATTTACCTTGTTGAAGACTTTGTAAAACTTCAGCTTTATTGTTTCCAAGGCTGGAAACAATACCGATACCTGTTACTACAACACGACGCATTATCGTGCACTCCTGTAAAAATATACTTTTGTTCTAATATTTAACATATTGATATGACCGTTTAATATTAGAAATTATCTGTACGGGTAAAAAGTCCTACACGTAAATCTTGTGCTTGGTAGATCACCCTGCCGTCTACTTCCATCCGTGCATCGGCAATTCCCATTACTAATTTACGCATAATGACGCGTTTTAAATCAATAGTGTAAGTGATTCTTTTGTGTGTGGGCAAGACCTGGCCGGTGAATTTCACATCCCCAGCGCCCAGTGCACGGCCCCGACCCGGACCACCCATCCAACCCAAGAAAAAACCGACTAACTGCCACATCGCATCAAGGCCTAAACAACCCGGCATCACCGGGTCACCGGTAAAGTGACATTGAAAAAACCACAGATCCGGTGAAATATCCATTTCAGCCACAATCTGACCAGAGCCATATGCGCCGCCATCTTCAGTAATGGATACAATGCGGTCAAACATCAACATCGGAGGTAAAGGTAGCTGGGCATTACCTTCGCCGAACATTTCCCCACGGCCGCATTTTAGTAACTCTTCTTTGGTAAAACTGTTTTGTTTTTGCATGATTTTATTGTTTAGTTGATCGTAGGGTCACGTTGAATTGTGCTATTTTCGCTGGAAAACCATTTTAGCGAAAGCCCTATTCACTTTTTATGGTGTTATTCCTCTAATATTCAAGCATTATTTAGAACTTATATTCATTGCCTAGTGAATTTTAACTGGGGTATACAGATCTGTTTACCCCCGGACAAAAAACGTTTAATATGAGCCCTAACTTCATTTAACCTTTCAAATTAAAGATACGGAAAATTTTCATGAGTGACCGTCAGCTGGCCGATTGGCGCAATCATGCGCTAACCCTCGAATCAGAAGTAAATAAAGTCGTTGTAGGCCAACAAAACCCTATACGTTTAATCACTACCTCCATTTTCGCACGCGGTCACGTGCTGCTAGAAGGTGACGTAGGGGTTGGTAAAACTACTTTGCTACGCGCTTTCACACGCTGTATTGGCGGCGGTTACCAAAGGATCGAAGGCACTATCGACTTGATGCCGAACGATCTGGTGTACCACACTTATCTAGGTGAAGACGGTAAACCGCACGTGAGCCCAGGCCCACTGCTGCAATCTGGTGAAAACCTGTCCGTATTCTTCTTTAACGAAATTAACCGCGCGCGTCCGCAAGTGCACTCATTGCTGTTACGTGTGATGGCAGAGCGCAGTTTGTCAGCTTTCAATGCTGAACACTATTTTCCACACATGATCGTGTTTGCCGATCGTAACCAGGTGGAAAAAGAAGAAACCTTCGAAATCCCATCCGCGGCACGCGACCGTTTCATGATGGAAATCCCGATTGTGGTGCCAAATGATGATGCAATCATGCAAGCCTTGGTGTTCGACACCCGCTTCCATAACGTCGATGCTTTAGTAGACACCGTCAAACCGGATGTGTTGCAATTCAATGAATTGAACGCATTCTCCGGGGTCATCCAGAACAGTGTTGTCGCCAGCGATACACTCAAGCAATACGCACTTAACCTGTGGAAAGCGACAAAAACGCCACTGGATTATGGTGTTAAGGTTTCCGGGGTAGACATGAACCGCTTGGTATTATCAGGCGCTTCACCACGGGGCATGAGTATGATGTTGCGCGCAGCCCGTGTGAATGCATGGCTAAACGAACGTACTGCAGTACTGCCGGAAGATATCCATGCCGTATTCCATTCGACTATTGCGCATCGATTAGTATTCAGCCCTGTATACGAGATGCGCCGCACTGAAATCGCCCGTGAGATGCTGTCAGGTATCACTAATGCGGTCGCTGCGCCTTAATTAGTTTGCACATATTTAAATCTGCTCAGGGATCAAATGGCATGCGTAAAGCTAAGCCGTACACGGATATCTAATGGTCGAAAATATCAAAGCTTTCAGTTACCACATCGGCTGGCGTAATCGCGGTCGCCATCCTGGCCGTCATGCGAGTACTCAGCGTGGCATGGGCATGGAATTCCGCGGCCATACGACGCTACTGTCTTATCCGGATCCACGCCGTATCGATATCCGCCAGACCATACGCGATCCGTTGGAACAAGTATATGTTCGCCTGTTCAACCAGAAAAGCGCTACACCGGTATATGTGATCTGCGATTTATCCGGCAGTATGAATTTCGGCGCTAAAACCCGTAAGATCAAACTCGCTGCAGAAATTGCAGAATCCGTGGCGCATTCCGCGAGCCAAAATCACGACCCGTTCGGTTTTATCGGCTTTGATGAAGTGGTGCGGGAGGATTGGATCAGTACTTCTTCTTTCAAATCGCATCGCGCGATTGCCATGGCCGAATCCTTGAAAGATTACCATCCGCCCGCAGTTAACTGCGGCGGTATTGCTGATGTGTACCAGTATCTGCCAGCCCGCGAACGCTCGCTGGTATTCCTTATTTCCGACTTCCATATGCCGAACGTCATGCTGGAAGCGGCGCTCTCTAACCTGCTGCGTCACCACATTGTGCCCGTTGTGCTTTGGGATTCTGCCGAATACAGGAATCTGCCTGAATTCGGCCTGACCAATGTATCCGACGCGGAAACCGGTGAAAAAAGGACACTGTTCCTGCGTAAGGAATTACGCGACAAGATCATAGAATCGTTTGAAAGTCGCCGTGAGGAGATTTACCAATTATTCATGCGCTTCGATATGCCGCCGTTCTTTGTTGAGGGCGAGTTTGATGCCGATATGTTAACCGAGTATTTCCACCAATTTGTTGCTGCATGATTGCCATGATGACTACACTTAAACGACCAATAAATTTATGCCTAAGCTTATGTGCACTATTCATGAGCTTAGCTACATTCCCTGCCTGGGCCATCGATAGCCAGGATCTGCCCGACATCAAGGAAGGTTATGTCACGATCAAAACGGTAGAGCCCAAAAAACTGGTTGGCTATACAGTCGGTGATGTGATTGAGCGGGAAATCGTATTAAATATCAAACCGCCCTATCAACTAATTGAAACGTCATTACCGATTCCGGGCTACGAAAAGCGTTACAGAGGCCAGCTCATCGGGATTGAACTCAAAAGTATCGAGCATGCGAAAGAAACGCTGGATGACAGTACGCGCCATAATATTAAATTAGCTTACCAGGTATTTACCAATAACGTGGTGGCCAAAAATGCAGCATTAGGGCCTGAGTATTTACACCTCATTAACACTACCAATAAAAAAGATTTAGTGAAATATCGTATCCCTAGCCTGGATATCGCCATTTCGCCGATTGCGATTTTCGGCCAAGTGAAAATCGAAAACAATATGAGTACCTTTCATGGACCGTTTAAGATTTCCAGTGAGCAAGAGCAGCATCGCCTAAAAATCGCTATTACCATTTTGGCGTTAAGCCTGCTTGGATTGCTCTACATTCTGGGCAAAAATGCCTGGCTGCCTCGTATGGGTGGCAGCTTCGCCAGAATTTACCGAAAAATCCGCAAACTGCCGGAATCACAAGCCGGATTGCTGCAAGCGGTAGCTGAGATGCATCATGCATTCAACCATTCTGCAGGCATTACAGTGTTTAGCCACAATATCGATGAATTGATCACCAGGAAACCGGGCTTCGCGCCAATCAAAACCGAAATTGAGCAATTCTTTGCCTTATCACGCCAAGTGTATTTTGAGCCGAATGCAGCACACGGATTAGGTGACCACCCCTTAACATGGCTTAAAGGATTTTGCCGGCGTTGTCGTGATTGCGAGCGTGGGCTAACACCTGAAACAGCAAGGGTTAAGGGTTAAGTATCATGGCGTTTTCTCATCCCTGGGTACTCTGGTTATTGCCCCTGGCTATCTTGCCTTTGGTATTGCAGCGTAGCCATGCAAAGTCTTATTCATGGGTCAATATGCTGCCCAAAGATCCTCTGTCCGACTTAATCGGCCTGATATTAAAAATTCTGGCCGTGTTTACCCTATTGTTCATCATTTTAGGCCTGGCCGCGCCGCATACATTGACACAAAAAGTGGAACGCACCGGTATCGGCGCACAGATAGCCTTAGTGCTTGACCGCAGTGCGAGTATGGATGACCCGTTTTCCGGCAGTAACGATATGAGCGGCAACACCACGGTGGGCGAAACCAAATCCGTCGCCGCTGCACGTCTTATTACGGATTTCGTGAAATCTCGTAAACAAGACATGTTCGGCATGATCACGTTCAGTAACTCGGCGATGTATGTATTGCCGTTAAGCGAAAACAAGAAAGCCGTGATTGCTGCAGTCGCTGCCACCAGCGGCAATGCACTATTCCAGACTAACATCGGTAGCGGCTTAACGAGTAGTGCTGGCTTGTTCGACAAAGTGCCGGACTCCGGCTCCCGTGCAGTCATCTTATTATCGGATGGCGCCGGCCGTGTGGATGCTGACACGCAACAGAAAATTAAGGACTGGTTTGATCGCCTGCATATCAGTTTGTATTGGATCGTGTTGCGACAACCCGGTGGCTTGAGTATTTTCAATGAAAATTACAAACCGCAGGAAAATCAGCCCTTGCCGCCGGAAATCGAGCTTTATGAATTCTTCCAAACTTTAAAAACACCATTCAAGGCTTATGAAGCGGAAGACCCGAAATCCTTACAATCTGCCATGAACGACATTAATGAGCGTGAGAAAAAAGCCATTAAGTATTTAGAGAAAATTCCTGGCCGCGATTATTCCAACATCTGCTTTGCGATTGCCGCTTTCATGATTGGCTTACTGTTAGGCGTTAAATATTTAGAGGTTAAAACATGGCACTAACACCTTACCACCATAAAATTACCCACTTTTTTACTGTCAAGAAGCTGACTTGGATATTCCTACTCACGGCTGCGATCGCAGCCGCAAGTAGTGTTTATTTATATCAGCGCATCCACCAGATCAAAACGTTCAATACAGCGATTAGCCAGGCGAACACGCCTAAAACTGACCGCCAGAGTTTCGAAGCAAAATTCGCTACGGCTTACTGGCTTGCCCATAATGAACGCTACAAAGAAGCCACGCTATTGTTCAATAAACTGCTGGGCGCCGCTAACAATGAGCAAAAAGCGGCAATCCAATATAACTTAGGTAATATTTTTTTCCGCCGCGGTCTGGTCATTAACGGTGCAAATATGACGGTACGCGCAGAAGCCGAATACCTGTTTCGTCAGGCTAAAACAGCCTATCAACAGTCCCTGCGTTTAGATAACACTAATTGGGGCGCACGCCATAACCTGGATCGTTTATTAACGATGCTGCCAGGCACTCCGACTCCCGGTGTAGGCGAAAGCGACACCCCAGGTCTCATCATGGGGAATATCCCGGTAGGATTGCCATAAAATGAAGCTGGTTAATTACTTACGGCATCGACACGACACTGCGTTGTTGTTAGCTGCATTCCTGCTGCTTGTGATCGCGCTGTTCAATCCGAAAATTCCGATCAAGCGGGATATTTACAGCTATATTTTTGTGGTGGATATCTCACAAAGCATGAATACCGTGGATAAAACGCTCAATGGCAAACATGCTACGCGTATCGCTTACACGCAAGATTTACTGCATAAGCTCCTCAGCGAACTGCCATGCGATACCAACGTCAGTATCGGCTTATTCGCAGGGGTCAGTGTAGCTGCGCTGTATACACCGATTGAAGTGTGCGAGAATTTTGATGCCATCAGCGACACCATTGACCATCTGGATTGGCGGACTGGCTGGTCCGGCAATAGCCGTATCCGCACTAGCTTGCCATCATTGGCCAAAACCATCCGTGCTTTCCCTGAGCCCGCACAGGCCGTGTATTTCACCGATGGTGAAGAAGCACCCAAACTGCACGTGTTCAATGTGCAGGATTTGTCTTCTTTCCAAGGCGGCGATGGCTGGCTGTTTGTCGGTATCGGCAGTGATCAGGGCACACCCATCCCGAAACTGGACGAAAAAAATCAGTTAATCGGCTACTGGTCTGGTGACAGTTTTGCCATGCAGCCAGGCATCGCACAAATTTCCGAAGCCAATATCGGCGTGCGGGATGATAACGTGGCCGGCGGCACCAGTGATCGTTACCTGTCTAAACTGGACGAGACCTACTTGAAATCGCTGACCAAGGAAATCAATGCCTTATACGTACGTGGCGACAGTGTGCAAAGCGTATTGAATGCGATGAAGCAGCAAAAACCGGCACGCCGCGATAAGGCCGGCTTTCAAGTGCGTTGGATATTGGCAAGCTTAGCGGGATTACTGTTTATCCTGGCCTATACGCCTAAACATCCGCTCAAGACACTAAATATGCAATGGCAAGCCTTGCGATTCCGTCATCGCAAAACGCAGTTGGCAAACAAAAATTAAAGCATACTGGGTTGATCAGACTTCTTGAATTTTCCGCAGCGTAACCACACGCGTAACTGGCGGTAAGCTTCCCGCTCCACATTATCCGGCAACACAATGATAGCCTGGCGATTAAGCCAGGCTTTTTCATGCCTCTCAACTTTTATGGTGCTAAGTTGCAAGAGTGTCAGGTAAGGTGTGACTACACTACTTGCCTCAACCTGCACTGGTATCCGCTGCCCGTCTTTACGAACGACATGTAATTCCTGTTTGGCATTTATCGTCAGCTTCACCACTGACCACGGCAAACCTCGCGTGCCATGCATACCGATTGCATACGCTGTATTACCGACTAATGTCACTATAATGATCAATTGCCAATACCAAATCAGATCTACCAGCATGACAATCAGGCCAATCATCACTGCAAAACATAGCATCAACGTGATTAACAGGATTGAGGGCTTGAAATCTAGTTGAATTGGCGTCATATTCGGTTAAACCATAAACTCGTAATTTCAAAAAAGGTTAACATGCACTTGGCAGAATGGCATCAATTTCTTCGCAGCACAGCGGAACATCCAGAAACGATGATCGTGCAAGATCAAAAGATCATGCAATTTTCTGACCCCATCACAGAAGGCAGTGCCTTGCGACATGCAACGGTTGTATGTGACCTTTCGCACTTGGGTCTATTACAGCTACAAGGCGCAGACAGCGTCACTTTCCTCCAAGGCCAAGTGACCAATGATGTGCGCTTGCTAGATGGTACCAATGCGCATTACACAGGCTATTGCAATCCTAAAGGTCGCTTGCTCGCACTATTCCTGGGATTTTCCCACCAAGGCCATCTTCACCTGCAATTCCCCAGAGCATTGGTTGAGCCCATCATGAAGCGCTTGAAGATGTTTGTGATGCGCAGCAAAGTGGATATTCAGGATGTTAGCGATAGCATCATCAAAATGGGGCTTAACGGGCCTCAGGCACCGGCTTTATTGCAAAAGCTATTCAGTGAGCTGCCGCAAAATGATTATGACTTAGTCAATCTGGAAAACGGCACATTAATCAAACTGCCTGGTTTAGCACCGCGTTATGAAATATTAACCAGCCCGGACCAAGCGCAGGCCATCTGGAGCATGTTGAAACAGGGTGCAACGCCTGTAGGTGCTAGTGCTTGGGACTGGCTAGAAATTCAGGCTGGCATTCCAGAAGTGAACGTACAAACCCAAGAAGCCTTTGTGCCACAGATGCTTAACCTAGATGCACTCCAAGCCATTAATTACAAAAAAGGCTGCTATACCGGACAGGAAATTGTTGCGCGCACCCATTATCTGGGTAAAGTAAAACGTCGCACGCAATTAGCCCACATTAGCGGTGAAACCATGCCGCAATTGAATGATGATGTAGTCGATGTGAATGATCAGGCCGTAGGCAAAATCGTGCGCGTTGCACCGGCGCTAGGAGCTAATGCTGATCACCAGGGTTTTGATTGTTTGGTGGAATGCCGACTAGAAAACGTGGGACAGGATACGGTTCATTGGAATCATATTCCACTTACATTTAAAACCTTGCCTTATGCTTTAGAAGAAGGCTAAAGCTAAATCTTACAATTGCTTCACCAGGTTAATTAGTTTAACCCTACCCTATAAATTAGATTAACCTAGAACTTTAGTCTTCAATCGGGCTGGCTTCTACCTGAGGTTTAACCGGTGCGGGGTTCACTGTTCTAGGCACCGTGCTTTCCAATACCTGGAAAAACACTTCATCTTTTTTGACCATACCCAATTCACTTCGGGCACGTTCTTCAATCGCTGCGCGACCGCTTTTCAGGTCGCGCACCTCGGCATCCAGCGTATCGTTACGCGCTTTCAGCAAATCATTTTTTTCCTGCTGCGTGGCAATTTGACGGCTTAAATCCCACACGCGTAACCAGCTACCTTTGCCCAGCCACAGTGGATATTGCAATAGCGCGATTAAGATAACAAATAATAGAGTTAAAGCCTTCATAACTTAATCAGTTTAAAAGACCGAATTCCTATTTTTACTCCAAGCGAGACTAGGCGCATTGACGAAGACAGTGCAGCTAGTACGGCAAGCACTGTTTGATTTGTAAAAGCGCAACAAAGTCTCGGTTTGAATAAATTAGGAATTATTTGAACAATTGGTAGAAGGCGGCCAAACCTGCATAGCTCGTAGCGTCACCAAGCTCTTCTTCAATACGTAGCAATTGATTGTATTTTGCAACACGTTCACTGCGGCATAAAGAACCCGTTTTGATTTGCAACGCATTAGTCGCCACTGAAATATCGGCAATTGTCGTGTCTTCGGTTTCGCCTGAGCGATGTGAAACCACAGCGGTATAGCCAGCACGTTTTGCCATTTCAATGGTCTGGAAGGTTTCAGTTAATGTACCGATCTGGTTCACTTTAATCAGCACTGAGTTTGCCGCACCACGCTTGATACCCTCACGCAGGATTTTTGAGTTGGTTACGAACAGATCATCGCCCACCAACTGCGTGCTTTTGCCTAAACGCTTCGTCAGGATGTCCCAGCCGTCCCAGTCGAATTCACTCATGCCGTCTTCGATACTGATGATTGGGTATTTATCCACCCAAGTCGCCAAGTAATCAGTGAATTGCGCTGAAGTCAGTTGCAGGCCTTCTGACTCCAAATGATATTTACCATCTTTATAGAACTCAGTACTGGCGCAATCTAAACCTAAATAAACATCACGACCTGGTTCATAACCCGCTTCGGAAATCGCTTCCAGAATCAATTGGATTGCTGCTTCGTTGGATGGCAGATTGGGCGCAAAACCACCCTCGTCACCTACTGTGGTGGCCAAGCCTTTTTTGTGTAGTGTTTTTTTAAGCTGATGGAACACTTCCGCGCCGCAACGCATCGCTTCTCGGAATGTTGGTAAACCCGCTGGAATAATCATGAATTCCTGCATATCCACACTGTTGTCCGCATGTGCACCGCCGTTAATGATGTTCATCATCGGTGTTGGCAATTGCATACTGCCTGAACCGCCTAAGTAGCGGTATAAAGGCAAACCGGACTCTTCAGCTGCTGCACGTGCACAGGCCATTGATACCGCTAACAAAGCGTTCGCACCCAAACGGTCTTTATTTTCGGTACCGTCTAGCTCGATCAATGTTTTGTCGATAAAGCTTTGTTCTTCTGCATCGAGGCCGATAATCGCTTCTGTGATTTCGGTATTGACGTTTTCAACGGCTTGCAACACGCCTTTGCCCAGATAACGGCTTTTGTCGCCGTCACGTAGCTCCATGGCTTCTTTAGCACCAGTCGAAGCACCTGAAGGGACTGCAGCGCGGCCAATTACGCCGCTTTCAAGCAATACGTCAGCTTCAACAGTGGGATTGCCGCGTGAGTCTAAAATTTCGCGGGCGATAATATCTACAATGGCGCTCATGACTTTTCCTTTTGGTTCTTTAAACTTAAATGAGTAGGTTAGGCTTTAATCTATTATTTAATATAATTAAAGCGTAGATTCAATAAAACCGGCTTTTTTGACCAGCTTATCCAAATCCACTAGCACAGACAGCAAATCTTGCATTTTGTGCAATGGCCAGGCATTAGGTCCATCAGATAAGGCTTTAGCCGGATCTGGATGCGTTTCCATAAAAATGCCGGCGATACCGCTGGCCACTGCTGCGCGGGCTAACACTGGCACATGCTCACGCTGCCCACCACTTTTATCGCCTTGGCCGCCTGGTTGCTGTACGGAGTGAGTCGCATCAAACACCACTGGGCAATTGGTCTCGCGCATGATGGCTAAGCCACGCATATCGGAAACAAGCGTGTTGTATCCGAACGAAGCACCGCGTTCACACACCATAATAGTATCTGCACCGCCGTTAGCTTCTTTCGCTTTATTCACCACTTGCAACATATCGTGCGGTGCCAGGAATTGGCCTTTTTTGATGTTCACCGGTTTGCCGCAGGTCGCCACAGCGACTATAAAGTCTGTTTGGCGGCATAAGAAAGCAGGTGTTTGCAGCACATCTACGACGCTAGCCACTTCCGGTACTTGTTCCGTGGTATGTACGTCGGTCAAGATTGGCACGCCGATCTGGCGACGGACTTCATCTAAAATTTTCAAGCCTTCAGTAATGCCAAAACCGCGAAAGGTTTTAGTAGAACTGCGATTGGCTTTATCGTAGGAAGATTTGTAAATGAATGGGATGCCAATTGCAGCAGCGATTTCTTTGAGTTGCCCCGCCGTATCAATCGCCATTTGCTGTGATTCGATCACGCAAGGACCGGCAATCAAAAATAACGGTTTATCAATACCAACTTCAAATCCACATAACTGCATGTACTTTATCCTTAATTAATTACTTGATACCTTTATGTGCCAGTGCCGCTTTCACATAGGCTATGAATAGCGGATGACCGGCGCGGGGGTTGGAGGTGAATTCCGGGTGGAACTGGCAAGCAACGAACCAAGGGTGTACTTCCTGCGGCAATTCAATCATCTCACACAAATCTTCAGTCGGCGTTCTGGCTGAAATCACTAGGCCCGCTGCTTTCAACTGATCAACGTAATGGTTATTCACTTCATAACGATGACGATGACGTTCATTCACTTGCGAACCATAAATGCTCGCAGCTAGCGTATTCGGCTGAATTGGGCATACTTGCGCGCCTAAGCGCATAGTGCCGCCTAAATCAGAATCTTCATTACGAGTTTCCACTTTACCATCAGCCGCTTGCCATTCAGTAATCAAACCAATGACCTGGTGCGGACTGTCGGGGTTGAATTCGGTACTGTTAGCATCGCCTAACTTGGCTTGGTTACGGGCAAATTCAATCACTGCTAATTGCATACCCAAACAAATACCCAAGTAAGGAATTTTGTTTTTTCTAGCGTAGCCAATCGCAGCGATTTTGCCTTCCGTGCCACGTTTACCAAAGCCGCCTGGCACCAGTATCGCGTCCATCTTTTTCAGCGCATCCGTACCGTTTTGCTCGATATCTTCCGAGTCGATGTAGTTGATCTTGACCTTGGATTCGGTATGGATACCGGCATGAATCAGCGCTTCAGTAAGCGATTTATAAGATTCGGTCAGATCAACATATTTGCCTACGAAAGCAATATTCACTTCGTGTTTCGGGTTCGCTAAAGAATAGGCAATTTTTTCCCAGCTGGATAGGTCGGCGGCTTTCGCCAAAATGCCTAATTTATGGCAAACAATCTCATCGATCATCTGGTCATGCAACAAGCCAGGGATTTTGTAGATGGAGTCGGCGTCGATCGCACTGATCACCGCTTCCGGTGCCACGTTGGTAAACAGCGCGATTTTCTTACGCTCTTCATCCGGGATATTGCGATCCGCGCGGCATAACAAGATATCCGGCTGAATACCAATCTCGCGCAACTCTTTAACGGAGTGCTGAGTCGGCTTGGTTTTAAGTTCACCGGCCGTTGGGATCCATGGCAGTAAAGTCAGATGGATATAGCAGGCATTGCTACGGCCCTCTTCAAAACCCATCTGGCGGATTGCTTCCAGAAACGGCAAGGATTCAATATCGCCTACAGTCCCACCAACTTCCACGATGGCAACATCAGCGCCTTCAGCGCCACGTTTTACGTGATTTTTGATTTCATCGGTGATATGTGGAATCACCTGAACGGTTTTACCTAAGTATTCACCGCGACGTTCTTTTTTAATGACGGTTTCGTAAATTTGGCCGGTCGTGAAATTGTTGCGTTTGCCCATCCGCTGGCTGATAAAGCGCTCGTAGTGGCCTAAATCCAGGTCAGTTTCGGCGCCGTCATCGGTGACGAACACTTCGCCGTGCTGGAAAGGCGACATGGTGCCGGGGTCAACATTGATATAGGGGTCTAACTTGAGCATGGTGACTTTGATACCACGCGATTCGAGGATTGCGCCAAGGCTGGCGGCAGCGATACCTTTACCAAGAGAAGAAACTACACCGCCGGTTACGAACACATATTTGGTCATGGGAAAGGACTTGTTTTTTGTTGCAGACGGGAATAGATTTTACCGTAAAACAGAAGGCTCTCAAAACGTTATGCCAAAATAAAATGGTTTACTTTTGAGCTTGATTCAATATGTACTTGCACCATGTAGTTGCGCAATGCTTTGCAATGCCAAACCTACATGGGCTGCCCCTTATTCTTTACTTTCAGTTACCCTTTCCATTTGCCGTAGCCCCTAAACTGCTGGAATACCGCATGCATTTCCGTTTCATTTAATAACGGCGGCATTACATCTACACCAGTTACTTGCAGAATACGCCAGTATTGTTCGCACAGGTTTTCCACCTCAATAGCTACTGCTAAGGCATCGTCTAAATCTTGTCCAAGGGCAATCATGCCGTGATTAGCCAATAAGCAGGCTTTACGCTCATGCAATGCAGATAAGGCATAATCTGACAGTGCTTGCGAGCCAAACAGTGCATAAGGTGCGCAACGGATCGTATCGCCACCAGCCACTGCGATCATGTAATGAAAAGGTGGAATGTCAAGATGCAGGCAAGCCAGCGTAGTTGCAAACATGCTGTGCATATGGATAACGGCATTGATTTCCGGGCGCTGCTGCAAAATATCTCGATGAAAACGCCATTCGCTGGAAGGTTTTTTATTTGGTTCGGCAATACCTTCAAAAGTCATTTTCACCATATGACTAGGCATCATTTCATCTACGGCCATGCCGGACGGCGTGACCAGAAACCCTTCATCTAACCGTACACTGCAATTACCCGAGGTGCCTTTATTTAAGCCTAGTGTAGCGAGTTGTTGCGTGATTTTTAGCAGCTCATTGTGCATGTTAATTATGGCGTATAGACATTAAATGTTCAGGTTGGAAAACACCGGCTTCAGTAATGATACCAGTCACCAATCTAGCTGGCGTCACATCGAAAGCAGGGTTCGCTACACCAGTCGCCGCCGCTTGTGGTCCTGAAGGCAAAATATTGACTTCGAGCACATTGCCGTCGGCACCCCGGCCACGCATGATCGCTACTTCATCATAATTGCGCTCTTCTATTTCAATCTCATGCAGTCCATCCTCAATCGTCCAGTCAATGGTTGGTGATGGAACGGCGGCATAAAAAGGAATCTGGTTATCGAAAGCAGCCAGGGCTTTCAGATAAGTGCCGATTTTATTGCACACATCTCCCGCAGCCGTGACCCTGTCGGCGCCCACAATGACCATATCAACTTGGCCATGCTGCATCAGGTGCCCACCTGCATTGTCGCTAATGACGGTATGTGGCACACCGTGTTGGCCCAGTTCCCAAGCCGTTAAACTTGCACCTTGATTCCGGGGGCGTGTTTCATCCACCCATACATGCACATTCAACCCGGCATCATGTGCAGCATAAATGGGTGCCAACGCTGTACCATAATCGACTGTGGCCAGCCACCCGGCGTTGCAATGCGTCAAGATATTAAAAGTTTTATGTTGGTATTGATTTTGGATGATCGCTAGGCCATGCCGGCCAATCGCTTGATTCTGCGCAACATCCTCATTACAGATATTTGCGGCTTCTTGCCAAGCGGCTTCTATTCGATCAGCCGGGTTTAGCGCTAATAAAATAGGCATCATGCGCTGCACAGCCCATTGCAAATTAACTGCTGTAGGCCGGCTAGCTATTAATTTTGCAGCTGCTAATTCCAAATCTTGCTGCACTGTACTTTTGAGCGTGGCTAATGCGATGCCATAAGCCGCCGCAGCTCCAATCAAAGGCGCACCACGCACCTGCATCGTTTTGATGCACTTCACCATGGAGTCCAGGTGATCGACCGTTATGATCTTAAATTGATGTGGCAGTTGGGTTTGATCGATGATGGATACACTGGTAGCAATTACTTTATCGACGGCAATATTCGGCCAAATAGTGCGGAAAGACTGTTGATTGACTAACATAAATTTCGCGATGTAGTAAGCATTTTTAAAAAGTTCCCGACATCTTTAAAGACTCTCCACAATATCTGTGGATAACTTTGTGAATAATTGTGACTTGAAAATGTAACATAGCAATTTATAAGGCTTTTTTCAAATCGCTTAATTTTTAATCTATTATTTATTCATTATTAATCAATTACTTACAAAACAGCCTTTGATTACTAAGGTTTTTTTACCATTGTTAATGTAAAGCATTAGGTCGTGTGCATAAGTCGGCAATTTTTGGTAATACTTTTATCGCGTTGGAGCCAGTAATATCAATCACTTGCGCTATATTTTGCCCTCTTAACTCGGCTAAAACCTCGGCTATTCTATTGAGTTCCAGCGGTGTATTCCTGCCATTTTGACCTACCCATTCGGGTGGAATGTCGGGTGAGTCCGTTTCCAGCACAATCGACTCTAAAGGCAAAACCCGGGCGAGTTCGCGAATCCTTAGTGCCCGCGTATAAGTCATGGCACCACCAAAGCCCAATTTGAACCCCAAAGCAATCAATTGCTCAGCCTGTTGCTTGCTACCGTTAAACGCATGTGCAATACCCCCTACCAATTGATAGCGACGTACGTATTTTAAAATATCATCAACTGAGCGACGCACATGGAGTAATACCGGTAAGTTATGATGTTTTGCTATTTTGAGTTGTTCAGTAAAAAAATGAGTCTGCCGAGCTTGATTGTCTTTGCTAACAAAGTAATCCAAACCGATTTCACCAATAGCGACAGGTTGATACTCACTGACATAGCGCTCCAAGGTCGCCAGATCATCCTCAGAGGCACGATCGACAAACAAAGGATGGATGCCTAGCGCATAAACGCAGTGGGCGTGCTGGCGGCTTAATTCAATCACAGCTTCAAAGTTCTGCCGTTCGACTGCAGGCACCACAATCATACCGAGCCCTTGCGCCAAAGCCTGACTGGCCACAATGCTTCTATCCTTATCGAATTCAGCTGCATCCAGGTGACAATGGGTATCGATGAGCATGGACTAAATGGCCTTATATTTTGGTGACAGGCTTTGCCCTGACGCGGATATCCTGTCCGACTTGTCGAACATCCAGCAGTTGCAAATCGACGGCCTGACTCATGGCAGTGAACGCATCCATCGCCAGCATATTATGCCCAGCAGACCCCATTAATTTAGGCGCAAAGTAAAAGATGAATTCATCAATAAGATTGGCTTGCTGCATCGCGCCATTTAAGCCCTGTCCGGCCTCCAAAAGCACTTCAGTGATATTGCGTTGTGCCAATGCCTGGAGCAAGGCATTTAAATCAACCCGGCCTTGTACATTGGGCAACTGTAATAGCTCCGCGCCCTTAGCTATTAACTGCTCAGCGATTTTTTGCGGGTCGCTTGCATAAGCAATAAGCAGCGGGCATTGTTGTAATCGTTCGGATGACAACATCTTGCAATGCAAGGGTGTTTGTAATTGGCTATCAACGATGATGCGCAAAGGTTGTCGAGAAACCCCTTCCAGGCGCACTGTCATACTAGGATTATCTGCGAGCACAGTGCCAATACCAGTCATAATAGCCGAAACTTGCGCACGCCAATGCTGCACATCCTGCCTGGCCCCTGCGCCGGTTATCCATTGACTTTGGCCATTACTCAATGCCGTTTTGCCATCCATACTGGCGGCGATCTTGCTGCGTACAAAAGGCCGGCCCTGCGTCATTACCGAAACAAATCCTGGGTTGAGCGCTATGGCCTCTTTTTCCATTAGGCCGACTTCAACTTCTATGCCAGCCTGGAGAAGCGCATTTTGGCCTCGCCCTGATACCAACGGATTAGGATCCTGCATGGCAATAACAACCCGCTTAACTCCAGCCTTAATGAGTGCATCTACACAAGGCGGTGTGCGACCATGATGATTGCATGGCTCAAGCGTCACATAAGCATCTGCACCACGGGCAACTTCACCCGCTTCACGTAGTGCAAACACTTCGGCATGTGGCTCACCGGCTTTGAGATGCGCACCGCGGCCAATCACCTGACCCTCTTTAACGATTACACAACCGACACGCGGGTTGGGTTGCGTCGTGTACAAGCCTTGCTCTGCCAGTCGCAGGGCTAGGCTCATATACTGATGGTCAGCAAGAGAAAACACGCGAAAGGATAAGTTAATGTGAAGAGATGCGGCTATGCAGCAAGCGATTATTTTCGTCGAAGAAGATGCGCAAACCATGGTAAACATGCATGCATTTGCCTAAGTCATATTCCAGCGCATTGCTGTCTTCATAGCTAGGACGACCTAACAACACAGCTACAGCTTCTCTTGGCGTACCACGCACCAAGATTCGTTGTTGCAAGTGATAAGCCATATCCCCGCGCTTGCACTCTGTTTCAATCGTAGCCGCGCTTTGCATCCATTTAACTTGGTCAAACTTTTCGTTGCCAAAGACGACACTGTCCTTCATGGCCCACCAGGTAAAAAACACGATGGTTAAAATCAGCGTAAAAACCGCAAGTACGATAGATGCCCAATTAATCAGTTTCATAGTGCTATTGCTCCAGTAATCTGACCTATGTCATTAAATTTAATGCATCAGTCAGTAATGCGACGTTTCACGAGGTTAGCCGGGTTATCCAAATCTCGAATCACGTCATTGAAATCATCCACATCGGAAAAGCTGCGGTAAACAGACGCAAAGCGGATATATGCGACTTTATCCATCAACTTAAGTTCGTGCATCACACTTTCGCCCAGCTCACGCGCGGGAATTTCGCGTTCACCTAAACTCAGCAGTTTTTGTGAGATTCTATCTAGTGCGCGATCTACATACTCGGTTGGTACCGGACGCTTATGCAACGCCCGCGAAAACGATAACCGCAATTTTTCACGGCTGAATTCTTCACGCGTGCCATTGGTTTTGACCACTTGTGGCATATGTAATTCAGCGGTTTCGTAAGTGGTAAAACGTTTATCGCACGCGCCGCATTTACGGCGGCGGCGGATGGAATCGCCTTCGTCATTGACGCGAGAATCAATCACTTGGGTATCGTCGGCACCACAGAATGGACACTTCATGAAAAGCTCACTTTTTGAGGGTCCAAAATAGATCTTAAAAACTGTACTAGCACTGCTAAGACTCGGGCGCACAACATGCAGGAACCGGAATGTATATTTAATACTTGAGGATTTCGAGTATTGCGCAACCGAGTATGAGCAAGCGCAGTCATTTTTATACTATTTTTGGTATACGGGAAAGCGGGAAGTTAACGCATGCACTTTTTCTTTTGTTGCTGCAATAATCGCTTCATCCGTCGGATTATCCAAAACGTCCGCAATCAAGTTAGCCACCATACGCGCTTCTTCTTCCTTGAAACCACGGGTCGTGATCGCCGGTGCGCCGATACGGATACCGGACGTCACGAATGGGCTCTCAGGGTCGTTCGGAATGGCATTCTTGTTGACGGTAATATGCGCCAAACCTAAAGCAGCGTCAGCCGCTTTACCAGTTAAACCTTTCGGACGTAAATCGACCATAAACATATGCGATTCAGTGCGGCCAGAAATGATGCGTAAACCGCGTGCGGTTAATGTCTCCGCCATGGCTTGCGCGTTCTTGATGACTTGCGCTTGGTAAGTTTTGAATTCAGGTTGAGCAGCTTCCAGGAAAGCCGTTGCTTTCGCTGCGATCACGTGCATCAATGGACCACCCTGCAAACTTGGGAACACGTTGGAATTCAATGATTTTTCAAACTCTGCTTTTGCCAAGATAATACCGCCGCGTGGGCCACGCAACGTTTTATGCGTGGTAGACGTGACGAAATCTGCATGCGGCACCGGGTTCGGGTACACACCCGCAGCAATCAAGCCTGAGTAATGGGCCATATCGACCATGAAATAAGCACCGACTTTTTTGGCGATTTCAGACATGCGCGCCCAATCAAAACGCAAAGCATACGCTGATGCACCGCCGATCAAGAGCTTAGGTTTGCACTCGATTGCAATGCGCTCCATCTCGTCGTAATCAATCTCTTCTTTGTCATTCAAACCATAAGGCACGATGTTAAATAGTTTGCCAGAAAGATTGGCCGGTGAACCATGGGTTAAGTGCCCACCATGACCCAAATTCATCCCCATCACGGTGTCGCCAGGTTTCAGGATTGAGAAATACACGGCTTGGTTGGCTTGAGAGCCAGAATGTGGTTGAACGTTGGCATATTCAGCACCAAACAAAGCTTTCAAGCGGTCAATCGCTAACTGTTCTACCTGATCGACAAATTCACAGCCGCCATAAAAACGTTTGCCTGGATAACCCTCAGCATATTTATTGGTAAGCTGTGAGCCTTGTGCCTGCATTACAGCGGGGCTGGTGTAGTTCTCGGAAGCAATCAGTTCGATATGCTCATGCTGGCGTACAACTTCACGCTCAATCATGCCCCAAAGTGCTGGATCTGCCTGGTTTAAAGTGTTGGTATAGTTGAATGGTGCCTGATTCGACATGGTATGAATGGTCCAAATACTTGAATAATTTAATATGACATTTTAACACGCAGAGGCGTGAACATTAAAGCCAAGTTGTATGCGAAAAATTCACAGTGATATGCAAGCGATTCATGGTGGCTGAAATGCACCACATGGTTAAAATATTAATAGTCTTAACCGGGTACGTATTTATAAACAACTGAATGATAAGGACATTAATTCTGGCATAGGCATTGCATATCTATATTTAGGCGCATATCTCCAAGTAAGCTCCCCTTCGCCCGCATCAGTCTCTGGTGCGGGCTTTTTTTACATATTTTTTTAAAGCGGTATTGCATTTTGAGGGCCACGCTATAATTAAAGAATCAACAAGGAGTAATAAAATGAAATGGACTGACAGCTTACTGATCGCACAGGCTTTATATGACAAGCATCCGGATGTCGACCCCAAATCGATTCGCTTCACGGATTTGATGCAATGGGTGTTAGATTTGGAAGATTTTAATGACGACCCGCATAAATGCGGAGAAAAAATTCTGGAAGCGATTCAATTAGCCTGGATCGACGAAGCAGAGTAAGACTTAAACCATGACTAGGAATACTTTTGTAGCCATCGTTATATGGTGCATGCTAGCGGGGCTCATCTATTACCTGGCAGACGACATCCAGAATCCGAACAAATTGCGCAGATTGGGGCAGGATAATACTGTGGTATTGAAACGGGGATTGGACGGTCACTACCGCGCAGAAGCGCTGATTAATGGCGAAAAGGTCAATGTGCTGGTCGATACCGGTGCTACGGGTGTGGCTATTTCACAACGTGTGGCGGATCGATTAAATCTCAAAAGTATTACGGCAATACGGACCAACACCGCGAATGGCGAAAGCATAGGCTATATGGTGCGCCTACGTTCTATTAAGGTCGGTGGAGTGGAAGCAAATGACGTTTCTGCGATGATCGCACCCGGGCTGGAAGGTGACGTGTTACTGGGTATGTCTTATCTGGGCCGCATGGATGTACGCTTATATAAAGGTGAAATGACCATTAAACAGGTTGAGGATTAATTCGCTTAAAGCGAAACACTCTTTAACATTTTGCTTACCAATATTTATGGCCAACAGATTTAAAGTCTTTTCTCACCTCTGCCCGATGAACTTATTCCAGTAAAAATTCCCTTATATTAGGTTTGACGATACATTTTGTTTTTATAGCAGCTGCTTTATGATGTTTGCTGCAATCAATAAAGAGGTCGAAATTGCGCCTGCCCTTTACATTAGGAATTTTATGATCAGCACAAGCTCAAGCAAGTTTTGGCGATACAGCCTTTTCAATTTCGCAATCCTTATTGGCATTTGTGCATGGCTTTGGTATCAAAACCGGCCAGTCGTGTTGGCTGAACCAGCATTAGCGGCCAATGAAAAGTTGCAGTGTCTTTCCTACGCACCCTACTACGGAGATGATCAAACGCCTTTTATCAAAGGCACCATGATTAGCAAGGCGCAAATCGATAAAGACTTGCAGTTGCTGGCTAAGCGCACGCAATGCGTGCGCATTTATTCCGTAAACCAAGGCCTGGATTATGTCCCGGAAGCGGCCTCTAAAGTGGGCTTGAAAGTGTTTTTAGGCGCCTGGATTGGTTGGGTGCATGCGGAAAATGAACAGGAAATCAATACCGCCACCGCCTTGGCGAATCAATATCCAGAAACTGTTGTAGGACTCATTGTCGGTAATGAAGTGCTATTACGCGGTGAGCAAACCGAACAGGCGATGATCGAATATTTCCAGCTTGCCAAGAATGCCACCCAAGTACCCATTACTTATGCTGATGTGTGGGAATACTGGTTACGTCATCCCGCGCTTGAGTCTTCAGTGGATTTTGTGACCGTGCATGTATTGCCATACTGGGAAGATGACCCACAACCGGTTAGCAATGCCATGAAACACGTCAATGTTGTTATGGATAGGGTCGACCAGGCCTTCACCAAACCCATCATGATCGGCGAAACCGGCTGGCCTTCAGCAGGCCGTCATCGTAACGGCTCAGTACCTGGCGCAGTCAACCAAGCACGCTATATCCGGGAGTTCTTGCAGCGCGCAGAAGAAGCAGGTTGGAAATACAATATTATCGAAGCAGTAGACCAGCCCTGGAAGCGCCTCTTAGAGGGTGGCGTAGGTGGATATTGGGGTTTATACGATACGGACCTTAAGCCAAAATTCGCATTCACGGGAACAATGGCTGAACGGCAAGATACTTACAACCCTATTATCTGGACAATCGCCGGTGTATTGCTGTGGCTTTCAGTAGCGCTTGGGGTACATGAACGTCGCCCTGCTGCGCTGGTTGCAACGGCCATCCTAGGAGCAGCAACCGGCTTGATGGGGATGCTACAGCTTGAATATTTAACCATCGCTGCGCGAGATATTTTTGAATGGGTGGGTTTAGGCGCGCTAAATCTATTAGGCATCTTTACCTTATTGGCCTTGCCAGTCATATTCAAGCGGCAGGAAACTTATGGATTAGGCGACATTTATAGCAATAATGTGATTCGCATTAGTTTATTTTGTTTTACTGCCGGTGCCACAATTGCTGGCCTGCTACTTATTCCTAAAGCCTGGGTATTGCAGCCACTCTCCCAGGCCATGCCGCATTTATCCGGTTTTTTCTATAACCTGGATGGACGCTACCGAGATTTTCCGATCACTATTTATTTATTACCGGTATTGCAACTTGGTATCGGACTTGGGCTTGTTCAACTTAGGGCGTTAACCCAGACGCAATCTCCTATTTACCGCTATCTGAACAGCATTGCCTTAGGCACCATGCTGTTGTTTATTATCTCGGAGCCCCTCAATATACAAGCTTATGCGTGGTTTGCTTTGGTTGTTCTGTTGGCGATAGTAAGTTGGCCCATAAAAGGTTCTGAGGAACTAAGCCATGAAAACAATTAACAGCAAGATTTAAAGTAAATCTTTGCTTAGGTAATCACTGTTGGCGTAAAGCGCCCGGTTTTTTCCGTTAACAATGATAGCTGTCCAGCAATTTCGATCAACTTTGCTAACGCCTCTTGTGCATCTAAATGATGTTGAGTGGTATCCGGTTCAAATGCCTCCAGATAAATCCGCAAAGTAGCCCCTTCAGTACCTGTGCCGGAAAGCCTGAACACGATACGGGAACCGTCTTCAAATAAAATCCGCGTCCCTTGGTTATGGCTCACTGAGCCGTCAATAGAATCATGATAGCTAAAGTCATCACATGTTTTTACTACATAGTCACCAAACGATTGGCCGGGAAGGCTGCTGAATTGTGCCTTGATATGCTGCATCACATTATTGGCGGCTTCGATAGGGATGCCTTCAAAATCATGGCGTGAATAGACATTGCGGCCATAAGTCGCCCAATGTTTCATAAGTATCTCTTGTACGGATGCGGTGCCGCTGGACTGGTAATGCCGTGCAAGGATATTGAGCCAGAATAACACCGCCCATAATCCATCTTTTTCGCGCACATGGTTAGAACTGGTGCCAAAACTTTCTTCGCCGCATAACGTAACTTTGCCAGCGTCCATCAGGTTACCAAAAAACTTCCAGCCGGTCGGTGTTTCATAACAAGGAATATTCAATTGCTGCGCTACGCGGTCTACAGCGCCACTCGTAGGCATAGAGCGTGCGACCCCTGCAATCCCATTCGCATAGGCTGGTATCAAGGTTGCATTTGCAGCCAATACCGCCAAGCTATCGGATGGCGTGACAAAAAAGTTTTTTCCAAGAATCATATTGCGGTCACCATCACCGTCTGAAGCGGCACCAAAATCCGGTGCCGATTCACCTGCAAACATGATCTTGACCAAATCCTCCGCATACGTCAGATTTGGATCAGGATGTCCACCGGCAAAGTCTTCCGAAGGCACGCAATTCATGATGCTGTTTTCCGGTGCACCCAAGCGGTTGACGAAAATCTCCCTCGCATAAGGGCCAGTTACGGCATGCATCGCATCGAACTTCATGCTGAAGCCGCTATTCAGTAAAGTTTTGATTGCTGGGAAATCAAATAGAGATTCCATTAAATTCGCATAATCTTCCACAGCATCAATGACTTGCACCGTAAATGCTCCATTGGCAGTTTCAAAACTACTTTCACCGATAGTGTCGATATCGACCTCGGTCAAATCGGCGACGCGATATTGCGTAATGGTTTTACTTTTGGCATATACAGCTTCAGTGATTTTCTCAGGCGCCGAACCACCGTTTTGGATATTGTATTTAATGCCGAAATCGCCATCGATACCGCCCGGGTTATGGCTGGCAGAAAGGATCATGCCGCCAAAGGTTTTATATTGGCGAATGATGTGCGACACCGCAGGTGTGGAAAGAATCCCGCCCTGTCCGACAATCACACGTGAAAAACCATTGGCTGCCGCCATCCTGATAATAATTTGAATGGCGTGACGATTGTAATAGCGCCCATCGCCGCCTACTGTCAGGCTGGCACCAGCAGGTACCGCGACCGTATCAAAAATACTTTGGACAAAGTTTTCAAGATAATTTGGCTGCTGAAACCATTTTACTTTTTTGCGTAAACCGGATGTGCCAGGTTTTTGGTCATTGAAAGCTTGCGTGAATATAGAATGAATTTGCATAGACATAACAAGGCTGAGCTCAATAAAGGCGATAGGACAATTATAGCCAGCATTAATGTATTTTTTGTGTGTTATCAGACATTGTTCATGATTTCTTGCAATATGTATTAAGCCAAGGGTTGATTCAAGGTTTGATCGCGGCTTTACAAAAGTCAGTGAAATTGTTATTGCTCATAGGTCTTGCGATGAGATAACCTTGTGCTAAGTCACATTTTATGGCTTTTAGAAAATCCCATTCCTCAAGCGCCTCAACGCCTTCTGCGACACTGCATAAATTTAATTTAGAAGCCATTTGCACGCTGGATTCTACAATGGAGCCAGAAGTATTATTGTGGCTACAGCCACTTACAAAACCTTGATCAATCTTGAGTTCACTAAATGGCACACGTGTTAACTGTTTCAAACTTGAATACCCCGTACCATAATCATCTACCGACAATCCAAACCCTCTCATTCTGAGACGCGTTAATATCTCTAGCGAGCTTGCAACCTCCGTCATTGCTGCTGTTTCCGTAATTTCAAATGTCACGTAACGTGGCTCCAAACCAACGTCTTTGACCATACTGGTGATCCTATCCACAATTGTTGTATCTGTGAGGGAAACCAGTGATAAATTCACTGAGACCGAGATAATTAATCCTTCTTCATGCCATTGCTTGCAGGCTTCTGCCGATTTTTTGATCATTTTTATCGTCAGCTCATCTATTTGCTTGGAAGTCTCTAATAGAGGAATGAATGCATAAGGCGCTACGATTCCGTGCTCAGGATGCCTCCATCTGGCCAGCGCTTCACAACCCACCACCCGTCCTGTCGCGAGTTCGACTTTAGGTTGAAAGTGTGGCTCGAATTCATCATTATCCACTGCTGCTAGAATAGACTTCAGATCAAAAAACGTATTATTCAAGGCACTGCGCGGTGCTTTTTTTTCATGATGCTTATCAAAAAGCAGGCAAAGTTTTTTCAAGTCAACCGGTTTATCGATGATGCCTAATAGCTTTACGCCATATTCCAGCGCCATTTTTTCAACAGAGGCTATGAGAGAAGACTCTGTCGCACTACTAATGATGACTGAAGGCGACTGGTAGCCACTCGCCAGATGACGCATAAATTCTATGCCATCCATTTCTGGCATATCCAAATCCGAGATAATAATATCGACTTTAGGCGCAGTTTTTAATATTGATAATGCTTCCACGCCATTTTCAGCTTCATATATTTCAAGTGCTGAAAGCTTGAGTAAGATACGCTTAAGGTAACTACGTTGAAATGGGTGATCATCAATGATCAATGCGACTAAACCATATGCGGTGGCCATACTGGCGCTCCTATATTGAGGCAGTTAATTTTGGAGTAGTACGTTCAAATTCTTTCAATGCTTCATTTAATCGTTTTAACGCCGCGGGTACCGGTTTCCAGCGGCTTTCCTTCAATGACAGCTCAATTTCTTTACAAATCATATTCATTTCGGTGGCGCCCACCATCAGGCTGGCACCTTTAATACGGTGAACAATACGCTTCAGATCATCAGCATTTTTGTGACGTTTGGCATCGTTAGCTTCTTGAATATCAAGGATAGTCTGGCAAATAAATTCCTGAAGAATTTCTGCATCTTCCTCATCTTCAGCAGTCAATTTAGAAGGAGCAGATTCGACTTGGCTAAAGTCGATATTTTTAGATGGGCTGGTTGCCTTTGCCGTTTTGATCGGTGCTTGTGTACCTAACCAATTCTCTAGCATCTTGCCTAATTCATAGAGCTCTGTTGGTTTGACTAATATGTCATCTATGCCAGCATTGACACATTCCAATCTTGCATCGGCCATCGCGTTTGCCGTCCAGGCAATAATGGGGATGCGAGGCAGGCGGTTTTGCTTTTCCAAAGCTCTTATTGCCTGGGCTAAGCCATAACCATCCATTTCGGGCATATTGCAGTCCGTGATGACAGCGCTAAATTTCTTAACCTTAAATGCCTTAAGTGCTTCAATCCCATTGGTTGCTGCTACGACTTTAAATCCTAGACTTTGTAACTGGCGCGTCAATAACCTAAGATTTACGTTGTGGTCATCCACCGCTAATATCGGACTGGCATCAAATTGAATGGAAAATTGGCTGGGTGGGTTTTTAATTTTTTCATTGAAGGCAGCCTGGTCAGATACGGGAATGCGTAAGGTCAATGAAAATGTCGTACCCTTGCCAACTTCGCTATTTATCTTGATCGAGCCGTCTAGCATTTCAGCCAGTTGACGACTAATGCTCAGCCCTAGGCCAGTGCCGCCATAAAGCCGCGTGGTATCAGGCCCCGCCTGTTCAAAAGGCTTGAACAAGCGCTGCTGCGCTTCTTCATCGATCCCAATTCCGGTATCTGTCACTTCAAACAGCAACTGCTCTTTATCATCAGCACTATCAATTAATTCAACCCGAATTTCCACCCATCCCTTTTCCGTAAACTTGATAGCATTACTAAGTAAATTAGCTAATATCTGTGTCAGCCTTAAAGGGTCTGCAAGATGAGTGGGACTAATCTTGGGATCTATCCATTGTTTCAAATTAAGATTCTTGGCGCTGGCAATCGCGAGATAACTTAGATGCAAGCGATTGACCAGCTCTTTAATAGACAGCGGCTCGGGCAAGATATCTAATTTTCCTGCTTCAATTTTCGAATGGTCTAATACATCATCAATAATACGCACAAGGCCGCGACCAGACTCTCGAGCAATACGGATGGTGGATTGCTGCTCTGGATTCAGCTTACTTAAAGCTAGTAATTCAAGCATTCCTAACATTCCATTGAGGGGCGTGCGGATTTCATGACTCATAGTGGATAGAAAGACACCTTTTGCGATATTAACCTTTTGTGCCTCTTCCTTAGCGTTAACCAGTTGTTGTTCAACTAATTTTTGCTGGGTAATATCTTGTACTGCACCTCCCACTTTAATGATATTGCCTTGCTCATCACGTATGGCTTCTGCAATGGACCTGATTTTCAATAGCCTGTTATTTACCGTATAGGTCTCTAACTCGAGATCAAAAGCCTGTCCTTCCAGCTGACATTTATTGATTGCGTTGGTGAAGATCTCCCTTGACTCTGGTGTAAACAGTTTCAATCTTTCTTCGAATTTAGGGACTACGCCCACGGGAAACTCTAGAATTCTGCACACTTCGTCCGTCCATATCATTCTCTTGGTTTTGGATTCAATGGCCCAGCCACCCACATGGGCAATATCACCCGCTAATTTTAAAAGCATTTCTTTTTCTTGAAGCGACTTGGAAATATGAACTGTTTCTGTGATGTCTCTTGCGATGGCAAATATCACTTGGTCGGCCTCAGACCAAGTGGCTGACCACATTATGAAACAGGTGCTACCATCTTTTTTTACGTATCTATTTTGGAAGCAACGGGTAGGACTGCCAGCGATAATTTCTTTTGATTTTGCTTTGGTTTTTTCTCGATCATCCGGGTGGACGAAATCAAGGAATGGTCGGCCGAGTAACTCATAAGCAAAATATCCCCACACCACATGACAAGCATTACTGACTTGGATGAACCGACCATCCGCATCAACAACACAAATCACGTCCAGCGAGAAATCCACCACTTTTTTGAGTTGGTCATTGGCCGATTTAAAGCGCTGCTCCACCATTTGGAGTTCATTTTCTCGATTTTTGATATCTGTGATATTTCGAGCGATACATAAATAACCTGCATTCAGACTGATCTTGGTTATGGACAGCACGACTGGAATAGTGCTGCCGTCTTTATGGATATAAGTCCATTCGCGCGTGTCACTTTTATTGGTTTCCAATAACCACCCAAAAATATCAATTAATGATAATGAGGCATAGTCTGATTGTTTAAGCGCTTTGGCGAGCGACTCAATCTGATTATGATCATGAAGTTTAGTAACGGAGGCAATTTCCACTATCTCGTTTGCAGAATAACCCAATAACTTTTCAGCTCCATGACTAAAGCTGGTGATGATTCCATCCAAAGAGATTGAGATAATCGCTGCATCAGCACTGGAAAGTAAGGCGCTTTGGAACGCAGTTTTACGCTGCGCATCATTTTTTAGTCGCTGGATTCGCATGAAAGCAGCATAAAAAATCGTTAATCCCAACAAGGCGCTGGATAACATGCCAAAAACCAGATATCTGATCGTACTTCTAAATGTTTTGTTACGCTGTTCCAGTAATTTTTTTTCGCGCTCACTAAAGGCGGTCATTTTTGACTGGATCTGGGCCATCAATACATTGCCGATGCCAGATTCTACGACGGCTTGTGCCTGTTCGGATTTGCCATTTTTTTCGTACAAAACAGCTTGGTCCATTAGCAACATTTTTTGATTAATGATTGGCTTGATGTCTAGAAGAATCTGGTAAGAGAAGGAATCTTTAGTGGATTCGATGAGCTGTTGATAGTGATGATCAATTTTTGATTTAGAGGTGTTGTAGGGTAAAAGAAAGTTTTCACTGTGGGTGAGAATGTATCCCCGCTTTCCGTTTTCAGCGTCTTTCAAACCAGACAGCATGGCTTCTGCATGATCCATTATTTTGTAAATGCGTATTTGCTCACCCGCTGCATGGCTTACTTGCTTACCTATCCAGATAGAAGCCATAATGGATAACAGCATTAGCATCAGGGCTGTGGCAAAAATATGTTTTTTATTGATATTTCCCATGATTACTTATTCCTTTTGTTATTAACCATAGCGCTTAATACTGATCATAAGATGCTGACTATAAAACTCCGTGGCCGAACCAAAAACAAATATCATGGGTTTGATTGATGTTGATCAACCCTGATGGTCTTAATTAAAATTAAGCGTCATTTATTACATGTAATACGCCTACCTCGTAACCAACTGGCTGATAATTTAACTCTACCTGAAACTTTAACCGCAGGTTCATATCGCTTACTTTGATACATCTTCAAATCGGCTTTGCGTATAAGTTCATCGAGTATTTCTTTCGCGGTTAAGGACGTATTTTCTGTATAAATTGTGGTGTCACAGCAGCTTATGCCTATACTTACGGTGATTTTTAATTCCTCTGCGAGAAATTTGAAAGCTGAAGCGGTAATGTCGGTTTGTAATCTTGTAGCGACTTGTGTAGCGGCTTCCACGCCTGACTCCGGCAGTATGGCAATAAACTCATCCCCACCAAATCGACCGAACAAATCAATACGCCGCAGGGAATTTTTACAGATCTGCACCAGTTTAACGAGCACTTCATCCCCAGCCGCATGACCGTAACTGTCATTTACATGTTTGAATTCATCAATATCGATAATCAGAATAGAAATGGGCCGTTTTAAACGCAGGCTTCGCTCCACCTCTAAAAGCCCTTGATCAATCACGGCATAGCGGCTTAGGGCGTCTGTCAGGAAATCATACTTGGCTAATTGTTCAAGTTTTTGTTCTTGCTGCTGCATATAATCAAATAGCTTTCTAATTTTGATTACCCCAAACATTAGTAACAAAGAGATCAAAAGGGTAAAAAGAGCGTCTGCCAATGAATATCGACCAGACTGAAGCAATTCATAAGTGGGCGTTAGGCGCCGGCTCAACATTAACGTTAATCCGAGGGCGAGCAAAATCCAACCCGAACGATACACTGTAAATTTTTTGATTTGATAAAGCGCCATCCCTGAAGCAATGAGTTGCGCTAGCGTACCTAATGAATAAACTATTAAGGTAAATGTTTTGGGATCGATTATGGAAAGATTAGGCAACTTTATTCTGCCTATTTATAAATGGTCATTATTTGAGCAAATGATTTCATAATGATGATTAAATATCCAATACCACTTCATCAGATTTATAATCATTTTCCTTTTTATTAAATGATGTTTTAGAAACATTGCATTTTTGTCAGAAAATCATTACGTTACATAATTTTTATGTATATTGAACTTAATAGTTCAGAAAATCAATTGTTAATAACACATATGCATTATGCACAAATAAAAAGATTAATCCCATTAATACAGTCACTTATAAAGTAATTGGAAATAATAATTTGATAAAAACCTAAACTCACCGCACTGAGCTACGATTTATTAATGATTAACTTTGCAATAATTTAATCATTATCTTTAGCTCATTTTGGTGAATAATTTATTGCCTTTATTTTAATAATATGGAGTTTTTGTAGTGGGCAGAACAATCGAATTTAATACTAAGGAAGTGATTAACCTTGCCATGCAGACCTTTTGGAATAAAGGTTTGAGCACGACGTTAAGTGATTTGGAAGCCACTACGGGGCTAAACCGCTCTTCCCTTTACAATACGTTTGGCAGCAAAGAGAAGTTGTTCCAGTTGGTGATGAATTGCTACTTGGATTTTTTAAATGATTTGATTAAGCAATATTATGGGCACTTGTCATTTAAAGACTTCTTGAAAACCTTACTAGAAGATGCTGCAACCGAGAATTTTAATGGGCGAGGCTGTTTTTTTTATAATTGTCTAAGCGCTGCTAATGGCCTCAGTTCACAAAGTAAAAAAGTGTTAGACGCGGCTTACATTAATATGCGAAGAATTTTTGAGGAGCGTATTTTATTAGCCCAAGAGCATGAAGAGCTTGATGTCAGCATCAACGTTTCTGCTTATGCCGGTTTATTGATGATGACGGTTGCCAGCTTAAGAGCATTCAATATGGCTGGTTTTGCGAAAGAGGACTTAAAGGCAGTAGCGGCCACCGCATTAATTCGCTTAGCCTAACTTCAATTAGGTATTTAGATGGGGTTATTTAAGCAAAACTCGGTTGTTAAGATTTGCTTAGATGGAGGTTTTGATAGATTAACTCTTTAATTGGTCGGAACGGCAGGATTTGAACCTGCGACCCCTTGTCCCCCAGACAAGTACGCTACCAGGCTGCGCTACGCCCCGAACTGTTGCTGTAACAGTGCTTCAGCAACATTGATATTATAACGTAAAGCAACTTCGCCATAGAACGCGATTGAGATAAATACTTCTGAATGCAGAATAATTTAAGGGGATTGTACCGATTGGCGTAACAAGGTCAAAATGCCACTTAACTCTTTTTTAATGGCTTGAAAATTGAATTCCGGCGCTTTATTTGCAGATCCATTAGCAGAGACTTTGTCATGTGAGACTTCCGCTGTGGCAGTTTCAGTTTTAGCATGTGGCTCATCAAGACGGTGGCGCGCACCGCTGATGGTAAAACCCTCTTCATATAATAATTCGCGTATACGACGAATTAACAATACTTCATGATGTTGATAATAACGGCGATTACCCCGGCGCTTTACCGGTTTAAGCTGGGTAAACTCTTGCTCCCAGTAGCGCAGTACATGCGGTTTAACGCCACAAAGCTCGCTCACTTCACCAATCGTAAAGTAGCGTTTAGCAGGGATGGCTGGTAATAGCGCTTTAGGTATATGTTCCGTCATAAGGGGTTAATGGCTATACATTAATCTGATTAATTAAGGTAATTAGCTTCGACCTTACTTTTCAGCTTTTGGCTTGCATGAAAAGTCACTACTCGGCGTGCTGTAATTGGGATTTCTTCGCCCGTTTTAGGGTTGCGACCTGGACGTTCAGATTTTTTCCGCAATTCAAAATTACCAAAGCCAGAGAGTTTAACGCTATCTCCAGCTTCTAAAGCAGTTCGCACTTCTTCAAAAAATGCTTCGACCATGTCTTTAGCTTCGCGTTTATTCAAACCAACTTGCTCGTAGAG
>PERG01000014.1 GCA_002928535.1 Methylotenera sp. | reverse complement strand
AGCTAAAAAAATTAAGAGGCGGATTTTATGCTGAACACGAACGTTTTGTCAAACGTTATATTGTGTAAATTCATGAACTTTCTACAGGTTATTTGTTTTTAGATAAGAATTCATCGAACAAATATTTTTTCATGAAATAACTGTCGTCATTATACGGCTTATTCTGATCCTAAGGCAGATATGCCTACCATTTACTACTGACTCAAACTTAACCAGTTTATTGTTTAGGCCATTTTAAAATATCGCAATGCATATTCCGCACTCAATCCTGCAAATATAGCAAAACCAAACCAATTATTCCCTAAAAAAGCCTGGAAACATTTAGTTTTCTGACGCGACCGGATTAAAGAGTAATGATAGATAGCAGTACAAGCGGCGATTGCTAAGCCTATAAAGTAGGCTCCACCCATTAGCAACCATTTACCGCCAATTGCCAATAATAACAAAGCTAAACCATAGCAAAGCATGACTGCTAAAACATCAAAGCGGCCGAATGTAATCGCAGATGAACGTAGGCCAAGTTTGACATCATCATCCCGGTCGATCATGGCATATTCAGTATCGTACGCAATGGCCCAGAAAATATTGGCAGCCAATAATACCCAGCATATTGGTGGCAGATAATTCATGAGGGCGGCGAAAGCCATTGGTATGCCAAAGCCAAACGCGATACCAAGATACGCTTGCGGCACGGCCAAAAATCGTTTGGTATAAGGATAACTTGCCGCTAATAACAAAGCTAAAACTGACAATTGGATTGTAAAGGTATTCAACATACACACCAAAGCAAATGCCGTCACAGCAAGCACTCCCGCCAGCAGATAAGCCTCTTTTTTGCTAACTTCTTGCGTGGCCAGCGGGCGATCTTGTGTGCGAGCCACAAACCGGTCAAAACGGCTATCAGCGATATCATTGAGCACGCAACCCGCACTGCGCATTAGCACCGTACCTGTAACAAAAATCAGCACAACAATCCAATCCGGTTTACCTTGTCCTGCAATCAGCAAAGCCCAAAGTGTTGGCCATAACAACAACAATATGCCAATAGGCTTGTCCAGACGCATTAAACGCTCATAAGCATTCAACTTATGTATGAGTTTTTGTGTATTCATCGTAAGCATATTCTTTATTAATAACTTTAGAAAAACCTTCTGGAATCCGCACTAAGACATAGCAAAATTAAACTTTGATCCAGTCCCCTGCACTACCCATCCACCGCTCTAAATGGCCCTCTACTGCTTCCGGGTAGCGTAAGAGCAGCTCATCTGCTACCGATTTGGCAGCCTCGAGTAGGTCGGTATCGCGCTCTAAATCCGCAATTTTAAGCATAGGCACGCCACTCTGCCTAACACCCAGAAATTCGCCCGGCCCCCGCAAATGTAGATCTTCCTGGGCAATAACAAAACCGTCGCTATTTTCATAAATAACCTTCAACCTGGCACGCGCCATTTCACTCAATTGTTGATCTTCGACTTTTTGATACAACAATATGCAGGTACTTTTTGCAGCACCCCGGCCGACACGCCCCCTAAGCTGATGCAATTGACTTAAGCCCATACGTTCAGCGTGTTCAATTACCATTAGGCTGGCATTAGGCACATCGACGCCTACTTCAATAACGGTTGTCGCCACTAATAATTGCGTTTCACCATTGATAAAGCCAGCCATCACCGCCTGTTTTTCTGCGGGTTTCATACGGCCGTGCACCAGCCCTACTTTTAACTCTGGAAATTCGTGTTGCATCATGGCATACGTATCGTTCGCCGTTTGTAACTGCAATGCTTCTGATTCCTCTATAAGCGGGCACACCCAGTAGGCTTGATTGCCTTGTATGCAGGCTTCCCTAACGCGTTGCAGAATCTCGCCACGACGTTCATCTGCCACCAGTCTGGTGACGATAGGCGTGCGTCCGGGAGGTAGTTCGTCAATCACTGAAACGTCCAGATCTGCGTAGTAGCTCATGGATAAGGTGCGTGGGATAGGCGTAGCGGACATCATAAGCTGGTGCGGTTCCGGCTGGCCTTTTTTGCGTAATGCCAGTCGCTGCTCTACACCAAAGCGATGCTGCTCATCAATAATGGCTAAGCCTAGTTTATGAAAAGTCACCGACTCTTGAAATAAAGCATGCGTACCAACTACCAGTTGTGCTTCCCCGCTGCGGATTGCATTCAAAGCGGTTTCGCGTTCTTTTTTGGATTGACTGCCGGTTAGCCAAGCAATTTTAATTTGCAGCGGTGCCAGCCAGCATTGCATTTTACGGTAATGCTGTTCGGCAAGAATTTCAGTGGGGGCCATCAGGGCCACTTGCCAAGCACTTTCTATCCCTTGCAGTGCCGCCATGCACGCCACTATCGTTTTACCGCTACCCACATCGCCTTGTAATAGGCGCTGCATAGGATGTGGCTGCTGGAGATCACGTTCGATCTCAAGGGCCACCTTTTGCTGCGCTTGTGTTAAAGCAAACGGCAGGCTTTTGAGCAATGCAGAAACCAATGTACGTGACGGCACAAAGCGCGGTGCATCAATACTGCGCCGCCGGGCGTAGTGTTTTCGCATGGAAAGTTGCTGCGCTAATAGCTCATCAAATGCCAGGCGTCGCCACTCAGGGCTAGTTTTCAATTGCATTGCTTGGAGATTCGCGTCTGGCGCAGGATGATGCAAGGCTTTAATACTGGCAGCAAAACTAGGCAACTGCAGACGGTTATATACGCTAGCAGGTAATGTTTCCTGTAGATGTTCGGCCGTCATGGCGATACTGATTGCCTTGCGTAAGCTAGCTTGTGTCAATCCGGCGACCGTTGGGTAAACCGGCGTTAATGTTTCTGCAACGACCGTTTTTTCGCCGGCTGTTTTACACGTCGGGTGTACCATTTCGTAGCCGAAAAATCCGCTACGCACTTCACCATAGACACGCAAGCGATTGCCTTCTTTGAGTGCAGCAATCTGGCTAGGATAAAAATGAAGAAAACGTAAAGTGAGCTGGCCGCTTGTATCCTGCAATCTTGCAATAAGCGCTTTGCGGGGCTTGTAACTCACTTCCGCATGGATAATCTTGCCTTCCACCTGTGCTGATTCGCCTAACTTTAATTCCTGAATCAAACTAATGCTCGTTTCATCGATATAACGCAGCGGTAGGTGCAATAACAACGCCGGTAAATGGCTGATGCCAAGCTTCTGCAGATTGGCGATCAGCGGTTTGCTAAAACTCTTGATTTCAGCAAGCAATGTCACAAACAGTGAAGCAATCTAGCTCAGAATTTCTATCACGCCATCCGCTTCCACCAAGGCTGCTCGTGGTAACGAAGCAACGCCGACGGCAGCACGGGCGGGAAACGGCTGGCTGAAGTATTCAGCCATAATGGTATTCACTAGCGCAAAATGGCTTAAATCGGTCAGGAATATATTCAGCTTAACCACATCGTTCAAGCTACCGCCCGCCGCTTCAGCCACGGCTTTAAGATTTTTAAACACACGATGGATCTGCGCTTCAATACTCTCTACCATCTGCATCGTGACAGGATCTAGGCCGATCTGGCCTGATAGATAAACGGTAGTACCCACTTTAACGGCTTGTGAATAAGTACCGATTGCTGCAGGCGCGCCGTCAGTTTGAATAATAAGTTTGGTCTTTTGTGTCATGGGTTAATGCTTTTTTGTTGAGAAAATTTAATTAATTTATTTATTGCGAAGTCAATCTGCTGCCTCCACCATTGCCTTTGGTGCGGTTGATGCGCACCACGTCAGGAATTCTGCGCAAGCGCCGCATTAAGTCAGCAAGGTGGATCCGGTTCTTAACCTGGACCGTAAAATACAAATTGGCATAGGCACTGCCATCAGCTTCTTCTACGCTGACATTATCAATGTTAGAGCCCGCATCGGCAATTCCTGCTGCGATTTTGGCCAGCATGCCAGGCTGGTTCGCCACGGTCAGATTGAGATTCGTTTTAAATAAGCGGTTGCTTTCAGGCTCCCATTCCACGTCCAGCCATTTGTCAGGGTCCAACCTGAATTTACGCACGCTGGGGCAATCATGGGTGTGAATAACCAGACCTTTATCTTTATTGATAAAGCCTAGAATCGGGTCCCCAGGAATTGGCCGGCAGCATTGGGCGAACTGTACCGCCATGCCCTCAGTGCCACGGATGGTGATGGTATCCAGCGATTTTGCAGGTAACTTGGTATGTTTTTCCACATGTTCGTCAGTTAACGCGACCAACTGATGGGCCACCATCACATTTTGGCGTTTACCCAAGCCAATATCGGACAAAATGTCAGCCTTTTTCTTGACACCGTAATCGCGGATAAGCTTCTGCCAATGCTGTTCGGATATTTCGCTCGGCTCTACATGCATGGCGCGTAATGCCTGGTTCAGCATGCGCTCGCCAATATGGGCAGATTCTGTGGATTGCTGGGCTTTCAAGAAATGACGGATGTGCGCTCGGGCGCGACCAGTCACCACATAATTAAGCCAGGCTGGGTTAGGTTTTGCTAATGCGGCAGTAATAATCTCCACATGGTCGCCATTATGCAGCTCTGTACGCAAGGGCGCTAATTCGTGATTGATACGCACGGCCACGCAGCAATTACCAATGTCGGAATGCACTGCATAGGCAAAGTCCACTGCAGTGGCACCTTTAGGCAAAGCCATGATTTTGCCCATCGGCGTAAATACATATACCTCATCTGGGAATAGGTCGATCTTGAGGTGCTCCAGGAAGTCCAGCGAATCACTGCTTTCGCTCTGGATATCCAGCAAGCGTTGCAGCCATTGATGGGTTTGCTGCTGCAGAGCAGTTAATTGTGCATCGGTGGCTTTATAAAGCCAATGGGCTGCTACACCCGCATCGGCGATATTATGCATTTCCTCAGAGCGAATCTGCACCTCGATCGGTGTACCAAATGGCCCAAACAAGGTGGTATGCAGCGACTGATAACCATTAGCCTTGGGAATGGCGATATAGTCCTTGAATTTGCTTGGAATCGGTTTATACAAAGCATGCAGGGCACCTAATGCCAGATAACAACTGCTGAGATCTTTAACAATGACGCGAAAACCATAAATATCGTAAATCTGTGAAAAGGTCGTAGTTTTGCCAGTCATCTTTTTATACACGCTGTAAAGATGCTTTTCGCGGCCGGAGACTTCGGCTTCGATATTCAGTTCTTGTAATTGCTGCTTAATCGCATCCAAAATCTTGCTGACGACTTCTTTGCGATTTCCCCGAGCGGCTTTAATAGCCTTGGAAATCGCCCTGAAACGCATGGGATATAAATACTGGAAGCTTAAGTCTTCAAGTTCCTGGTAAATGGCATTCAAACCAAGTCGGTTGGCAATAGGTGCGTATATCTCCAGCGTTTCCTTGGCGATACTTTTCTTTTTTTCCGCCTTCATGGCTTCCAGGGTTTGCATATTATGCAAACGGTCTGCCAGCTTCACCAAAATAACCCGCACATCCTGTGACATGGCGAGCAACATTTTGCGGAAATTCTCGGCCTGAGCCTGGCTCGCACTTTGGAATTCAATTTTGTCGAGCTTGGTCAGGCCATCGACCAATTCAGCCACTTGCTGACCAAATTTTTCCTGAATCTCTTCCGTGGTAATGGCCGTATCTTCCACCACATCATGCAACAAGGCCGCCAGTATGGTAGGCACATCCAGATGCAAGTCGGCGAGGATGCAAGCCACCGAAACGGGATGGGTGATATACGGCTCCCCGGTTTTACGCACCACGCCGTCATGCGCTTTAAAAGCGAAGCGGTAGGCTTCCCATACCAGGGCGATATCGTGAGGTTTTAAATATTGTTTGAGGCGTATACTTAAAGCCGAATCCTCGCTGTCCGCAGGCAGCAAGGGGGCTATGGTTGGCTTTTTTGATTCCGCTTTATGATGTGCTGCGGCTTTTGACATGAGGTTTTCACTGCATGGGGTAAACGGTATTCGATATGCTCAAATAATTAGAGCTTACCGTTCAAAATTTCAACGCCAATTTTGCCGGCGGCAATTTCACGCAAAGCCAAAACAGTCGGCTTGTCACGCAAGTTCTGCGTATTCACTTGCGGCTCAGCGCCATTATGCAATTGGCGGGCGCGATACGCTGCTACTAATGTCAGTTGAAAACGGTTTGGGATTTTGTCCAAGCAATCATCTACGGTAATACGTGCCATGATGGAATTTCCTATAAATATTATGTGAGTGTCTGAATCAGACTAGCATAGCGTTGCAACTGTGCTGCACTTGCAAGCCGTTGGGTACGAATAATCGCGCTGATATCCTGTAATGCGATATCAAAATCATCATTGATTGTAACATAATCGAACTCGCCCACGTGGCGCATTTCTTCACGTGCTGCTGCAACTCGCCTAGCAATTGTTTCACTGCTATCTTGGCCCCGGGTATTCAATCTAAAAGCCAAAGTTTCCACAGAAGGCGGCAATATAAAGATACTCACAGCTTGTGGATATAAATGCCGCACTTGGGCTGCGCCCTGCCAATCAATTTCAAGAATGACATCTTTACCCGCTTTAAGGGGGGTATCGACCGCCGATTGGGAAGTACCATAACGTGCGCCATGCACCTCCGCGCTTTCCAGGAATTGTGCCTCACCCAGCATGTGTATAAAAGTGGGCTCATCAACAAAATGATAATCCTGCCCATCCACTTCACCGGGACGCGGCTTCCGGGTGGTATGCGAGATTGACAGGCAAAGTTGCGGATCTTTGGCCAGCAAGGCTTTGACCAAGCTGGTTTTACCTGCACCGGAAGCGGCCGTGATAATAAAAAGATTACCTGAAATCATTAAAAATCAATCCCTTAAATCTGTGCATTTCCAATAGGTCAATGCAAATTGTAATAGTATAAAAGTGGCAAGCTTTAGGGCAGAATCATACCATTTTGTCGCACTCTACTAATGAAAAACTATAAGCTCAACCGGTGTGCACATGACTTTGGTCATTTAGCAGAATGTCATTTTGCATTCCCTTCATAATTGTGCATAATCGACCCACTTCTAAATGTCATGAGAAATCCGAAACGCACCTAAGCATGCAAAGCGACTTCTATAAAAGCACGTTGTCACTGTCCCAATTCTGGTCCTTTGCCCATTTAGTTTTCCTATTATTCTGTTGCGTCGTATTGGTACATCCGGCAAATGCAGACGATGGCGCCCAAACCATGCAAGAGCGCTTGGACCAAGCCACTCAGCTCCAATTATCCGATCTTGGCCTCACCGAAGAAGAGCAAGCCTGGTTGCAAAGCCACCCAGTCATTCGCGTAGGTATCCGGCATGGTTACGCCCCCATCGAATATATTTCAGAAGGCAATCAATTCCGCGGCATCACCATTGATTATTTATATAAATTGGAAGAATTACTTGGTGTAACTTTCAAAATGATCGACAGCCAAGATTATTCTGATGTCGGTTCAATTGACATGCTTTCAGGGGTAACTAATCCTGATGTACTCAAAAAACATCAATTCACCGCGCTAGACCAACCTTTCTTGACTTTTCCTTTTGCGATTTACACCCATAAGATAAACAATACCATCAACAATTTTTCTGACCTTGAAAACAAAAAAATCGCTGTATTTAAGAAAAGCGCTGTCACTAATTTTTTAGTTGCTGAGTTTCCCGCGATTGATTTGATGGATATCGAAATTGCTGAAGATGCGTTTTCCGCAATGGAGGCGCATCAAGTAGATGCCTATGTGGGCAACGAAATGATTGTCGATTACGTCACCAACATAGAGGGTGTACGCTTTATCAAAAAGGTCGGCTACACGCCGTTTAATGCTCAGATATACATGGCAGTACGTAGCGATTGGCCCTTATGGAAATCCATATTGCAGAAATCGTTGGACTCACTTGCACCCGAGCAGGACGAGATTTTAAAAAAATGGGATCTTTCTAATGATCGTGAAAATCTGCGGCTATTAATCATTGCTTTAATTACATTGGCATTGATTGCCGCCATTGTTATTTTTAAAAGCCATCGTCTGAAACAGGCGATTAAAATCCAAGACAAAATATCCCAGGAACGGATTTGGCACCAAGCTAATTTTGATTATCTGACCAGCCTGCCTAACCGCATGATGTTCCATAACCGTTTGAAAGATGAGATCAAAAAATCAGAGCGTACTAACTTACCTCTCGGCTTATTGTTTATCGACCTGGATAACTTCAAGCAGATCAATGATCAACTTGGCCATCCGGTAGGCGACGAACTGATTATTCAGGTGGCTAAACGTATTAGCGGATGTGTGCGGGCCGTGGATACCACAGCCCGTATAGGTGGAGATGAATTTACCGTCATTATGGGAGAGTTAAGTGATGTGAATTCTCTTGAGAACACCAGTGTAAAAATCCTGCAACGCTTAGAAGAACCTTTCCACATTCATCCGCATGATATTTATGTCACAGCCAGTATTGGCATCACTGTTTTCCCTGACGACACAACAAAAGTAGAAGAGTTAATCATGTTCGCCGACCAGGCCATGTATGAAGCTAAACGCTTGGGTCGCAACCGTTACCACTTTTTTACGGCTTCCATGCAAGAGGCTTCTGTTTATCGCCACACCATCACTAACGACTTGCGGGCGGCATTACTCAGTAAGCAATTCGTGATGTTCTACCAGCCAATTACCGATTTAAATACATCCCGTGTCGTTAAAGCGGAAGCTTTGATCCGCTGGCAACATCCGACCAAAGGGATTATTACGCCAATGGAATTTATCCATATCGCAGAAGATACCGGCATGATCGACCACATAGGCAATTGGGTATTCGACCAGGTATTAAAAGATGCTGCCTATTTACGTAAATACTTTAGCCCCGATTTTCAAATCACTTTTAATGTATCTCCACGCCAATTCATGGATGAAGAAAATGTACTTTCTTGGATTGCCAAATTAGAAAAGAATGGCTTGGAGGGCAGTGCCATTTCCGTAGAAATTACCGAAGGCTTGCTATTGCAACCCACTAACTCGGTCAAACACATTTTGTCAGAGTTTATCAATGCAGGGGCGGAGATCGCGATTGACGACTTTGGCACAGGCTATTCAGCGCTGGCTTATCTTAAAAAATTCGACGTTGATTACGTGAAATTAGATCGGTCATTCATACACAACATCGAGTTCGATAATGATACCCGTGTGCTTTGTGAAGCGATCATCAGTATGGCCCACAAGCTTAAGATTAAAGTGGTGGCAGAAGGCATTGAAACCCTTGCCCAACAAACGCTGTTAAAAACCTATCGGTGCGATTTTGGCCAAGGTTATCTCATCTCCAAACCTATGACGCTTCCCGAGTTCTCCGCATTTTTACAGGTATACCATACAGATTAATGGTCACGGATTGGTAGTCAGTGATTAACGTTCACATATTTTGAATCCACGCGCATTTTTGATCTAAAGCATTGCTCACTTCCTTAAACATCAAATGAAACGTTTAGATGCGTTTTCCTTAAAAATCATTGCTATTACAGCGATGACGCTTGACCACATTGGCGCATTTTTATATCCCGAAGAAATTGAATTTAGAGTCATTGGCCGATTGGCGATGCCCATCATCGCGTATCTTGTTGTAGAGGGATATCACAAGACGCGCAATCTTAAGTCCTACTGGTTACGGTTATTAGGTTTTGCCCTATTAGCCCAGCCAGTTTATATGTTGGCATTTTCGAGCGGATTGAACGTGCTATTTGACTTACTGATCGGCTTAAGCACTATTCTGGTGATCGACCAATTCCGGCTAGGATGGGTGAAATATCTACTGCTAGTCGTGGTTTGCATATTAGCGATTAGCATTGGTTTAGATTGGTGGCACTTGAGCATTCTGATGATGTTTATATTTCATCAATTACGGGGCAATTTCAGAGGCATAGCATTGGCGATATCTGCTCTGTTCATCGTCAATTTTTTACTTTTTTTCATGCTTTCCAAAATTACTGGGGACGAAACTTACCTGGTGACTCACAGCGTGAACTTAGCATGCATAGCCGCCCTGCCACCTTTATTGATGTATAACGGCTTCCGAGGACTAGATTATCGTTATTTTTTCTACCTGTACTATCCTGCACATTTGCTAGTGATCTATTTAATTAAAACTAATTATTTCTAGCTCACTCCTATTAATTAGATTGATCCATACTAGTCAACGAATATTACGAGTAATTTTGAAAATCCAACCCCTTTTTTCTAACGTTTCATCCAAACCTGCTGGCTTATTGTGCTGCTTGCTGCTGTTGGTATGCCTGTTGTTCTCCTCTGCCGCTACAGCTTCTATGCAGATTTTTGTGAGGACGCCTAGTGCAGGCACGACTACGCTGGATGTAGAATCCAGTGACAGTATTGAAGCCATCAGACAAAAAATTCAAGATCGCTTAGGCATCCCGCCTGATGTGCAAATCCTTACTTTCAATAGCATCACCCTGCAAGATGGCAGAACGCTGGCAGACTATAATATTCCGCAAGAATCCACTTTGACGCTGACCTTAGTGGCTCGACGGGAAGATTTACTCACGCATCTCACCATTCCAAGACAGCTCTCTGCCCAGGCATATGCAACAGATATCTTTATTGCCGGGCAACGTAACAATATATTCAATCATTTAGATTTTGCACGCGCGGGCGCTAACAACTTTAACCAGTTGCGGTTTGCCATCTATACTCCACCGCCGAAAAATCGTTTAGTCGCACAAAACCAATATACCGGCCAACCGATTGTCATCGATACTGGCAACCTTGATGCATTAGAGCCCCTTGAGGAAAATGTCGCCGAATTACCCTTTAACGTATGGGTGGCCGGCGATATTGATTATTCCTCCATCAATTTGTCAGGTGACAAAAATACGTTTCAAAGTAAGGGTGTGACCTTAGGCATCGATCAAAAAGTGTTACCTGATTTGCTCATGGGCGCTGCCGTAGGCTACGGATTCAACGAAAGTGAACTAGACGATCAGGATTCCATTATTGAATCCAACCAAAAAACTGGTGCGATCTACCTCAGTTATCAAACTACCTCATTTACGCTTGACGGTTTGGCCGGTTATGGTGATCTGGAATTTGATCAACAACGTTACTCAGATGGCTTTATATCCGGCAATAGAAAAGGATCTAGCTTATTCAGTAGCTTGAAATTAAGCCGGGTTTTTCAATTAAAAGAAATAAGGCTGCAGCCTTATTTAAAAACAGATCTCAGTAAAAGCACACTGAATGCTTATAGTGAGCGAGGTTCAAGCGAGGCCGTGAGATTTGACAAAGCAACGATCCATTCCAATTCAATCTCTTCCGGGGTAAATGTAGCTTCTTCTATCGCGCTAGCGAGCGGTGTATTGACCCCCTCAATGCACCTGGAATACACCAAGAACAATCAAGGCAGGATCAACCAATCGCTTTATTATGCTAACAATAGTGAAAACTTTACGCGTTTTTCTCTAGCGGGCAGGCCGAATGAATATGGCAACTTAGGCTTGGACTTGAATTTCTCAAGTTATTCCAATATTGGCATTAACCTCAATTACACCTACTCTCAAGGCGCCAATTCATACCATTCAAACCATCTTGGTGCCACCATGCAGTTTTCGTTTTAACCTAACCCAGAAATCTTAATTATCTACAGCGTATTAAATTCCCTATTCAATATTCTGGATCTGTTCCCGCATTTGCTCGATCAGGACTTTCAGCTCCATCGAGACTTGGGTCGTTTGTACTGCCACTGATTTTGATCCCAGAGTGTTGGCTTCGCGATTCATTTCCTGCATCAGAAAATCCAGGCGTTTGCCCGCGGGTGCATCGCTATCCAAAATACGTTTTACTTCAGAGACATGCGCAGTTAAACGGGTTAACTCTTCATCCACATCAATACGCTGGGCAAATAATACCAATTCTTGCGCTACGCGTTCTGGATCCACCGTTTTCAAAGTTTCCTGCAGTTTAGCCATTAAGCGCTCTTGATATTCTTTATTCAACACGGGCATGAGCGGTTTTACCTTGGCGACCAAAACCTCAATCTCTGCCAAGCGATCCAAAATCAAGGTTTTCATTTTTTCACCCTCACGCTTACGCGAGGCTTTTAATTCCAGCAGCCCTTGTGAGACCAGATTTTTAACCTGCTCGACCATGGTTTCATCATTCAGGTTTTGATTCTGCACTACGCCTGGCCAGCGTAAAATATCGGCGATACTTAATGCGCTGCTTAATGGGAAATAGGCTTGTGCTTGTTTTTCCATGGTCGTCAGTTGTTGTAGCAGCAACTCGTCTAATTGCACATTTTGATTGGCTGGCGTACGTTGAATAAGATTGAGTTTACATTCCACTTTGCCGCGATTTAACTGCGCGCCTATCAGCTCACGTATCGGCAGTTCCAGCCCTTTCAGAGATTCATCCAGTTTAAAATGCAAATCCAGATAGCGGCTATTGACTGCTCTTAACTCTAATAACAAAGTGTAATGGTCAGTGGCTTGCTCAAGGGCGGCAAAACCCGTCATACTAAAAATCATGGCGTACTTCCTAAAAAACTTAATGAATATTTAATCAATCTTATCAAATACTGAATCTTTCATGCCAAAATAACTTTAATTACAATAAATTACACGTTATATTGTTGAATACACTCTAAGTTTGAATAAAGTGACGAGCTCTGACATTAATCCAATCACTGAATTAACTATAAATACTGACCCGTGCCCGCTGCTAAAAATTTAGCTTTACCTACCGGCTATCAGCTTCAAGATTACGAAATTCGAAAAGTCTTGAGTTCTGGCGGGTTTAGTTTCGTCTATCTGGCACGTGATAAAGACAAAAAAATTGTCGCCATCAAAGAATATCTCCCTACCAGTATTGCTTTACGTACCGATGGTGCAACCGTACAACCGAATGCAGATGATGTCGCCCTATTCCGCCACGGGCTTAAATGCTTTTTTGATGAAGGCCTATCGCTCGCTAAAATTGACCATAAAAATATCGTCCGCGTGATTAACTTTTTCCGTGCCAATGAAACCGTGTATATGGTCATGCAATACGAGCGCGGCAAATCATTACAAGATTACATATTAGGTCAAGCCGAACCAGTTTCAGAGAAGTTCGTGAGGCGCGTATTTGCCGAACTATCCAATGGGCTGCGTGAGGTCCATACACAAAAATTGCTGCATCTGGATATCAAACCAGCCAATATCTATATTCGCCTCGATGGTTCACCCGTGCTGTTGGATTTTGGCTCAGCTCGAATGGCCTTAAGCGAAAGCCAGGCTAAAATTGCCCCAAGTTATACACCTGGATTCGCTTCACCTGAACAATATTACGACCGTAAACTGCTGGGCCCGTGGAGCGATATCTATAGCATCGGTGCCACCATGTACTCCTGCCTGACACGTACCTCCCCGTTAGCTGCAAATCAGCGTATCAAAAAAGATTTGATGATACCGGCCATGAAATTAGGCAAGGACAATTACTCAAGCAACCTGCTGGAAATCATCGATAAATGCTTAAGCCTGGATTATTTGCAACGTCCGCAAAGTGTATTTTCGCTACAAAAAGCTTTACTGGAAAATATGCCTGAGGCGCCGGAAATACAGAAAAAAACCAGTTTGGTGAACAAAATCGTTGGCATGCTCAACAAAAATATATAAAAACATATGAAATTCACGATTTATCAAAACAGCCGCCAGGGTCCACGTCCCTACAACCAGGATCGTTTAGCTTACTCTTATAGCAAAGATGCCTTGTTGCTAGTGCTGGCGGACGGCATGGGCGGTTACCGTCACGGCGAGGTCGCTGCACAATTGGCGGTAACCACCATGACGGAGGCTTTCCAGCGACTGGCTGTTCCTACCTTGTCGAGCCCTGCCAAATTCCTCATTGACCATATCCAGCAGGTGCATGACATGATTGACCAGCTCATGCATGAACGCGAAATGCTGGAGGCGCCACGCACTACTATTGTCGCGGCGGTAGTTCAACGTGGCGTGCTGTACTGTGCTCACGTTGGGGATTCCAGGCTTTATCATTTCCGTGATGGCCATTTGCTGTACCGTACCGAAGACCATTCCATCGTGCAATCTTTATATAACAAGGGCATGATCAGCAAAGACGATATGTCCACGCATCCTTATCGACATAAAGTATATAGCTGCCTGGGTGGCGATGTGGCACCTAAAATAGAACTCTCCGATCGGCAGGAACTGGCGGAAGGCGATACCATCTTACTTTGTACTGATGGCGTATGGGGCGCGGTGGCCGATGATCAGATCAAGTCATTGCTGAGCAGCAATTTCACCATCAATGACGGTGTTACCGCCTTGCTGGATCAAGCCGAGGCAGTAAGCCAGGAGCATGGCGACAATATGAGTGCCATTGGTTTACAGTGGGGCGATAAACTCAGCAGCAATGTTGCTGTCTCAACAGTCACAATGGCATTGGGCGCGACGACGACCATTATGAACCCGGTCATGCATAATCAAGCTGGCACGGGTGAAGACCTGGATAGCATGGACTTTACCGATGAAGAGATTGAAAATACCATTGCAGAAATTCAACAAGCTTTACTCAAAACCAAACGTATTCAATAGTTATTCAGGAATTTAAATGCAACTCACACGACCTAGCCTACGCGCGCCCGATCAACTGCGCGACGTACAGATTATTCGTCATTACACTAAGCATGCGGAAGGCTCTGTACTCATCAAGTTTGGCGATACGCATGTGCTGTGTACCGCCAGTGTGGAAGAAAAGGTGCCTGGCTTTTTAAAAGGTAAAGGCCAAGGCTGGGTGACGGCCGAATATGGCATGTTGCCGCGTTCAACCGGTAGCCGCATGGATCGAGAAGCGGCTAGGGGCAAACAATCCGGCCGCACTCAGGAGATTCAGCGTCTCATTGGCCGTTCACTTCGCGGCATTATCGATTTAACCAAATTGGGTGAGCGTAGTATTCATCTCGACTGTGATGTGATCCAGGCCGATGGTGGCACCCGTACGGCCAGCATCACCGGCGCTTATGTGGCGCTGCACGATGCGATCAGCTATTTGTTGGCCAGTGGAAAAATTACTGAAAATCCTTTAACCCAAGCCATTGCTGCGATTTCGGTAGGCGTCCATCAAGGGATGCCAGTATTAGATCTGGACTATGTTGAGGACTCGGATTGCGATACCGACATGAATATCGTCATGACAGAAGATGGTGGATTTGTCGAAATTCAGGGCACCGCGGAAGGCGCGCCTTTTGATAGAGCTGCCATGGACAGTATGCTGGATTTAGCGCATATTGGTATTAAGCAACTTATTAGTAAACAGAAACAGGCACTTAGCCAGTAAAATCACTTGCAATACTTCCTGACATGCATCCTATTTCTTTAAAAAAAATCGTCATCGCTAGTGGAAATGCCGGCAAATTGAATGAAATTGAGCGTTTGCTGGCAGGCACGGGCATTGAAGTGGTGCCGCAGTCTTTTTTCAATATTCCAGAAGCCGATGAACCGCATTGCACGTTCATTGAGAATGCACTCGCCAAAGCACGTCATGCCAGCCTCCATTCTGGCTTGCCTGCACTAGCAGATGATTCAGGGATTTGCGTAGATGCGCTGCAAGGGGCCCCGGGTGTGTATTCTGCACGTTATGCCTGTGAAAACGCTAGTGATGAAAAGTCTGATGAAAAGAATAATCAAAAACTATTAGCGGCATTGCAACATCATAACAATCGTAACGCACATTATTATTGTGTGATGGTACTGGTAAAATCAGCTACTGACCCCCAACCTATTATTGCTGAAGGAATTTGGCGCGGCGAAATTCTCACGGCGCCACGCGGTAGCGGCGGCTTTGGTTATGACCCGCTGTTTCTAGATACCATTACCGAGCAGACCGGTGCGGAATTGCCTATGGATATCAAGAACCATTTAAGCCATCGTGGCAAAGCCCTGCAGCACTTATTACAAAAGATTAAAGTAACGCTATCATGAAAGAAGCTCCCCCTATTTGGTTACGTGACGACGGCACCATTGTCGCCTGTACCGAAAAGATCAAAGTGATGAAAGAAAACTTTGATGAAATCCGCCAGATTGCACAAGATGCGCTGGAGGATGGCTTGCTCATGGAAGTTTCAGAAACACAAATGCGCGAAGCTTTGCATCAATTGGTTGAATCGTTGGTGAATCCTTATCAAAAAAATCATTGAAATACAGCCGGTTAATTACCAAGCAGCTAATCAGGCGCCTGCAAAACCCGTAAATACTTTGGCCCCGTTAGCTGGCGAGCTAACGTTGTCTGGTCTGACCAATCCGCCGCCACTTAGTCTTTATATTCATATCCCCTGGTGTGTTAAGAAATGCCCGTACTGTGACTTTAATTCGCATGAAAGCCGTCATAAAAATGGCGAAATACCCGAAACCGCCTATGTAGATGCTTTGATTGCAGACCTGGAACTCGCTACGCCCAAAGTGTGGGGGCGCAAGATTCATAGTGTGTTTTTTGGTGGGGGCACCCCCAGCCTGTTCTCAGCGGAAGCAATTGACCGCATCTTAAGCCAGGTACGCATGCTAACGCCATTGGAGTTTGATGCAGAAATCACTTTGGAAGCCAATCCTGGCACGGTAGAAGCCCAGCGCTTTGTAGGCTATAAACAAGCAGGCGTTAATAGACTGTCTTTAGGTATCCAGAGTTTTAACGATACTTATTTAAAAGCTTTAGGTCGCATTCACGATAGTGAGCAAGCTTTGCAAGCGGTACAAATTGCCCTTAATACATTCGACCAGGTCAATTGCGACATCATGTATGCGCTACCCAATCAAAGTTTGGCAGATGCCATGCATGATGCTGAAATGGCGGTGAGCCTCAATCCCACACATCTGTCGTTTTATCATCTTACTTTAGAGCCTAACACGCCTTTCCATCGCACACCGCCACCTTTGCCGGATGATGATACTAGCGCAGAAATGCAAGAGGAAATAGAAGCTTATCTTGCGCTGCATGGTTATATTCATTACGAGACGTCGGCCTTTTCAAAACCAGGTAAACAAGCTAAACACAATCTCAATTACTGGCAGTTTGGCGACTACCTAGGCATAGGTGCAGGAGCGCATAGTAAATTAAGTTATCACGATAAAATTACCCGTGAAACACGGCCTAAGCACCCCAAAGCCTATATGGAACAGGCGTTGCGGGGCAATGCGGTTGAACGTGAATGGTCCATTGCTAAAGATGAGTTAGGCTTTGAATTCATGATGAACGCATTACGGCTGATTGAGGGCGTGCCATTGGGATTATTTCAACAAAGAACCGGTTTAGCATTAGATGAATTAGATGCAAAAATTCGTGAAGCCCAGCAAAAAGGCTTGTTGTTGCTTGAAAATGGCATTATCAAACCCAGCTTATTAGGTCAGCGGTTTTTAAATGAATTATTGGCGTTATTTCTTGATTAATTAACTTATCAGACAGGAATATGGGGTTCATTAACCACATTGTCCAGTTTATTACGGGCCAATAAAAGGTCTTTCAGCAATAAAATTTCCTGAAAAACTTCCATACTAAAACCTGTGCGTATGCTGTGACGGTTGTCTGTTAATAAATCTTCCAGGAAAGCTTGGGCTTCAGTTTCCTTAGTGGGATCGTTCCATAATATCGTGAGTTGTTGCACGATATGCGGAAACGCTTCAATTGTAGTAGCAATCACCATTGGTACCGGTTCATTTTCCCACAAGGGCAACATGACATTAAAATCTTGATGCAGTTGTTTAGCAGATTTCAAGAATTCATCCCGCTGACCGGTATCACGGTAAATATCCAGCAAATATAACCAATGGTGTAATGCACTTTTAGGCCTATTTTTAATATGGGCTTTTAGTAACTCAATTGCTTCATCTCCGCGGCCAATGTGGGCGTAAATTCTGGCCTGTTCTAAAGCCAATTCGCCATCCTCTTTGTCTTTATCTTGATCTTGCAGGTCTTCCAAATCACTCAGATCGGTAACAGACATACTTGTGAAGCCACTTTGCGTAAGCGAAAAATCCACCTCATCAATGGTCCGGCGGTTAGGCAGTTCGCCATCATCTAGGGTAATAGCGATCGGGTCAAAAGTTTCTACCGAAGCCAGATACAACTGCTTGGATTTCCTGTGGGTATACCGCTTTGCCAGCCATGCCAATAATCCAGCCAACAGCAATAGCGGCAACCATAACAAAAGGCTAAAAGAAAGCGCTGGTGTTGTGGAGGAAGCCTGGTTTAATAGGGTCATTTCCGCAGGGGGTGCTGCTGGTGTTTTATTAAGTATTATGTGGCTAGAATCGAGTGTGGCGGCTGTTTTCCTCAATTGGGGCAGTTGCGTAACGCTAGAAGGACTGGCAATTAATTGCTTAACTTCTAAGCTTAAAGTGGTAAAAGTTTGCTGCAATTGGGTAAGTTTAGTATTGAGCTTTTCCAGTTGCAATTTCAGCGACACATTACGTTCCAGAAGCGTGCTGTACTGCGCCTGCAAGGCATCAGACACCACATATAAAGCTGCATCTTTCAAGCCATAGCTCATTTGTAAAGGTGCTGACCACGGCGCTGCAAGTTTAGGTTTTGCTAATCGAATTTTGCCAGCCGGCTTAGCCAATGATTTGAGGGTGGGAATCATGATGAGCTTGACCTGATTAGAGGCAGACTGCGCATCAAGCTGCGGATACATTTCACGGCTTAATTGCAGGGTTTTGACGATAAAGCGTTTTTGTAATTGGGGGTTATTAGGGTAGAACAAGGCGGCGAGAGAAGCCACATTTTCATCTGGCAGCAGGGGCCAGCTCATTGCATTCGCTTCTGCCGGCAATGCTACTCCAGCATTTGAAGCCGTCGATTCTGAAATACTATTTTCAGCAAGAGACAACGGCATGTAAATCGCAACCATTATAGCCAGTGCGAGCTTAGCCTGATGTCCCTTGTGCTTACTCAAAGGAGTTGACGCTCACTCATTTGATAGCTTCCCTGGCACGTACAATCGCTGCCTTAACCTGAACCGGAGCTGTGCCGCCAATATGGTTACGACTTTGCAGCGAGCCTTCTAGCGTTAGCACAGCAAATACATCTTCGCTAATACTAGGTGCAAACTGTTGTAATGTTGCCAGGCTCAAATCACTTAAATCGACTTTTTGTTCCACCGCATGCCGCACCGCTAGTGCAACTACTTCATGGGCATCGCGGAATGGCATGCCTTTTTTGACCAAATAATCTGCCAAATCGGTAGCGGTAGCGAAGCCCTCACTAGCAGCCTGGCGCATATTGTCTTTGTTAACAGTAATGCCGCGCATCATATCGGCATAAATTTCCAATGTGATTAACAGTGTATCCGCTGTATCAAATAACGGTTCTTTGTCTTCCTGGTTATCTTTGTTATAGGCCAATGGCTGGCCCTTCATCAAAGTGAGCAAAGCGGTTAGATGCCCATACACACGGCCGGTTTTGCCACGCACAAGCTCTGGCACGTCCGGGTTTTTTTTCTGCGGCATGATTGAGGAGCCGGTACAGAAACGGTCGGCGATATCGATAAAGGCAAAGCGTGGCGAACTCCATAAGATCAGTTCTTCTGATAATCTGGAAAGATGCATCATCACTAGCGAGGCCGCAAAAGTAAATTCAATGGCGAAATCCCGGTCAGATACTGCATCCAATGAATTCTCACATACACCATCAAATCCCAACGTTTCAGCTACCATTTCCCGGTTTATGGGGTAACTGGTGCCGGCCAATGCAGCCGCTCCAAGCGGCAAACGGTTAATACGTTTACGTGCATCCTGGAACCGTTCACCATCACGCTTCAGCATTTCCACATAAGCTAGCAAGTGATGGCCGAATGTCACCGGCTGGGCAACTTGCAAATGCGTAAAGCCTGGCATTACTGTGTCATAGTGTGCTTCCGCAAGATCCAACAAGCTGAGCTGAAGTTTATTAAGCCCCACAATGATTTGATCCGTAATAGAGCGCAGCCATAACCTGACATCCGTCGCCACCTGATCGTTACGGCTTCTACCGGTATGTAAGCGCTTACCTGCATCGCCGATTTTATCGGTAAGGCGTTTTTCTATATTCAAATGCACATCTTCTAGATCGAGCAGCCATTCAAATTGGCCCGCTTCAATTTCCTGTGCAATTTCGTTCAGGCCTTGTTCAATGGCTTTCACATCGTCAAGACTAATAATATTTTGCGCCCCCAGCATTTGGGCATGCGCGATCGACCCTTGAATATCAAACATGGCCAAGCGCTGGTCAAAACTGACCGAAGCCGTGTATTTTTTTACCAGCTCTGCAACCGGCTCATTAAAACGGCCCGACCAGCTGCTTTGTTTCTTATTGAGTGAGCCGGATGATTGCGAGTTATTGTTAGAATTCGAAGCGTTCAATTTGTCTTTCTCTTAATTAATTGCCAATGAATGGCGCTAGTGGTGATGCGTGCTGCGCAATAAATTTCTTTTTAAATTTGATTTTGTGTCATTATTTGTTGAAATGCCAAAATCTGCCTGAGCGAAATATCGTTTAATAATAATATACTTATATGATTAGTATAATGCATAACACAAACTTTACGATGCGACCGGTTTATAGGGCATTATCGATTTTCTTCCTTCCTAGGAATATTTCACATGCGCAAGGCTAATCGCCTGCCTAACATCCGCAATATGGGCGTCGCCTTGCGTATTTTACTGATTACCAATGGCATGCTGTTCCTGTCTTCCCTTATCACAATTGAACACTGGTCTGCATTTTTAGGGAATATCACAGCTTTATCTGCATACACCCAGCCCATGCTGCTACTTAGCATGCTGATGATATATCTCTGTTATCCCGCATTATCAAAATTAAATTATTGGCTAGGCATGGCCATGATAATGGCGCTGGTATTGCTGAGCTGCACGGGTATGCATCATCTTTTTATGCAAATCTTGATCTTTGACCAAATGCCCACACTAGCGCGTGTTTGGTTATTTGCTTTTTTACTGACTACCATTACTTTGTATTATTTTAATCTGCATCAACGTGCTTACTCCCCCGCAGTGGCCGAAGCCAGATTACAAGCCCTGCAGGCCCGCATCCGCCCGCATTTCCTCTTTAACAGTATTAATGCGGTGTTGTCGTTAATTCGTAGCCAACCCAAACAGGCTGAAACTGCGCTGGAAGACATGGCTGATCTGTTCCGAGTATTAATGGCAGACAATCGGGATTTAGTGCCCCTAGCGCAGGAGATCGCTTTATGTCGACAATACCTGGCACTCGAAAAATTGCGCCTTGAAGAACGATTAACCATTGAATGGCAAATCGATGAAGTGCCGCCGGATGCCTTGATTCCCCCTTTGTTATTGCAGCCTTTAATAGAAAATGCGGTGTATCACGGTATAGAGCCTTTGGCGGAGGGCGGCACCATTACAATCCAAATTTATTGCCGACGTAATGAAATCCATATCGTGTTAAGCAATCCGTATAACAGTTTGAGCCAGCACCATAATGGCAATAAGATGGCCCTTAAAAATATCAAGGAGCGGCTCACCTTGCATTTTGATTTGGAAGCCTCGCTTAAATGTAGTCATACGCAAGGTAATTACCAAGTGCATATTCTTTTACCGCATCAGGCACACCCATGAACCTGCCTATTTTAAAACTTATGCTTGCTGATGATGAAGCGCCTGCGCGCAACCGTTTACGTGAGTTATTAGCAGATATGCCGCATGTAACGCTATTGGCAGAAGCAAAAAATGGTAAAGAAGCTGTAGAGTTGGCCGAAATACATTTGCCAGATGCGGTATTGCTGGATATTCGCATGCCTGGCATAGATGGCATCGAAGCTGCACAACATCTACAGAAAATGTCTAACCCGCCAGCCGTGATTTTTACTACGGCTTATGACAGCTATGCGATGCAGGCTTTTGACATCAATGCCGTGGATTATTTGCTGAAGCCCATTCGCTTTGAGCGTCTTCAAGCAGCCCTGCAGAAGGCCAGGGCGCTATTACCTAAGCAACTGGAAGCATTAGCGTCATTGCAGCCACGCCGCACCCATTTGAGTATTATTGAACGTGGCCGGATATTACTGGTGCCGATTGCTGAAATCATTTACCTGCGCGCTGAGCTTAAATACATTACCGTACGCACTGCCAGCCGTGAATATTTACTGGAAGAATCCCTTACGCATTTGGAACAAGAGTTCGGCTCAATATTCTTGCGCTTACATCGCAATTGTCTGGTTGCTCAGGCGTATATTGCCGGCTTTGAAAAACGTAGCGACAATGACCATCAGGGTGAAAAACAGTGGGTGGCCTTGCTAAAAGAGGTCCCAGAAACCATTCCGGTCAGTCGTCGCCAACAACATTTGGTACGCGAAGTATTATAAGAAGTCCTATAACTTTTTATCCGCTTTACCATCCAGGTCATCAATCACCCGTGCAGCCCAATCACGACCGCCCAGTCCAAAAGCGATGGCTAGTGCGAGGAAAAATGCCCCAAACACGATAACAAATAAAGAGTGGATGAGCTGCATGCCTACACCTAATTGCTCCAGCGCCATGAATAAAGCCAATATCTGGATACCGTATTCCGCAGAGGTGCTCACGGCTAAAGCACGTGAAAACTTAATGCTATACAACCAGGCAAACAGCAGGCGATTAACAAAACGCGCCAACAAAGTACCAAAAATCAGTACCAAAATAGCCACGATAATGTGCGGCAGATAGTTGGCCAGTTGTTGGAACAGCACCGCGACTTCAGTCAGTCCCAACGCATTAGCGCCGGTAATGATAAAGAGCACAATCACTATCCAGTAGATAATTTGGCTGATAATACTGCTCAAACTCATATTGACATTGCTATGGCTCATAAACGCTTCGAGACCGGATTTTTGTGCGAATCGATCAAAATGCATCAAATCCAAAAAACGCTTTACCGCAAATTTAGCGATCTTTGCTACTACCCAACCTATTAATAATATAACCAGTACCGCTAATAACTTAGGCACGAAGCTCACTAACTGTAGCCAAAATTGATTAAGGGAATTGATGAAGATTTCAAACTGATATTGCATACCGCCTCCTAACTTACTTTGCTAAAACAAATAGTTATCTTAATAAAGTACTTGTTTTGATAGAGTTTTTATAACGAAAGTGTTCAAGCTTAACTAAACAAAAGCCAATTAACAAACACTTTTTTCTAAGCCAATCGCTTCAGTGTATGCCCATATTGCCTGTGTTAAAATTGCAAGCTATGGACAACTCTTCTTCAAAAACGATCCCTACAAAATTAGTCATTGCTTCCCGCGAAAGTGCCTTGGCCATGTGGCAGGCGCGCCATATACAAGCCCGTTTGCAAGCACTGTATCCAGATACTGCAGTAGAAATTCTAGGCATGACCACCACCGGCGACCAGATACTGGATACGCCACTCGCCAAAGTGGGTGGCAAAGGTCTATTTGTCAAAGAATTGGAAACCTCCCTAGCAGACGGTCGTGCGGATTTGGCCGTACACAGCATGAAAGACGTGCCAATGAACCTTCCAGAAGGTTTTATGCTGGCTGCTACGGGTGAACGTGAAGATCCACGTGATGCTTTCGTATCTAACGACTTTGCAAGCCTGGAAGATTTGCCAATGGGCAGTGTGGTCGGCACGTCAAGCCTGCGTCGGCAAAGTCAATTGCAAGCACGCTTTCCACATTTAAAGATCGAGTCATTGCGGGGTAACCTGCAAACCCGATTGCGCAAACTGGATGAAGGTCAATATGCAGCGATCATCTTGGCTGCTGCTGGCCTGATTCGTTTAGGTCTTAAGGAGCGTATCCGCAGTGTGATTTCACCTAAACATAGCATTCCGGCGGTGGGCCAAGGTGCATTGGGCATTGAGATTAGCACTAGCCGCACCGATATGCTGGCAATATTGGCGCCGCTAAATCATGCCGATACGCAGTTATGCGTGGAAGCTGAACGTGGTATGAGCCGTGCCTTGGCTGGCAGTTGCACGGTGCCGCTAGGCGCTTATGCGGTTTGCCAAGATAGTCAAATCCAGATTACAGGGTTTGTAGCGAGCGTAGATGGCCAACACATGCTGGTGGATACCGCGACTGGACCAAGAGACCAGGCGGAGCGCCTCGGTCAACAACTTGCCAACCAATTACTGGCAAAAGGCGCGGATAAAATCCTCGCTATGCTTGAACATTAGCGGCGTACATATGCCAAATTCATTGCAGCAATTTGGCATCGCCATCACCCGCCCGGCAGCACAAGCGCAAAAATTAAGTGCGCTCATCGCATTGGAGGGCGGCACGCCCATTAGCTTTCCCTTGATTGATATTGTGCCACTAGAAGACTACCGTGCGTTCAATAACACGATTGAAACCATTGCCGAATACGATTGGGCAATTTTTATTAGTAGCAATGCTGTGCAGAACGGGATGCCACGCTTACTACAGGCCCATCTTGCTCTGCCCTCTCAAATAAGATTCGCAGCCATTGGCCCGGTCACTGCTGAGGAAATCCGGAATTTCGGCGTCAATACGGTGTTAACCCCTGTAGGGCGCTTTGATAGCGAATCACTACTGGCCCTGCCGGAAATGCAGCAGGTTGCTGGAAAACGTATCATGATTTTCCGCGGCGTGGGCGGCCGTGAAGTACTAGCGGATACTTTAAAAGCACGCGGCGCGCAGGTGGCTTTTGCTGAATGTTACCGACGGGTAAATCGTCAACAGGATTGTCTATTACTTAAAACGCTATGGCAGAATAAACAATGTCATGTCATTGTGGTCACAAGCTCTGAAGCGATGCGCACCCTGTTAGAGTTGACAGAACGCGGCCGTGAATTCTGGCTGCAAAATATCGCGATCTGTGTGAATCACGCACGGATCGCCGAAGAAGCTTTACAGTTGGCAGATCCAGAAGCGGCTAAGCAGTTGCAAATCGCTATAGCAGATGCGCCTGGCGATGCTGCTATGTTGGCTTGTATAAAAAATGTGTTATCTGAAACGGGTAAAAAATAAAGCTAAACTATGAACGACGACACAACACTCATGACCTCGCCAATACGGAAGTCTTCATTATTTGCTAAAACTGCACTGGCATTAGTACTGTTGGCATTAGGCACTCTTGCCTGGCAATGGTTAAACACGCGGCAGCGTTTTAATGAAGTCGAACGCTCCTTAAGCTACAAACTCAATGAGGCCGAAATATTAAATCAGCAAGCCTATACCTTGGCTAAGCAAGCTCAGGAGTTAAGCGCCCAAGCCAATACCCGCACAAAAATATTGGAACAGAAATTAGCTGAATCGCGCGATCAGCAGGAAGTACTGCAAACTTTATATGATCAACTGGCGGAGAACCGTGAGGCCACGGCGCTGGCAGAGGTGGAGCAATTGCTAGCCTTAGCCAATCAGCAATTACAGTTGGCTGGGAATGTTAAATCGGCTTTACTCGCCTTACAAGCTGCAGAAAAACGGATGCAATCGCTGGATTTGCCGCGGGCCATCCAGTTGCGCGAAACCTTGAACAACGAGATTGAAAGCCTGCGTAAATTACCGCAGATTGATATTACACAAATCACCCAACAGCTGGAAATTTTAGCCGATTTAAGCGGGCGATTACCTCTTATCAGCGAGCGTCAACCTACCCTGAATGCGCAAGCAGCTAAGGCGAATAAACCGCAACCAACAGGCGTCAATTCTTTACAAAAATTCGGTTTTGCCATCTGGGAAGATATCAAAGATTTAGTTACCGTAGAGCGCATCGATAGACCTGAGCCCGCCCTCCTCTCTGCCGATCATGCCTTTTATTTACGCGAGAATTTAAGATTACGATTGTTAACTGCACGAATTGCACTTTTGCAGCATGACGAAGACACTTATCGTGCAGACATTAAAACGGTACACCTCTGGTTGAATCGATATTTCGATACTAAACACCCAGATACTATTAAAGCCTTCAAAATCTTGCAGAAGATTTCCGCTAAAAATATCACGATTGAAGTGCCGACTCTCACAGAGAGCTTATCTGCTGTCAGCCGTTACAAGTTGACTTTGGAACAAGAAGGGCAGTAGCCATGGCTATGATAAAAAAATGGTGGTCCTTCAGCCTGCGGCGCCAGATTTTATGGTGGCTATTAATGTTTGCACTTCTGGTCACCATCGTCTGGTTAGCGGGTAATAACGAGGGCTATGTATTAATCGTGCGCTCACCCTACCGGCTGCAATTTTCCTTCAATTTTTTCCTGATCCTCATGGTGCTCAGCTTTCTGGCTGTGCATTATTGCTTGCGGCTTGTACATTTTTTTAGACGTCTACCGGCAAATAAGCGCAGTAAAAAAGACTCGCAACGCTTAAAAGATGGCAACGCAGCCTTATTAGAAGGGATGCAAGCGCTTGCTGAAGGCAACATCATTAAAGCGGAGGCCGCCGCACAGCGCGCGCATACTTTAATGCGCAGTGAAGACCTTGAATCGTTAATGAAGGCGCTAAACGAGAAAAAGCTTAATTCTGAGGTAACTTAAACCCGTTAAACCTGTTAGCTACTAGCTACTGCAATGGCAGCAGGCTTCGCATAAGTGAATGCGTCTGAAAAGAAAGCGTCTTCCTCCAAACCATGTTGAAGAAAACTTGCATGCGCAACTTCCACCATGCCTGGAGCGCCACAGCAATACACTTCATAACCTGACAAATTTGATAACCCAGGTTTAACCAAATCGTCTAATACGGCCTGGTGGACCAAGCCCGTGCGGCCATGCCAGTGATCTTCCGGCGTGGCATCGGACAGTACGGGAATAAATTCGATATGATCATTGGCCGCAGCCCAAGCAGCAGGAACTGCCGCCATATACATATCCGCCATTGTCCGGGCGCCCCAATAAATCACCATCGGGCGCTTAAGGTTCTTATAAAGCATATGCTCAACAATGCCTTTGATGGGCGCGAATCCGGTGCCACCTGCAACCATGATGATCGGTTTATCTGAATCTTCCCTTAGATAAAAGCTGCCGAACGGGCCTTCAATACGCATGATGGCTTTATCAGGCATTTCGTTAAATACATATTGGGTAAATTGGCCGCCGGGAATCAAACGCAAATGTAATTCCAGCAGATTGTCCTGATGGGGCGCATTGGCGAGCGAAAATGCCCGGCGTTTACCGTCTTTTAGTAAAAACTCAATATATTGTCCCGCACGGAATTGTAAGTGCTCACTACTAGGCAGTTTAAGAAATAGCGCCATGACATCGTGCGATAACTGCTCCTTACGTTCAACGCGGGCGGGAAGAATGCGTGGTTGAATCATACCGGCATTGATTTCACGACACTCCAGCACCAAATCAGTCAGTGGCCGGGCACAGCAGAACAGAGCTTTACCTGCGGCTTTTTCAGCGTCAGTTAATGCGCCGGCAGCATAATCTCCATAGTCCACTTCTCCGCTGACAATATCGCCTTTGCAACTTCCACAAGCGCCATTTCGGCAACCATAGGGCAGATTTAATCCCGCGCTGATAGCCGACTCCAAAACAGTTTCGTAGGCTTTGGCTTCAAATTGATGGCCGCTAGGGTTTAATGTAATTTGGTAAGTCATGAAAGTCTTTTTATATGAATGATGCCATTAAGTTAGCAAAAGTCTATGTAGTTATTAGCAGGTTAATCTTCACGGCGAAACTCTCCTTCAATTACATCGTCATTCGCCGCTGGTCGCGGAGGCATACCAGGGGATGAAGTAGGTGAAATACGTTTAACCGGCATCAGTAACAGGATTACTGCAATTACATCTGTAATCACGCCGGGTATTACCAGCAAAATTCCGGCAATAATATTGCGTGCACTCCCGAAAATAGCTTTAACGGGATGTGCACCGCCCATCAAGCTTTGCATCACACGGCCTGTCAGCATCTGCTTTTCATCACGGATTAACCGTAAGCCCAACACCGCTACCACGATAACATATAGTAAAACTTTCCAGCCATACTCACTGGCAAGACCAATGAGCAGTGCAATTTCAACGATTGGAAAAGCGAGTAAGCATAGAACGATGATAAACCGCATTAATATAAATCCTAATGGTAGTGAACGTATGATATCAATTACTTTCCTAGTCTATGGCGTCAAAAGCCTATAATTACAATAGCAAAATATTTTAATGGAATCCTGCTAAGTGAAAAGTTTGTTTCGTCTATGCATTGCCCTATTTTTTCTAGGCTTTTTATTCTCGGCACATGCCGGGGGGAATACAGCTAAAAATACAAGTAGCTTCAGTCTTTTTACAGATGATACTGAGGAATTCTTGCCGCCTGATCAGGCGTTTCAATTAAAACTGGAAACTGTAGACAGTCAAAATATCCGGGCGAGCTTTACGATTGCCCCTGGCTATTATTTATATCGAGAACGTATTAAATTCACAGTATCTGATAGACCTGAGGCTGCAAAACTAGTTTCCATTGTTTTGCCTGCTGGCGAAATGAAAGAGGATCCAAACTTTGGTCGACAGGAAGTGTATCACCGCGATTTTACTGCAAATATCCAGGTCGACTCGAATGACCCTAAGCTGATTATCAATGCCAGTTATCAAGGCTGTAGCGAGAAAGGGCTCTGTTACGCCCCTATTAAAAAAACTTTTAACATAGACCTGAATCAACCGGTAACGACAGTCCTTGAGAACGCAAACGCTCCAACCGGAACTGACACCGAATTAACCACAGGTTTATTAAAGAGCGGCAATTTGTGGTGGATCATTGCTGGCTTTTTTGGTGCGGGCTTATTGTTATCCTTAACACCTTGCGTATTGCCCATGATTCCAATTCTCTCCAGCATCATTGTCGGACAGCAAACTAACAACCAACCCGTCCCTAAACTACAGGCATTTGCCTTATCAGTCGCTTATGTATTGGGCATGGCGCTGAGTTATACACTGGCGGGTATTGCGGCGGGCTTATCCGGCAACTTGTTAAGTCAGTCTTTACAGAACCCTTGGGTTTTAGGCAGCTTTGCCTTGGTGTTTGTAATTCTTGCCTGTTCTATGTTTGGGCTCTACGAGTTGAGATTACCCAGTAATTTTGAAAGCAAATTAGTAGCCACCAGCAATCGTTTAAAAGGCGGGAAGTTAGTAGGCGTGTTTATCATGGGCGCTTTGTCGGCATTAATTGTAAGCCCATGTGTAGCCGCACCACTGGCAGGGGCGCTAATTTATATAGGCCAATCGCAAGACTTGGTGTTGGGTGGAGTGGCTTTATTTGCATTATCACTGGGTATGGGCGTGCCCTTACTAGCGATAGGCGCTTCTGCAGGGATATTGCCAAAAACCGGCGCATGGATGAATGCGGTGCGTAATTTCTTTGGGGTACTGATGCTAGCCATGGCGATTTGGCTCATAACGCCCGTGATTCCCACCGCAGTACAATTGGCACTATGGGCAGCTTTATGCATCGTTACCGCCATCTTTTTGCACGCATTAGATGCATTACCGCCCCGCTCATCAAACTTTGTCCTGTTGGGTAAAGGTATTGCCATACTATTATTGGTATTTGGTATTAGTTTATTGGTCGGTGCGCTGGCTGGCGCAAAATCTGTATGGCAACCATTAAGCTTCCTCTCCAACAAAACAACAGCGCCCGAGGCTGTTTTACCGTTTACCCGCGTCACGAGTCTAAAAGATTTAGAGCAAAAAATTTCCAGCGCAAATAGTAAACCAGTCATGTTGGATTTTTATGCAGACTGGTGCGTAGCCTGTAAGGAAATGGAAGCCTTTACTTTCAGCGACGCTAGCGTCCGGGAACGTTTAAAAGATACCGTCTTATTGCAGGCCGATGTCACAGCGAACTCGGCAGATGATATCGCATTACTAAAACGGTTCGGTTTATTTGGGCCACCTGGCATTATCTTTTTTAACAAAACCGGCGATGAAATTCCTCAGGTCAGGACTATTGGCTACCAAAATGTAGATCGCTTCACCGCTACCTTAATCCAACGCGACCAACATTTATAATCTCTATACCAACATCTAAATTAATTTTATGATCAAAAAAATCATCCAAGCAATCGCTTATCTCATTGTCATGTTTACATTAGGTTTTGGCATTTACTATTTCCTATTGCAACCCAATAGTTTACTTAAATCTTCGTTCGGGAATTACACACAGCTTTCTACCTCTACTTTATTCGCTGCAAAACTGCCAAACGAAAATAATGTTCAACAAGTATTAAAGCAATATCAAGGCAAAATTATCGTATTAAATTTTTGGGCAACCTGGTGTGGCCCTTGTCGGGACGAGATGCCAGAGCTATCACAGTTGCATACGGAAAATTTAAATAAGGACGTTGTGGTATTAGGCATTGGTATTGATACCGTAGACTTAATTAAAGATTTTACGCTTGAGACGCCAGTCAGTTATCCACTTTTTGCTGCAGAAGATGAAGGCATGGCTATTGCGCTTGCACTAGGTAATGATAGAGGGGTACTTCCATATACCGTTATCATTGATCGTCGTGGAAATGTCGTTAAAACCTATTTTGGACGCATTAATAAAGCACTTTTAGAGTCTACGGTTAAACCATTATTTCTATAAGTTAATCCAAAAAAAACAACTTTCGATTAATATCAATAAGTTAACACGCGAAGGTAGGCTAATTTCGTTCAATTTCCTTAATGTGCTGGACAAATCCAGCTAACTTCGGCAAACTTGCGCCATGAATGTCTGTATTTTATGCACTAAATTTATCAAAATAAGTGGCTCAAATGGCGACTAAGTCTATTTTAGTATTACACGGCCCTAATTTAAACCTACTAGGACTGCGTGAACCTGAACATTATGGCAAAGCTACTTTAGCTTCGATCAATGAGGCTTTGCTAGCACAGGCTAAATTAGCTGACATCAATTTAGAGACCTATCAAAGTAATGCTGAAGCTGAACTCGTCACCAAAATTCAATCTATCGCGACAAAAAAAGTAGATTTTGTGATTATTAACCCGGCTGCCTATACCCATACCTCTGTGGCCATGCGTGATGCTTTGGCTGCAGTAAAAGTCCCTTTTATTGAAGTACATCTTTCCAATGTTTATGCACGTGAAGCTTTCCGCCATCATTCATATTTTACCGATATCGCTGTCGGAGTAATCAGTGGCTTGGGCGCCCAAGGTTATGCCTTAGCACTTGATTACGCCATCATGCAATTGCAACAACAATAAATTCCCGCTTTTAAAACACTTACAAGATTTTCTAGAGGTTATTATGGATTTACGTAAACTTAAAAAATTGATCGATCTAGTCGAAGAATCAGGTATCTCTGAACTTGAACTTACTGAAGATGGGGAAAAAGTACGTATCAGCCGCAACTTTACTTCCAATGCACCTGCACAGCAGTATAACTATGCGCCACCAGCACAATATGCAGCTGCGCCGGCCGCTGCTGCAGAAGTCTCCGCCCCTATAGTCGTTGACGAAGGCCATGCTGTTAAATCACCTATGGTGGGCACATTTTATCGTTCACCTTCACCGGATGCTAAAGCCTTTGTGGAAGTTGGCGATACCGTCAACGTAGGCGATACCCTTTGTATTATCGAAGCCATGAAACTATTGAATGAGATTGAGTCCGACAAAGCTGGCGTCGTGAAGAAAATTCTGGTCGATAACGGCCAAGCCATTGAATACGGCGAGCCCCTCTTTATTATTGCTTAAGCACAGGATTTTATTTAATGGCTATGTTTGACAAAATCTTAATCGCGAATCGCGGCGAAATCGCCTTACGCGTACAACGGGCTTGCCGCGAACTCGGTATCCGTACAGTGGCTGTCCACTCCGAGGCGGACCGCGAAGCAAAATACGTTAAATTGGCAGACGAGTCTGTCTGTATCGGGCCGGCGCCTTCCAGTCAAAGTTACCTGAACGTCCCGGCGGTCATCAGTGCTGCAGAAGTGACTGATGCACAAGCAATTCATCCGGGCTATGGCTTTCTTTCAGAAAATGCTGACTTTGCTGAACGTGTAGAGCAAAGTGGCTTCGTGTTTATCGGCCCGCGTGCAGAAACGATCCGGCTGATGGGTGATAAGGTTTCAGCCAAAGACGCCATGCGTAAAGCCGGTGTACCATGTGTACCCGGTTCTGAAGGCGCATTACCGGATGATCCGTCTGAAATATTAAGAACAGCGAAGAAAATCGGTTATCCCGTCATTATTAAAGCGGCTGGCGGTGGTGGTGGTCGCGGTATGCGTGTGGTGCATACCGAAGCTGCTTTACTGACTTCCGTCAATATGACCAAAGCCGAAGCGCAAGCTGCATTTAGCAATCCCATGGTGTACATGGAAAAATACCTGGAAAACCCGCGCCATATTGAAATTCAAATATTGGCTGATCAGCATGGCAATGCCGTGTATTTAGGTGAACGCGATTGCTCTATGCAACGCCGCCATCAAAAAATCATTGAAGAAGCACCTGCGCCCTTACTTAACGCTAAATTGCGTGACAAAATCGGCGAGCGTTGTGCGGAAGCCTGCCGGAAAATTAAATACCGTGGTGCCGGTACCTTCGAATTTCTCTACGAAAACAATGAGTTTTATTTCATTGAAATGAATACTCGTTTGCAAGTTGAGCACACCGTGACAGAAATGATCACTGGCCTAGATCTTGTCCAACAACAGATCTTTGTAGCTGCAGGCGAAAAACTAAAATTCCGTCAAAAAGATATTGTGCTACGCGGCCATGCCATTGAGTGCCGTATCAATGCTGAAGATCCTTTCAACTTTGTGCCTTCACCGGGAAAAATTGGTAAATTCCATATGCCTGGCGGGCCTGGAGTACGGATTGATACGCATGCTTATTCAGGCTATACCGTCCCCCCGCATTATGATTCAATGATCGGCAAGCTGATTACTTACGGCGATACCCGTGAACAAGCGATTGCCCGTATGCGCATTGCGCTGTCAGAAATGATGATTGATGGGATCAGTACCAATGTGCCATTACATGCTGAGTTGATGGCGGATGCAGCTTTCCATCTGGGCGGCACTAGCATTCATTACCTAGAGCAAAAACTTGGTATCTACAATAAGTAATTTCATTTGGTAAGCAATGAGCAATGGCCTGGATATCATTAAAAATTGAAGCGCAGGATCACACCGCTGACCTGATCAGCGATACCTTGATGGAAATGGGCGCTTTATCTGCCATTATTGAAGATGCGAATGCAGAAACCATTGATGAGCAGCCAATTTTTGGCGAGCCCGGGGATCCACCTCCGGGTATCTGGCAGCAAAACCTAGTCAGTGCATTGTTTGATGGCGGTACTGACCCAGTTCAGATTATTCATGATCTACAGGACAAAACCCAGCTTACAGACTTGCATTATTCGATAGAAACCATCGAAGAGCAAGATTGGGTCCGTGCTACCCAATCACAGTTTGACCCTATCAAAATTACCAATCAGTTATGGATTGTGCCAACTTGGCACCAGGCGCCTGACAGCAACGCATTGAACATTGTATTAGACCCTGGACTGGCATTCGGTACCGGTAGCCACCCTACTACACACCTATGTTTGGTATGGCTGACACAAACCATTGCGCCGCAGCATACCGTGTTAGATTATGGCTGTGGTTCAGGCATTCTGGCCATTGCCGCGAAAAAATTGGGTGCTGGCCATGTAGTAGGTACAGATATTGATGCACAAGCGATACAAGCCAGTGTATACAATGCTGAGCAGAATGAAGTTGAAGCTGAGTTTTTAATGGCGAGCCAATTTCAAAGCCTAGTATTCGATGTGGTAGTAGCTAATATTCTATCTAGCGCGCTAAGTGTATTGGCACCAGCCCTTGCTCAAGCATGCAAAGCTGGTGGTAAGATTGCATTATCCGGGATACTACGTGAGCAAGAAGCCGATGTTAGCAAAATTTATGCAGAATGGTTTGATATGCAGCCTGCACAGTACATGGATGCATGGGTATTGCTGACCGGTACGAAAAAATGCGCCACATAACCCATTGCCCTGCGTGTGAAACCCAATTTTTTGTTACTGATGTACAACTGAATCAACACGAAGGCAAGGTGCGCTGTGGTCATTGCCTACACGTATTTAATGCTAGACAGCAGATTGTAGAGACCGCCGAACCTGAAATAGATCAATCAAGCGAAAATATCGTTGACCCCGCTGTACCCGAAACACCATTTGTTTCTGCCGAAATACATGAAATCCCAGTTCCACTCCATGAGCCCTTCCTAATCGAACCCGAGAATGATCCGGCAGAATATGCGCCTAGCCATTTTGATGAGTTCCTTGATAAAACTAAACTTATCAGACCACGCAAACAAGCAAATAAGTGGTTATGGTGGGCACTAGCACTTGTTTTATTTTTAGCTGCTGTCCTGCAATCTCTTTATTATTTGCGTAATGAATTGGCACTTTACTACCCCGCGACTAAGCCTTATCTGGAACAAGCTTGCCAACAGCTAAATTGCAAAGTTGAATTACCTAAAAAAATCGAATTTATCGTTATTGATGACTCCGATATCCAAGAAGATGCGCAACATATCGGCTTGATTTGGCTAACTAGCACTTTAGTGAATCAGGCTACTTTTAATCAAGCTTTTCCCAACCTTGAGTTAACCCTCACGGATGTTGAAGATAAACCAAAACTACGCAGAATTATTTTACCCAGAGAATATTTACCTACAGGTACTGACTTAAACAAAGGCCTCTTGGCAAATGAAGAGATCCGTATACGTTTACCGATTAACACGCAGAATGAAGTACTAGCCGGCTATCGTGTATTAGTGACTTATTAAATCTTTACTCATGAAAATCATGAGTGTTAATTCAGCACTTTACATAGCTTGTAAATACAACAGTTGCGTATTATGTGAGTCATAGATTACGTAATACTTAATCAATCACTAACAGGAGAAATATTATGTGGACAAAACCAGCTGCTACTGAAATGCGTTTCGGTTTCGAAGTGACAATGTACGTAATGAACAAATAAGTTCTAAAACGTTACAAAAAAAGGACGCTCAAAGCGTCCTTTTTTATTGCCCGAATAAAACCTAAACCAGTTAGGTTGAAAGCATCGTTAGATTTTCAGAATCTATCATTTTAATTGCATCAGCAATGCACAATACGGCTTGCTCTCTTGCATAGCTTTTGCGCCACGCCAAAGCGACTCTGCGTACCGGTACAGGCTCCGCAAAAGGAATGACTTTAACTAAAGGGTTAATATGGCGCTCTGTAGCAGCGCTACTGGGCAATACAGTGATTCCTAAGTTTGAAGCCACCATATTGCGTATCGTTTCCAATGAGTTGCCTTGTAATACCTGGCCTTTACGCGACAGTTCCGGACAAGCCTGTAATACTTGATGGCTATAGCAATGCCCACTATTCAACAGCAAAACATGCTCATCGGCCAACTCTTCTGCTCTGATTGATTTCCGCGTCGCCCAAGAATGTTCAATGGGCACCATCACGACGTACTTTTCATCATATAAAGGCAACGTTTTGATGCCTGGCACATCAAACGGCAATGCAACAATCGCCGCATCTATTACTCCATTTCTCAGTTGCGCTTCAAGCTGGACCGTTAGGTTTTCTTCTATATCCAAAGGCATCTCTGGTGCTTTCTGACGCAAGATCGGGATAATTTCAGGTAAGAGGTAAGGCCCGATCGAATAAATCAAGCCTAGCCTTAAAGGCCCGCTCAATTGGTTATTCCCCTGCTGGGCAATTTCACGGATCAGTGCGACTTCTTCCAAGGCGCGAATGGCCTGGCTAATAATTTGTTCACCTATTGGCGTTGGGCTAACGTCTGTTCTGCTGCGTTCAAAAATCAACACACCCAAATCTTCTTCTAATTTTTTGATTGCCAGGCTTAATGCGGGCTGACTGACAAAGCACTTCTCTGAAGCACGACGGAAATTACGCTCTTTTGCTACCGCAACAACAAATCTTAATTCACTTAACGTCATAAAGCCTCCTATAACGATAAGTTTAACATATCAAATTGTTTTGAACATTCAATTATGCAAATCAATAATTATTAATTATTATGTCATCCACAGTAATTAATTTTATTAATTGACAGGTTTGATATGAATCCAATACACATTTTAAATACATGGCGAACAAGTCATTTTATTTCACATCAGTCATTCACGGCATTTGAGCTGGCAACCATAGATCTTTTAGCCACTTACGCATTAACGCATTAATAACGGAGAACTTTAATGGACAATAATATTTTAACGACCTCTACCGGATCACCGGTAGCTGATGATAACAATAGTATATCGGTTGGCTCCCGCGGACCTTTAACATTTGATAACCATTATTTATTTGAAAAACTTGCACATTTCAATCGTGAACGCATTCCGGAACGGGTAGTGCATGCTCGCGGCACTGCGGCTTACGGTACGTTTACCGTCACCAACAGTTTAAAGGATTATACGATTGCTAATTTTTTACAAGAAATCGGTCAGCAGACAGAAGTGTTTTTACGATTCTCTACTGTAGGTGGCGGCCAGGACTCTAGTGATTATGCGCGGGACCCACGCGGTTTTGCCGTGAAATTTTATACCCAAGAAGGTAATTGGGACATGGTGGGCAACAATACACCTGTGTTCTTCTTAAATGATCCGATTAAATTCCCAGACTTTATTCATAGCCAGAAAAAAGATCCGCGTACCAATTTGCCTAACCCGGCTAATGCTTTTGAATTTTGGGCTAACCATCCACAATCTTTGCATCAAATGACCATCTTAATGTCGGATCGTGGTATTCCATTATCCTATCGTCACGTCCACGGTTTCAGCAGCCATACATTGAGTTTCTACAATGCCAAAGGAGAACGATTCTGGTGCAAATGGCACTTTAAAACTAATCAAGGCATTAAAACTTTAACCAATGCCGAAGCCGCTACCATGCCAGCAAACGGTGCGCAAAAGGATTTGGTGGACGCCATAGATCGCGGTGATTTCCCATCCTGGCGCGTAGAAGTACAAGTTATGACAGAAGCGGAAGCGAGAACTTATCGCATTAATCCTTTCGATTTAACTAAAGTATGGCCTTATAAAGACTTCCCAGTAATTGAAGTCGGCAGATTGGAATTGAATAAGAATGTAAATAACTACTTTGCTGAAACAGAACAGGTGGCATTTGCGCCGAGTAACTTTGTACCCGGCATCGCAGCTTCCCCAGACAAAATGTTGCAAGGTCGCTTATTGGCTTACCAGGATGCACACCGTTACCGCATAGGCGCCAACGTCAATCAAATTCCGGTGAATGCGGCGAAGTGCCCTGTTAATCATTATCAACGTGATGGCGCGTTTGCCGGCATAGGTTGCCCAGTCGGTCATTCTAGCGGCAATGCCAGCTATGCCAATGCTGCACAAACGGTAAACGCCAGTAACTTTTATCCAAATGATAGAGAGAGCCAAGGAGCACCGGTACCAGTTACGCGAGTTGCACCACCCCCGATGCCAGTATTGGAAAATGCCTGGATAGGCCACCATGACCAAAGTGAAGAGGATTACCATTCCCAAGCTGGTAATTTATTTCGCTTGATGAACGATAATCAAAAAGCGCAGCTCTTTAATAATATTGCGAGTGGTTTAAGTCAGGCTAACACTTCGATTCAAGCCCGAATGCTTGCGCAATTCGCAAAAGCAGACCCTACTTATGCCGAAGGCGTGGTAAAGGCATTGGCAGATTTTGCATAATTTGTATGGTAAGGTTAGTCGTAAATTAACGACTAACCTTGTTAACATATTTGTGAATGTCAACTGAGGGTTTAACAATGAAAATCTGGCAATGTTTAGTATGCGGTTTAATTTACGATGAAGAGAAAGGCTGGCCTGAAGAGGGAATTCCTGCGGGTACGCGTTGGGAAGATGTCGATCCAAATTGGGTTTGCCCGGAATGCGGCGCGAGTAAAGCGGAGTTTGCCATGGTGGAATTTTAATAAACCGATAGACTCAAATGGTAGTAAAGGTTTTTCGACACTCATTACAGTTAATTAAATCTGGAGATGGTTATGGATTTTATAGGCGCTGGTGGAATATATACCTTGTTAGTAATCGTAGTGGTAATCGGAGTAGCGCTATTTTTTATAGCAAAAAATCTTAAATAGTTTTCAACTATATCTATAGTGCCAGTATTGGATGAGCCACGATTAAAATTTGTGTTTGCTCAAAAGTTTTTTCCATTTGTAGTCGAAAATCCGCCCAGTACTTTTTCGTAAGCCTATTGCAGATGACTTCGTAATGAATTACCAAGTCTTTACTAATAGGTTTATCAGCATTTTCTTTCCAATAACCAATGGCCGGCACTTGGTCATATTGTGTTAAACCACCAAACTTTTGGATTAGCTCAGTACGTATCCTTAAATAAATAGCTTCATTAAATGCTATGCCTGCATTATTCACCTGCGGTAAGTAAATATTAACAATATGCATTTAGTGCCATCCTATATATGAGTAATCCAATTCGACTACCTGATAATCTGATAATTCTAAAAAATACAAAGCTTTTAGATCGCGATTATTTCATCTATGATTCAATATAAATGATCAAAATTAGTCCGAATGGACTATAGATTTAGCCTCCGATTGCAGATACGCTCAAAAAAAATATGGAGAGCGAAATGAAGTGGAAATTAATTTACGCTTTTGGTTTTGCATTCTCAACTCTAAACCTTCCTTACTATACGCTCCCAGCTTATCAGCACACTTATCCTATTACAGCCTCATATAAAATCAGTTCACACGCTCCGGAATTATCTAAATCAGCAATATTTGTTGCTCGAGTAGGGATAGGTTCTGTGACGGGCCTGAAATGCACAACAATGTTTTTACTTAGAAAAACAAAGTAGTTGGGGACTTACTATTAACTTATATCCAAACCGTCATAATAATAAGGATCAATTATGAAAAAGCACCTTTTATTGTTCTCTATGATTGGGTTAACTATGTCATCAGCCCAGGCTGGTACGACTACCCAAACGGTGTTACCAACTGATAAAGTATTTGCACCTACTAGCTTTTGGTACACACCTATTCCTTTACAAGTTAAGTTACATCCGAACAATACAAATCTTGTGAGTGAATTTAACCGCCAGCGTGTGAAGTACTTCAACACTGTAGCCATTAATACAAAATCTTATACGTCACCAATTTATACCGTACCTGCTGGTCAGCCCACAGTGAGAGTCGGCTGGAATGACTGCCAGAAAAAAGGCTGGGTAGAAACCGGGTTCATGTCACAAGTAACCGCAGTACCTATTCCGCCTAACGCAGTTCAGGCACAAGGTTCTGACGCTGAAATGACCATCTACCAACCCTCCACAGATACTTTATGGGAGCTTTGGCAAGCCAAGAAAGATGCGAGTGGAAAATGGATCGCTTGCTGGGGTGGAAAATTAACGAATGCCTCAAAATCTAATGGGGTATTTGCTAAGGGTTACGGCACGACTGCTACGGGCCTGCCCTTCATCGGCGGCCAAATCACTGCGGAAGAGCTACAACGTGGTGAGATCAAACATGCCATTGGTATTGCTTTGGTAGATGCCGAACATTTCAATATTTACTCTTATCCTGCTAACCGGTCGGACGGCTGGAATCCTACCAGAACGCCCAATCGTATTGCAGAAGGCCAACGCTTTCGATTAGATCCTGCGCTGAATATCGATGCGCTCCCCCTCACCCGTGCGGGCAAAATTATCGCAAAAGCCGGCCAAAAATATGGTTTTGTCGTGTGGGACAAAGCTGGCGCTGTTTCTATCAGAGCGCAGAATGTTTCTTCTTATCCTAGTGACCCATACCCGGCATTATTTAATGGCAAACCCACTTATCAGATATTAAATACATTGCCTTGGAATAGAATCCAATTCCTTCCGTTTAACTATGGAAAACCCACTACCTAAATACGTATTGTTAAATTTTAATCAGAATTGTTATACGAAGCCTAGCGATATATCGCAATTCGGCTCAAAAGAAAAAGCCCTAAAAGGGCTTTTTCTTTTTTAAGGTTTAAGCGTTTTAGAGCTTCGTTTTATAGCTAAACTTAGTGTTTAGCTTATAGTTTTTTAGATATCCAGATTATTAGCCCCTAAAGCATTACTTTCGATAAATGCTCTACGCGGCTCTACCTGGTCGCCCATTAAAGTCGTGAAAATTTCATCTGCTGCAATGGCATCATCAATTTGTACTTTCAGTAGGCGGCGTACCGTTGGGTCCATCGTTGTTTCCCACAATTGCTCAGGGTTCATTTCTCCAAGCCCTTTATAACGTTGAATATTCAAGTTATGTTTAGCTTCTTCTAATAACCAATCAAGCGCTTGTTTGAACGTTGTGACAACTTGGTCTTTTTCGCCGCGCTTAATTAAAGCGCCCTCCCCTAACAAGCCCTGGAGCATTACAGACATTTTACTGATTTGTCTGTAATCACCTGAGCCCAGGAACTCAGCGTCAATCACACAGCATTGCAGGTTACCATGTACGTATTTATTGATTTCCAAGCGATAAGTACTGGCTTCTTGATCAAAATTAACAATCACTTCACTGCCAATGGCGCCTAAGATTGGGCGCAACTTTTCTGCGGCTATTTCTGTTGTTTCCTTAGTGCTCAAGCTTAACTCGCCTAAATCTTGCATGGCACGTAATACGCTTTCATCATAGAGCGATGAGATACGACGAATCACCGCTTCTGTTACTACCATTTGTTTTGCGATTTCTGCCAGCGGCTCACCCGTTAGTATGCCTGCGCTGTTTTTAGTATCCAGCTCCGCGCCTTTGAGTGCTGATTGAAGTAAATAGATATCCAGCTCTTGCTGATCTTTCAAATAACGTTCATCTTTGCCCTGCTTCACTTTATAAAGCGGCGGTTGTGCAATATAAATATGGCCCCGCTCTACTAACTCCGTCATTTGGCGGTAGAAGAAGGTTAACAATAAGGTCCGAATATGGGCGCCATCCACGTCTGCATCGGTCATGATGATAATGCGGTGATAACGCAACTTCTCTGCACTGAAATCATCTTTGCCGATGCTGGTGCCAAGGGCGGTAATTAAGGTCGCAATTTCTTGTGAGCCTAATAACTTATCAAACCGCGCTTTTTCTACGTTCAAAATTTTACCTTTTAACGGCAAAATGGCTTGGAATTTACGATCTCGTCCTTGTTTGGCTGACCCACCCGCAGAATCACCCTCGACCAGGTAGAGTTCACATTTGCTAGGATCGCGTTCTTGACAGTCTGCCAGCTTACCGGGCAAGCCCATAGTATCCATCACACCTTTACGGCGAGTGATATCGCGTGCCTTACGAGCTGCCTCACGCGCACGGGCCGCCTCTACAACTTTGCCGCAAATAATTTTGGCATCTAACGGATTTTCCAAAAGATATTCGGCTAGCTTTGCTGCTACCACTTCGGAAACAACTGGTTGGACTTCACTTGAAACCAATTTATCTTTAGTTTGAGATGAAAATTTAGGATCAGGCACTTTAACGGATAATACGCAGGTAATACCTTCACGCATGTCGTCGCCTGTCGTTTCTACTTTTGCTTTCTTTGCTAAATCATTTTGTTCGATATAGTTATTCAAAGTCCGGGTCATTGCGGTGCGTAGGCCGGTTAAATGAGTTCCGCCATCACGCTGTGGAATATTGTTGGTAAAACATTGCACGGTTTCACTGTAAGAATCATTCCATTGCATGGCAACCTCAATCGTCATGCCATCTTTTTCGCCCATCGCATAAAATGGTTTGGGGTGTAGCACCGTTTTAGTACGGTTCATATATTCTACAAACCCTTTAATACCACCTGAATAAGCAAAATTCTCACTTTTTCCATTACGTTGATCGATTAATTCAATCTTAACGCCATTGTTTAAAAATGAAAGTTCACGAATACGCTTGGCTAAAATATCAAAGTGGTATTCAACCAATACAAACGTTTCCACTGCTGCAAGGAAATGAACTTCTGTACCGCGTTTTTCGGTGGTACCAGTCTTGACCAATGGCGCTACGGGCACTCCACGTTTGAATTCCATCTGGTGCACTTCACCATTTCGGTAAATTTTAAGGCGAAGCCAATCAGACAATGCATTGACCACTGACACACCTACTCCATGCAAACCGCCAGAAACTTTGTAAGAGTTTTGATCGAACTTACCACCTGCGTGAAGTTCAGTCATCACAATTTCAGCTGCAGAACGTTTAGGGTCGTGCTTATCGTCATCTTTAACGTCGGTAGGAATTCCCCGGCCATTATCTGAAACACTGATGGAGTTATCTGGATGGATGATGACTTTAATATCGTCACAGTGCCCAGCTAAAGCTTCATCGATGGCGTTATCCAGCACCTCAAACACCATATGGTGTAAGCCAGATCCATCAGAAGTATCACCGATGTACATTCCCGGTCTTTTACGAACGGCATCAAGCCCTTCTAAAATTTTAATACTGGATGAATCGTATTCTGGAGAAACTGCTTTTTTTTCTGACATGCTAATACTCTTTTACTCAATGATTAATTTGTTTCACGTGAAACAATGTGTTAAATGCGCATTGGCATTACTACGTATTTGTAATAGGTGTTATCCGGTACGGTAATCAGACAACTACTGTTAGCGTCCGCAAAAGAAAATGTCACTTGATCACTATTGGTGTTATTCAACACATCGATTAAATAAGTCACATTAAATCCAATGTCTAAAGCGGCGCCGTTATAAGCGATTTCCAGTTCCTCTTCTGCTTCTTCTTGATCACTATTGGTACTGATCAATTTTAAATTATTATTATTGATGACCATACGGATGCCACGATATTTTTCGTTCGATAAAATAGAAGCGCGTTGCATGGCTAATAGTACGCCTAAACGATCGATACTGAAGATGTTTTGATGCCCTGTTGGAATGACGCGGTTATAGTCTGGGAATTTTCCATCAATTACTTTAGAAATTAATTTGATATTGCCAAAACTAAAGTTTACTTGCGCATTGGAGATTTCAATTTGCACATCCTCTTCGCTATCATCTAATAACTTAATCAATTCAATGACTGTTTTGCGCGGCAAAATCACTTCCTGTTTTTCATAATTTTGCTTAAGTTCTGTGGATGTGAAACTTAAACGATGGCCATCAGTGCCAACGATATTCAAGCGATTCGCGCTTACTTCAAATAATAAACCATTCAGATAGTAACGAATATCTTGTTGCGCCATAGCAAACTCAACTTGCTTTAACAGCGCTTTAAATTGTCGTTGAGCAATGGTTACCAGCGTACTTTGACCTTGCGTCTTGGACATCACCGGATAATCTGCTGCAGGTAGTGTTTGTAAATTGAAACGACTTTTACCGGCTTTTAAAGTGACGCGGCTCTCATTAGTAGCTAAATTGATTTCTGCGTTATCTGGCAATGAACGGCAAATATCTAATAACTTCTTTGCTGAGATAGTGGTAGAAATTTCACCGCCGGTTGCAGTCTCCACTGATAAAGAAATTTGCATTTCCAAATCGGTCGCAGTGAGTTGAATTTTGTTAGCTTTAGTTTCTAAAAGTAAGTTAGAAAGAATCGGTAACGTATGCCTTTTTTCTACAATACTGGTTACTGAACTCAAGGGCTTTAGTAATGTTTCCCGATTGATTTGAATATTCATCTTTATAACCTAAATAATATATATAAAATAATAACAAATAATAATGTAGACAAATTTTGTGGATAACTGATATTTATATCAATTAATCAATCAGTTATCTTAGTTTTAATTGTCTTGGTAACTGTTTATTCTATTGTGGATGATTTGTTGGGTAATCATTCACTTTAAGTTAATCCAGTACTTATGCTAATTCTATCCACAGGTAATTCTTAGCTTAACAATCCAACAATATTAAGATTAATCTCGAATCACCTGAATTAAAAACCCAATATCTCTTGCAACCGTTGCATCACTTTGGCGGAGATTATCAATTTCATCACATGCATGCATCACTGTGGTGTGATGTCTTCCTCCAAAGGCTTCACCAATCTCCGGAAAACTATGGTTGGTTAATTCTCGGGATAAAGCCATAGCAACCTGGCGCGGGCGTGCAAAATTACGCGTACGCTTCTTACTATACATTTCAGCGACCTTGATTTTATAGTAATCAGCGACAGTTTTTTGAATATTTTCCATTGTGATCTGGCGTCCTCTTACTGCAATGAGATCACGCAATGCGTCTTTCGCCAGATGCACATCAATCGCAAGGCCGGTAAATTTTGCCATCGCAATAATACGGTTCAATGCCCCTTCTAATTCACGCACACTAGAACGAATTTGCTTGGCGATAAAAAATGCGACATCTTCAGGTAAGTGAAGATTTACCATTTCTGCTTTTTTAAGCAAAATTGCTACACGCATTTCTAACTCAGGGGGTTCTACAGCTACGGTTAGGCCCCAGCTAAAGCGGGTCCGCAAACGCTCATCTACATCAGCAATCTCTTTTGGATAGGTATCACAGGTGATGACTATCTGTTTTTTAGCCTCGATCAAAGAGTTGAATGCATAGAAAAACTCTTCTTGAGTGCGAGTTTTTTTGGCAAAAAACTGAATATCGTCAATGAGTAATAGATCCAAAGAATGATACTGGCGTTTGAATTCGTCAAAAGCTTTATGTTCATAGGCTTTTACTACATCCGAAACATAGCGTTCTGCATGCAAATAGCGGATTTTTGCATCTGGGTTATGCAGTTTTAATTCATTGCCAATGGCTTGAAGTAAATGGGTTTTGCCCAAACCTACTCCACCATAAATAAATAAGGGGTTATAGGCGGTGCCTGGGTTTTCTGCTACTTGTATTGCAGCTGCACGTGCCAATTGATTCGCGCGGCCAGTCACATAGTTACCGAAATTAAAAGTAGGATTTAAACCGGAGGTTTCTTGAGGCTTTTTAAGTGAATGCTTACTAACGGCGTTGGCATGATGGATGTTAGATAAACCGTTTAGCCTATTGTCTTTTAACTTAGTATCTTTTAACGCCGTTTCAATATCGAATTCTGTTTTAGGTTTAACTTCCGTTTTAACTACTACTGTTTTAGTGTCAGTTAAAACCAGTTCTATTTGTACGTTTACTAATTGTAATTCATGGGCCAACAATTCTATTTTTTTGAGGAAGCGCTCCTTTACCCATTGCATGACAAAACGATTGGGCGCAAGTAAGCGAATGGCATTACCCTCAATCTCAGTATGGAGGGGTTTAATCCAAGTATTGAATTGTTGCGTTGAAAGCTCTTTCTCAAAACGACTGAGACAAGTGGGCCAAAAATTTTCCATCTGCGATGATCTACCTTTACAATTACAGTACTAAGCTACACCGGATCACAATACTGATTGCTAAGTGATTGTTTTTATTTTGATTTAATCTATCACCGAGAAAGTAAATGCCTGACACTAGCCTCAAGTGATGTCCAACATTCTAGTCTTTTTATAAGAACTTATCCACAGGCAAACGTCAGTTTGTAGAACTAAATAAACCTTGACAAAATAATGCGTTATCGTGTCTAATAGCGGCCTTTGTAGCATTATGCTAGTTGGAGATTTACATGAAACGTACCTATCAACCTTCTAAAACACGTCGCGCACGCACGCATGGTTTTTTAGTTCGCATGAAAACCAAAGGCGGTCGTGCTGTAATTGCAGCGCGTCGTGCTAAAGGTCGTGCCCGTTTAGGTTTGTAATCTAAACGTTGGGGTCATTTTCCCCTTCGCACTTCTTAAGAAATTATTACCTTAAGTAAAAAAGTGGCGAGGTTTAGTTTAACTAAACAAGCCAAGCTAATTAAAACGGATGATTTTTCATCCGTTTTTAATTTCCGCAAACGTATTTCTACTCACTATCTGATAATCCATTACCGTCCTGGTGCACAGGGACAAGCAAGGTTAGGATTGGTGGTGAGTAAAAAAACGGCCAAATCAGCTGTACACAGAAATTATATGCGGCGTGTTTTGCGAGAGTTATTTAGATTGCAACAGCACGAAATTGGCGCGATAGATTTGATAATTCGGGTCCAAAAAAGCTTTAGCCAAACTGACTTTATGCAAATTAAACAAGAGTTTAATGTGTTAATGACTAAATTAAAACAGCGTATGCAGCCTTTAATTGCAAACCCGGATAGCGTATCTGTGGCAACTGATAAATGAGCTTATCGCGCATATTAATAGGCTTAATTAAAGGCTATCAATATTTATTAAGCCCTTTAATTGGTCAGCAATGCCGTTTTTATCCCACTTGTTCACAATATGCCTTAGAGGCGATTGAAAAACATGGTGCAATAAAAGGTGGCTACTACATGACGCATCGCTTAATGCGCTGCCACCCTTGGTGTGCAGGTGGTCATGACCCTATTCCCTAATATTTACCAACTCACTAAATAAAGACCAATTAAAAACTATGGATACCAGACGTTTAATATTATTTGTTATATTTTCCATGTCTATCTTGATGTTGTGGGATGCCTGGCAGCGACAAAATGCACCTGCAGAAATTGCGCCGCAAGCGATTAGTGAGAAAAGTGCTGCGGATCAAAGCGTACCAGGTCAATTTGCCGTCAGCACTAGTACCGAGCTGCCATCTGAAGGTAGCTATGCTTTGTTAAAAGGCCAGCGTATTAACGTAGTAACGGATCTATACAAGGCAGATATCGAGTCTGTAGGGGGTGATTTACGCCGCTTAGAGTTATTGAAACATCGTGCTGACGATAGTGATAAATCGAATTTTGTTTTATTGGATGACGCCGGCAAGCCGATGACCTATGTCGCACAAACAGGTTTAGTTGGTGGCGACTTGCCAACACACAAAGCAGTATTTACCAGCGTAGCAAACAGTTATCAAATGCAGCCCGGGCAAGATAGCCTTGAAGTACGTTTAAGCTGGACAAATAATGGCGTTACAGTGGATAAGGTTTATACCTTCCACCGTAACCAATACGTCATTGATGTGACCTACGAAATAAAAAATGGCTCGGCTAATGTATTAACGCCAGCAGTGTATTATCAAATCGTTCATGATAGTGAGTCTAATCAAGGCTCTGCGTTAATGCCAACCTTTACTGGCGGGGCTTATTATTCTGAAGGCACCAAATTCAAAAAGCTGGCTTTTGATGATATGGAAAAAGAGCCACTTAAACTTGAAACTAGTAATGGTTGGGTAGGACTGCTCCAGCATTACTTTGTCAGTGCCTGGATTCCAAAAGACGGTTTAGCGCGTAGTTTTTACACTAAGAAATTAAGCGATGAAATCTTTTTAATCGGGACAAAAAGCCCGCTTGCTAGCATTGCACCAGGCGCAAGTCTGTCGGTACCTGCCCGCTTATTCAGTGGGCCGCAAAGTCAAAAAGACTTGCAAGCTGCTGCACCTGGCTTGGAATACACTGTGGATTATGGCTGGCTGACCATTGTAGCCACGCCTTTATTCTGGCTGCTTTCTCAAATTTACGTGCTAGTCAAAAACTGGGGTGTGGCCATTATCCTGTTGACCATATTGATCAAAGCCGCATTTTTTAGGTTATCTGCTTCCAGCTATCGCAGCATGGCACAAATGCGAGAATTAGCGCCACGCTTGCAGTCCATGAAGGAAAAATTTGGCGATGACAGGCAAAAAATGCAAATGGCCATGATGGAGCTATACAAAAAAGAGAAAATTAACCCGATGGGAGGATGCTTACCTATCCTGATCCAAATCCCAGTGTTCATTGCGCTCTATTGGGTTTTATTGGGTTCGGTAGAACTCCGTCATGCGCCTTTCTTTGGCTGGATTACCGACCTGTCAGCGATTGATCCTTATTACATTTTGCCAGTGCTCATGGGCGCTACAATGATTATTCAAACCCGCTTGAATCCAAAACCAACCGATCCGTTACAAGCGAAAATCATGACTTGGATGCCTATCGTATTCAGCGTTTTCTTCTTCTTCTTCCCTGCGGGCTTGGTTTTATACTGGTTGGTGAATAACGTGTTGTCTATCTGGCAACAGTGGTATATCAATAAAAAAATTCATGCTGAAAACTTAGCAAAAAAATCAGGTGCTAAACGCTAATCTACCTAGCCAGAATAGCGGCGACACCATCGCCGCTATTGCCACCGCAGCAGGCGCCGGGGGTATTGGCATTGTGCGTATTTCTGGTTCCCGCGCAAAACATATTGCTGAACAAATATTAGGCTATTGCCCTCCTCCGCGACAAGCAACATATTTGGATTTTAAAGCCGACAATGATGAGATCATTGATCGTGGCATCGCGCTCTTCTTTACCAATCCCCATTCTTATACCGGTGAAGATGTACTGGAGTTGCAAGCGCACGGTGGCACTGCGCTAATGCAGATTTTACTGGCGCGTTGTATCGCGCTTGGGGCTAGACAAGCAGAACCCGGCGAGTTTACTCGACGCGCTTACCTGAACGATAAAATGGATTTGGCTCAGGCTGAGGCTGTCGCCGATCTCATTAATGCGGCGACGGCTGAAGCAGCTAAGAGTGCAATGCGATCGCTATCGGGTGATTTTTCGCAGCAAATTAACCAATTATTGTTAAAACTGATCAATTTACGCATGTACGTAGAAGCATGTTTGGATTTTCCTGAGGAAGAGATTGACTTTATTACGCAAGGCCATGTGGCAGAAAAATTAAATGCCATTCAGCAGGAATTAACAACGGTTTTTTCAAAAGCCAAACAAGGCAGCCTATTACGAGAAGGCATTAATGTTGTTCTCGTGGGCCAACCCAATGTGGGGAAATCTAGCTTGATGAATCAATTGGCTGGAGAAGAAATTGCCATTGTGACACCGATTGCAGGAACAACACGCGACACCATTAAGAACGCGATTCAAATTAATGGCGTCCCATTACATATTATCGATACCGCCGGATTGCGTCAGACAGAGGATGAGGTCGAAAAATTCGGTATTGCGCGAACATGGCGAGCTGCAGAAACGGCCAGTATCGCATTATTATTGGTGGATGCAACCCATGGCATTACCGATACAGAAAAATCGATTTTAGCCCAGTTGCCGCAAGAAATTCCTAAAATTTGGGTTCATAATAAAATAGACTTATCTGAAGAATCCCCTGGTAGCCAATTTTTAAATCAAGAAACGCATATTTATTTATCAGCCAAAACTGGATTAGGACTAGACCTGCTGAAATTGCAATTGCTAAATTTAGTAGGCTATCAAAATAATTCTGAAGGCATTTTCATGGCGCGAGCCAGGCATTTGGAAGCTTTAACGCAAGTCCAAAAACACTTGAATCAAGCACATGAACAAATGGCTTCCGCAGAATTGGTTGCGGAGGAGCTGCGTATAGCGCAAGAAGCATTAAATAGCATTACTGGAGAGTTCACGCCAGACCATCTCTTGGGCGAAATTTTTAGTAAATTTTGTATAGGAAAGTAAAAAGTTAAAAAAGGCGCTAAATGCGCCTTTTTGTTTTTTACGATTAAGTGTTCCACGTGAAACAATTAAAAGTTATCTTTAATTTCTTGTGGGCGTCTTTCATTAATCTTACACACACGCTTGCAGCCGGTTATCATCGCCCAAATTAAATTGTCCCGATGTAATATGCTTTCTACTAGTACACCTGAAACATGTATAACTACGAGCGCTAACCACCCCCAAGTTGAGTAATGATGTAAGCTTTGCAATAAAGCCGGTTCGTCAATCAGCCACCCTTCGTTAAATACTAACCAGCCCGAAATTACAGCAATAAGACCAGTGGCGAGCATGGCGTAAATCACTAATGCGCCAGTTGGGTTGTGGCCAATATAGTGTTTGGCTTGACCTTGCATGACGCGGTAAAGATGCTTGACGGCCCACAGCGGGTTGAGTGGGAAGCTGTCAAAACTAGCATATCCGGTGCGCATTAGCCCCCACACAATACGTGCGAGGATTAATGCGCCTGCTACGTAACCTGCCCGGATGTGGATGAGACGGTCCCATTCTGATGCATGTGTGTAAAAAGCAACTGCAAATGCAACAACTAGGGACCAATGAAAGATCCTGACAAAAGGATCCCAAACATATTTTAGAATCAAAGGGTTAAAACTTACTGTTTAGTTGAAGGAGTCTTTTCTGTTAATAAGTAGGCGATGTAATTCGCTTTTTCTGCAGCAGTACAATCGCTACCGATAATGTCATTGCAGTGTTCAGTGAATTGTTCTTCTACTTTTTCAACATCACTGAAACGTTTGTGATTTACCATTGGTGATAGTGGTTTGATTGGTTTGCCAGTCACCATATGCTTACCTTGATCGGCTGGGTTGGCAGTATGGCAAGATGCACATGCGGCTTCTTTGCCATTAGCTAATTTGATTTTACGATTAAAAAAGAATTTACCATCGACCGCAGAAGGGCCGGCATATTCTGGATTGGCATTTTTAGCAAATGTTGCATATTTTTTTTCTAATTTCACAGCATTTGCGACGTCCGCACTTGCTGATAATGCTGTCAAGCTTAATAGTGCCAATAAGGCAAAATTCAATTTCTTCATAAAAACTCCATCATCTAATTTTAAAGTTATCTTTTATGCTTGTTATAGTGATAATTTCAAGCAACGCTATGCTGCGCCTAACACTCACATCTCGTGTATTGCATAGTATACGAAAGCGAATTGTATGCCAATTCTATTAAAGAATTATGTCTAGGTTGTGTGGATTTGTAATAAACCCCTTATAAACCAGCTTATTGCATGACTTAATAAATGCTTTGAAGTAAAATCTAATTCTTTGAAAAGTAAGCGTTTCTCTTGTATAGCGGAGCTTTAAATCAGTGCAATTACAATACCCTGAAATTTTTGATGTAATCGTTATCGGCGGTGGCCATGCAGGCACGGAAGCGGCCCTAGCAGCGGCCCGTATGGGCCAGAAGACTTTATTGCTCACGCATAATATTGAGACATTGGGTCAAATGTCGTGCAATCCGAGTATAGGGGGCATCGGTAAGGGGCATCTGGTAAAAGAGATTGATGCTTTAGGTGGTGCAATGGCAGCTGCTACCGATGAAGGCGGCATACAGTTCCGTATCCTTAATTCTTCCAAAGGCCCTGCTGTACGCGCCACACGTGCCCAAGCGGATCGTGTTTTATACAAAGCGGCAATTCGCCGGCGTCTGGAAAAACAACCTAATCTTTGGTTGTTCCAACAAGCGGTAGATGACATTATTTTAGAAGGTGACCGCGCAGCTGGCGTAGTCACGCAGATCGGTTTACGCTTTAAATCCAAATCAGTAGTGCTTACAGCGGGTACTTTTTTAGGTGGCTTGGTACATGTGGGCTTACAAAATTATAGTGCGGGCCGCGCTGGTGACCCGCCTGCTATTTCTTTGGCAGCACGTTTGCGTGAAATCGGCCTGCCCGTTGGACGCCTCAAAACGGGTACGCCACCGCGCATTGATGGCAGGACTATTGATTATTCTGCAATGACAGTACAGCCGGGTGATGATCCGGTGCCCGTATTTTCATTTTTAGGCAATGCAGCGCAGCATCCGCAACAAATGCCCTGCTGGATTACTCATACCAACGCGCGTACGCATGACATCATCCGTAGCGGCTTAGACCGCTCGCCTATGTATACCGGTGTAATTGAGGGCGTAGGTCCCCGTTACTGCCCAAGTGTTGAAGACAAAATTCACCGATTTGCGGATAAAGAATCACATCAAATTTTCCTTGAGCCAGAAGGCTTGAATACCAATGAGATTTACCCAAATGGTATTTCTACCAGCTTGCCGTTTGATATTCAGTTAGCTTTAGTACGCTCTGTCAAAGGTATGGAAAATGCCCATATCTTGCGACCTGGCTATGCCATCGAATACGACTATTATGACCCTCGTGCTTTAAAAAGCTCACTTGAGACAAAAGCCGTACAAGGCTTGTTTTTCGCTGGGCAAATCAACGGAACAACCGGCTATGAAGAAGCTGCTGCGCAAGGCTTGTTAGCAGGTGCCAATGCTGCGCTCTATGTGCAAGGCAAAGAATCGTGGTGCCCTGCCCGTGATGAGGCGTATTTAGGTGTGTTGGTCGATGATTTGATTACACGTGGAGTGAGTGAGCCCTATCGTATGTTTACTTCGCGTGCTGAATATCGGCTGCAATTACGGGAAGATAATGCTGATATGCGCCTCACAGAAATTGGCCGGAAATTAGGTTTGGTGGATGATGTGCGCTGGGAAGCCTTTAGCCGCAAGAAAGAAGCTGTGGAGCGTGAGCAAGTGCGCTTGAAAAAAACGTTTGTGCAGCCGGCTAACTTACCTGCCGAGCAGATGATCCAGATGTTCGGCAAACCCTTAGAACATGAATATAGCTTGTTTGAGTTATTGCGCCGCCCTGAAGTAAGTTACGACGCCCTGCTGACTTTGGGTGAGCTGGATTTAGGCGAAACCGATCCGGCGGTACGCGAGCAAGTGGAAATTGCCGCCAAATACCAAGGTTATATTGACCGTCAAACCGATGAAGTGGCACGCAGTAAAGGCCAGGAAAACACCAAATTGCCTAGCGATTTAGATTACCGCGAAATCCACGGCTTGCCAATCGAGGCGCAGCAAAAATTAAACGCGCAAAAACCAGAGACCATAGGCCAGGCTAGCCGCATTTCCGGTATAACGCCAGCAGCAATTTCTTTGCTGCTGGTTTATCTCAAGCGCAAGTCCCGTACTAAGCCCATCGAAAAAGCTGCATAATGATTAATGCTTCGCTACTCGCCACGCTTGAAGCTGGTTTGGCTGAGATGCAGCTGCAGATAGCTGCGGATAAGCGTGAGAAATTAGTGGCTTACGTATTGCTTATTCATAAATGGAATATGGTCCATAACCTGACGGCAGTGCGAGACCCCTTGGAAATGGTGACATTACACCTGCTGGATTCGTTAAGTGTATTGCCGCATATTCAAAAAGCAGATGGCGCAGAAGCTAAATATTTATTAGACGTGGGTGCAGGCGCGGGTTTACCCAGCATTCCCTTAGCGATTTGCTTGCCGGAGTTGCAAGTGACCGCAATCGATTCGGTACAGAAAAAAGCCAGCTTTATGCGTCAGGCCAAAGGGGAGTTAGGCCTCACAAATTTTCATGTGGAAGCGGGCCGTGTGGAAGCTTTGAAAAAAGATCATCTGTTCGATGTCATTATTTCGCGCGCATTTTCAGAAATTGGTTTATTCATTAAATTAACGCGGCATTTGCTAGCACAAGATGGTCAATGGCTGGCCATGAAAGGCGTGCAGCCGGATGCGGAGTTAGCCGATTTAAAAGCACTACAGTTGGATATACAGGTTACCAAATCATTGCCCTTGCATGTAGCAGGCTTGCATGCTGAGCGGCATCTGGTATTTTTACACCCGCCTATTTTTACAAAATAAATAATTATGAAAATACTAGCAATTACCAATCAAAAAGGCGGCGTAGGTAAAACCACCACTTGTGTAAATCTGGCAGCAAGTTTTGCCAATCAAGGCAGGCGAGTTCTCTTAATAGATTTAGATCCGCAAGGTAATGCCAGTACTGGCAGTGGCATCGATAAAACCCATCTTAAATTAAGTATTTACCATGTGCTGATCGGTGAAAAAACTTTACAGGAAGTCATTGTTAAGAGCGAAAAAGGTGGTTTTGATATTGCGCCTTCAAACCGCGAGCTTGCGGGCGCTGAAGTAGAATTGGTCAATGAATTGGCACGGGAAACACGTCTCAAAGCGGCCATTGGAAAACTTGGCGATGCTTATGACGTGGTATTGCTGGATTGTCCCCCAGCCCTTAATTTAGTGACAGTTAATGCGCTTACGGCTGCCAATGCGGTGATGATCCCCATGCAATGCGAATATTACGCTTTGGAAGGATTGTCGGATTTGGTCAATACCATTAAAAAAGTACGCGCACATTTGAATCCCACGCTGGAAATAGAAGGTTTATTACGCACTTTATTTGATAACCGCAATATGCTGGCGCAACAGGTGTCTGCCCAGCTTATCAGCCACTTTGGAGATAAGGTGTATAAAACGGTGATTCCGCGCAATATCCGTTTAGCCGAAGCGCCTAGTTATGGCGTGCCTGTGCTCAGTTACGATAAAAGCTCTAAGGGCGCCCTGGCATATTTGGAGTTAGCCCAGGAAATCACTGATAAAGAATTAGTTAAAGAGAGAAAACATGGCTAAATTAAAAGGCTTGGGACGTGGTTTAGACGCATTACTTGCAGGGGATGTCGGCAGTGTGGGTGAAGCAGATTCTTTGTTAATGCTAAAAGTAGATCAATTACGCCCCGGCAAATATCAGCCGCGTAGCTATATGGATGATGCTGCCTTGCAGACATTAGCAGATTCCATTAAATCACAAGGCATCATGCAGCCGATTTTAGTACGCCATATTGATGCGGATCATTATGAAATTATTGCCGGTGAACGCCGCTGGCGCGCCAGCCAGATTGCCGGTTTGGAAGAAGTGCCTGTGTTAGTGCGTGAAATTGCCGATGAATCTGCATTGGCCATGGCTTTAATTGAGAATATCCAACGTGAAAACCTCAATCCGCTGGAAGAAGCACAAGGCATCAAACGTTTAATCGATGAGTTCGACATGACGCATGAGAAAGCCGCTTCAGCGGTAGGCCGTTCGCGTGTGGCCGTATCCAATTTATTGCGTTTGTTAAGCTTGTCTAGCCCCGTGCAGGATATGCTTATGCATGGCAAGCTGGATATGGGTCATGCACGTGCTTTAATTGGCTTGGAAAATGCCCAGCAGGTAATGCTGGCTGAGCAAGCTATTCAAAATAATTTATCCGTCCGTGAAGTAGAAGATCTGGTTAAAAAACTCCAGCAGCAAGCGTCAGCCACATCCAATAAAAACATTCAGAACAAGCAGGTCAATCATGATGTTTTAAGGCTGCAGGAAGCATTAAGTGATAAATTAGGTGCCACTGTGAATATCACGCCGCGCCAAAATGGTGCAGGTGTGATGAAAATTAACTATGCCAATTTAGACCAGTTGGACGAAATCATCGCCAAAATCTCCCGTTAGTAATTAAATATAGCCAGCTAAGTGTCTCATTATGCTGATTAAATCGCTTGACTAAATGAGACGTATAATTCAAAATCGCGGACTTTGCTGATAAGCCTATTTCATTCGATTGAATTGCAATAAACAATGGAAACTTCAAAGTCTGGCTCAGCAACAAGCAGCATATTTAGCAAAATGTTACGTTCGCAATTGATCGCAACGATAGTGGTCGCAGCGATTGCGCTGGTAATTTCCGGTTTGCATGCCTGTGTTTCAGCTTTGGCTGGTGGCATGAGTGTGGTAATTGGTGCATTTTTGGCATCCAAAATTGCACAGCGTAGCGATAGTAAGAAAGATGCTTCCGCAATCCTGATCAATTTGCTTAAAGCCGAAGCGGTCAAGATTCTAGTAATAGTAGTGCTGTTATTCATTACATTTAAAGTTTATAAGCAATTAGTGCCTTTTGCCCTGATTGCAGGTTTGGCGGCTGCAGCCTTGTTTTCAGGTGCGGCGATTAGCAAGTTAGATGACGACACAACGCAAATTAAATAGAGTTTAAAGAAGACTTTTAATAAATCATGGCTACAGAACACGCACAACACGCAGAACAAGCTGCGCTAACCCCATCCGAATACATTGCAGGGCATTTAAGTTTTAATGCCAAACCAATCGGCGACGGCAGTTTTTGGACATTGCATGTAGATACACTGGTCATGTCGGTGCTATTAGGCTTTGTGGTCATGGGTCTAGTCTGGTGGGTAGCGCGTGGTGCTACTGCCGGCGTCCCAACTAAGCGTCAAGCCTTCGTTGAGCTCGTTTTTGGTTTCGTGGATGACCAAGTAAAAAATATTTTCCACGGTAACCGTCATGCGTTTATTGCACCAACAGCATTGACGGTTTTTTTATGGGTACTCGCCATGAACTCCATGGACTTTTTACCTGTAGATATCATGCACAAATTCTATGGCTTATTCGGCGCCCATCACTGGCGTAGCGTCCCTACTTCTGACATCAATACTACTTTCGCGCTGGCTTTAGCGATCTGGTTCTTGATGATTTTCTTCGCTATCAAGGTTAAAGGCTTTGGCGGCTGGATTCATGAATTATTCTGTTCACCGTTTGGTAGCAAAATTTGGGTATGGCCGGCTAACTTCTTGTTTAACCTGATCGAATACGTTTCAAAACCGCTTTCACATTCCTTGCGTCTGTTCGGCAATATGTACGCTGGCGAAGTGATCTTCTTGTTGTTGGGTCTTTGGGCTGCAACAGGTGTGACAGGCACTATTTTCGGTGCGATTCTCGGTGCTGGCTGGTCAATCTTCCACATCCTGATCGTGGCACTGCAAGCCTTCATTTTCATGATGTTGACCGTGGTGTATTTGGCCATGGCACACGAAAGTCACTAGGTAAATTCAAGTGAATTTAAGATTTGAATAATTGATTTGGTCG
>PERG01000013.1 GCA_002928535.1 Methylotenera sp. | reverse complement strand
TTGAAAAAATTCAACACGATAGATTAGCAGGAATTGTGCCATTCTGAAAAGGCTAATTCATGGCTTTTTTCGTAGATTGCTAAAAACCAAACACTTTCTGAGTTCCAAAATTGTGCATACGCCACAATAAGCGCACTTAATTGGTGCATATCAAAACTGTTTATTATTGATCGATTTTGTAAGAATTTATTTATGATTAAAAGTTATACTTTCCATCTGCTGAAATTGAGGTAATGCATATGAGTGAAATAGAAAAAATTTTACAAAAAGCCCATCAACGCGCACAAGATAATAGCTTGCCGTATGCAGGCGCTATGACGCCACTAGAAGCTTTTGAAGTACTACAGGACAACCCCAATGCGCAATTAGTGGATGTTAGATCCCAGGCTGAATTGGATCTGGTGGGCAGGGTGCCGGATGCAGTTAACATCGAATGGGCTTTTTATCCTGGTATGGTTGCGAATACAGATTTTGCCCAACAATTAGCCAATCAAGTCGATAAGAATAAAACCATTATTTTTATGTGCCGCACGGGCGGGCGCTCTCACAATGCTGCGGCTGTAGCGGCTAGTTTGGGTTATGCGCAAGCCTACAATATGCTGGAAGGTTTTGAAGGTGAAGCCAATGCACTTCAACAGCGCACCATGCTAAATGGCTGGAAGCATGCAGACTTGCCCTGGACACATGCCAAGAAATAACTAGCTGATGTCGTCGACCTTACCAAACACACCAGACTACTATGCGGTTATTGGCCATCCAATTGAACATAGCAAATCGCCGATTATCCACGCGGCTTTTGCTAAAGACACCGGACAATATTTGCAATATGAGCGGATATTAGCTCCTTTGGATGGTTTTGTGCACACCGTAAAAACCCTGCAACAGCAAGGCTATAAAGGTGCGAATGTTACCGTACCTTTCAAATTTGAAGCTTTCCAGCTAGCGCATCATTTAACCGAGCGAGCGCACGATGCAGGTGCAGTCAACACCCTGATATTCAGCCCGGAAGGTATTGTTGGAGATAACACTGATGGCGCTGGGCTTGTTCGCGATATCGAGCAAAATCTGCATATCAAGATTAGCGGTAAGCGTGTTTTACTCATTGGTGCAGGCGGGGCTGCTGAGGGTGTATTACATCCCATTCTGGCGCAAAGCCCGGCTTTGCTGGTGATAACCAATCGGACATTAGATAAAGCCTTAAGCATGGTCAAAAAGGTGGAAGAGCAAGGCGATTACCGATACGTGTCCGTGAACGCATATGCTTTTGAAGATCTTTCAGGTCAACAATTTGATATTGTCATTAATGCCACTTCTACCGGTTTAACAGATAGCACACTTCCCTTACCTTCAACGATCTTTGCACCTAACGCACTTGCATATGACATGATGTATGGCAGGGAAACGCCATTCATGACCTTTGCATATCAACATGGTGCACAAGTGGCTGATGGTTTAGGCATGCTGGTAGAACAGGCCGCCGAAGCTTTTTTTGTGTGGCGCGGCATTCGGCCTGTTACACAAGTTATCATGCAGCAGATACGCGCTGGGTAAGCGCTTACTTTAACTTTCAAAGCCACCCCACAATGATTCGTTGGTTACTCAATAATAAAAAAGGCGCTAAATCAATCGGCCTAGGCGGATTGATCACGCGCGTGATATTCGTTTTATTTACAGCTTTAGTCTTGTATCAATTATGGATATTTTTGCATATTTGTTGGTGGATCAAATTTAATCCATCCTCAAGCGCTTTTATGGAAGACCGCTTGGCCGTAATGCAAGAGAAAAACCCAGATGTAGAATTGCGCTACAAGTGGGTGGATTACAATAAAATTTCCAATCACCTTAAGCGCGCAGTTGTCGCGGCTGAAGATTCAAGGTTCACAGACCACGAAGGTTTTGATTGGGAAGGCATTCAAAAAGCCTATGAAAAAAACCTGAAAAAAGGCAAAATTGTTGCTGGCGGCTCTACCATCAGCCAGCAATTGGCTAAGAACTTATTTTTATCGACCAAAAGAACACCTTGGCGCAAGGCAGAAGAAGCTGTCATCACCCTGATGCTGGAAAAGATGCTTACCAAGCGACGCATTCTGGAAATTTATCTAAATGTAATTGAATGGGGCGATGGCGTGTTCGGTGCTGAAGCTGCCTCTCGGCATTATTACAAAACGAGTGCGTCAAGACTAACTAGGAATCAAGCAGCGAGGCTAGCTGCAATGATTCCTAATCCGCGATTCTACGATAGACACAAATCCACGCGCTACCTCAATCGGCGTACAGCTACTATCCAAGCACGCATGCACCAAGCTGTTATACCAAAGTAATAGTCAGCGCAAATTTTGTTACAGCATGGCTTTGAGATATTTTGCGGTATAGCTTTGCGTATTTTCCGCGACGTGCTCCGGTGTACCTTCTGCAATAACCAACCCACCACCATCCCCGCCTTCTGGGCCCATATCAACAATCCAGTCAGCCGTTTTAATCACATCCAGATTGTGCTCGATGATTACAATCGTGTTGCCTGCGTCGCGCAATCGATGGATCACGTCTAATAGCAATTGAATATCTGCAAAATGCAGACCAGTTGTTGGCTCGTCTAAAATATATAGCGTGCGTCCGGTATCACGCTTGCTGAGTTCCAACGCCAGTTTAACGCGCTGTGCTTCCCCGCCGGATAAAGTCGTGGCACTTTGGCCTAAAGTAATATAACCCAACCCTACATCCAGCAAGGTTTTGAGTTTCCGGGAAATGACCGGTTGAGCGCTGAAAAATTCAAACGCCTGTTCTACCGTCATATTCAGGATTTCATGAATATTCTTGCCTTTAAACTGAATCTCTAATGTTTCGCGGTTATAGCGATGGCCCTTGCATACGTCACATGGCACATAAACATCTGGCAGAAAATGCATCTCCACCCGTAATACACCATCACCTTGACAAGCTTCGCAGCGGCCGCCTTTGACGTTGAAAGAATAACGTCCCGGCCCATAACCACGTGCGCGGCTTTCCGGCACGCCAGCAAATAGGTCGCGAATCGGTGTGAATAAGCCTGTGTAAGTCGCCGGGTTGGAACGAGGTGTCCGCCCGATCGGGCTTTGGTCGACATCGACGACCTTATCAAAAAATGCCAGTCCATCAATTTCACCAAAAGCCGCTGGCTCGGTGCTACTACCATATAAATGCTGAGATACGACACGGTACAAGGTGTCATTGATAAGGGTAGATTTTCCGCTTCCGGAAACCCCGGTAATGCAGCTTAATAAGCCAACCGGAAGTTTCAAGGTTACATTCTTGAGGTTATTACCGGTAGCGTTACTGAGTTTGATCCATCGCGCTGGATCTGGCGGTGTACGTTTTTTATTGTAGATAATCTGTTTTTTGCCGCTCAGGTATTCACCCGTGAGCGAATTCTTGTTAGCTTGAATTTGTGCCGGCGTACCTTCCGCAACGATATGCCCACCATGCTCACCCGCGCCCGGGCCAATATCCACCACATAATCAGCGGCCATGATGGCATCCTGGTCATGCTCAACGACGATGACGCTGTTCCCGATATCACGCAGGCGTTTTAAGGTATCCAGCAAGCGGTCGTTATCGCGCTGATGTAGGCCGATTGAAGGCTCATCCAGCACATACATCACGCCGGTTAAGCCACTACCAATTTGCGAAGCTAAGCGGATACGCTGTGCTTCACCGCCGGATAGTGTTTCAGCAGAGCGGGAAAGCGATAGATATTCCAAGCCCACATTGGTTAAGAATTTAAGCCGGTTGCTGATCTCTTTAACGATTTTATCGGCAATCGCTAATTTGGCACCTTTAAGCTCTAGTGCATCAAAAAAAGTAAGTGCTAACTTAAGCGGTACTTCACAAATCTCGTGGATATTTTTGCTACCCACTTTTACATGACGTGCTTCTATACGTAGCCGGGTACCCGCACATTCCGGGCAGCTTTGCGAATTTAAATATTTCGCTAACTCCTCACGCACGGTTTGTGAGTCAGTTTCGTGATAACGGCGTTTCAGGTTATTCAAAATCCCTTCAAACGTATGCGTTTTCTGGAAGAACGTGCCGCGTTCATTCAGGTATTTGAAAGCGATCTCTTCTTTACCGCTACCTTGCAGCAATACATGCTGGATATGCTCGGATAATTCTTCGAAAGGCGTATCCAGGTCAAAATTATAATGCTTACTTAAACTTGACAGCATCTGGAAATAAAACTGGTTACGTCTGTCCCAACCTTTAATCGCACCAGAAGCCAGCGATAGATGTGGAAACGCGACCACGCGTTTTGGATCGAAAAAGTTAATATTGCCCAAGCCGTCACAACTAGGGCAAGCCCCCATCGGATTATTGAAAGAGAATAAGCGTGGTTCCAGTTCTGCAAGTGAGTAATCACATGAGGGGCAGGAAAATTTAGCGGAAAACAGATGTTCCTTATCGGTATCCATTTCAACTGCCACCGCTTTACCTTCGGCCAAGCGTAAGGCGGTTTCAAAGGATTCTGCAATACGCTGCTTCATGTCCGCTTTGACTTTTATGCGGTCAATCACCACATCAACATTATGTTTAGTGGTTTTGGCGAGTTGCGGCAGTGCATCTACCTCATAGATTTTGCCATCAATGCGGAGCCGGACAAAACCCTGTGCTTTTAATTCTTCAAATAGATCCAGCTGTTCGCCTTTGCGATTGCTCACCACGGGTGCCAGGATCATGAGCTTGGTGTCTTCAGGCAGCGATAACACATGATCGACCATCTGGCTTACGGTTTGTGCTTGTAATTGCGTGCCATGTTCCGGGCATTCCGGATCGCCGGCACGGGCATACAAAAGACGTAGATAATCGTGAATTTCTGTAACCGTACCCACGGTTGAACGCGGATTATGCGAAGTGGATTTTTGCTCGATGGAAATGGCTGGGGATAAACCTTCAATTAAATCAACGTCGGGTTTATCCATACGCGCTAGAAATTGGCGGGCATATGCAGAAAGGGATTCTACATAACGGCGCTGGCCTTCAGCATATAGGGTGTCAAATGCCAGGGAGGATTTTCCTGAGCCTGATAAACCGGTAATCACTACGAGTTGATTACGCGGTAAATCCAGGGAGACATTCTTTAAGTTGTGGGTGCGGGCACCGCGTATTTTGATGAATTCCATAATGCTTTTACGAAAATTTGGGCAACCTGCTAATATACCTACTTTTACGCTCTTAGCTCAATTATTTTTCATGTCCGCAAGCAACAATCCCACAGACAAACAGGTTTTCAATCAGACCACCGCCATCAGTGAAGTTCCATCCGGGACCATGTCTCCGATAGAAGTGCGTGCGACTGTCAGTTTGGCCTCTATATACGGCTTGCGCATGTTAGGCATGTTCCTGATTTTGCCCATTTTTGCAATTTACGCCTCAACACTACCGGAAAAACCCAGCAGCCTCATGATTGGTCTGGCTTTGGGTGCATACGGATTAACACAAGCCTTATTCCAGCTTCCCTTTGGCATGGCTTCAGACAAATTTGGCCGCAAACCGATGATTTACATAGGCTTGGCGATTTTTGCCGTTGGCAGCATGGTGGCGGCACTCGCGATTAATATTGAAACCATCATTATCGGCCGTGCTATTCAAGGCGCAGGAGCGGTGTCAGCCGTGGTCACCGCTTTAGTGGCGGATCTAACGCGCGACGAAAATCGTACTAAAGCCATGGCTACCATTGGCGGCACCATTGGCATTGCATTCGCACTCTCTCTCATTGGTGGCCCGATACTGAATCAATGGATAGGTGTGCCAGGTATTTTTGCCATGACCGCGGTATTAACTTTGGGTGCGATAGCTGTCGTTAAATTTGTAGTGCCAAACCCAGTTCACAGCCATTACCATTCCGACGCGAGTGCAGCACCAGCTAAACTCAAAGATGTGTTAAAAAACAGCCAGCTACTACGTTTGAATTACGGGATTTTTGCGCTACATGCGGCACAAATGGCGATGTTCGTGGTAGTGCCATTTGCCATAATTGAATCCAGCGGCATGCATGAGAACCAGCATTGGCAGATTTATTTACCGGTGCTGATCGCTTCGTTTATCTTGATGGTGCCGGCGATTATCTACGCGGAAAAACAAGCCAAAATCAAACGCATTTTTGTGGGCGCGATTGCCATTATGCTGGTCGCGCAAATCATGTTTGCAGCGTCTATTCATCACTTCTGGGGCATTATTGCTTCGCTGACCTTTTACTTTATCGCTTTTAATGTGCTGGAAGCATCACTGCCTTCGATCATTAGCAAAATCGCGCCAGCAGCAGCCAAGGGCACGGCGATCGGGGTCTACAATACTTCGCAATCATTAGGTATTTTTGTGGGTGGCGCTTTGGGGGGGTATCTTTCACATACCTTAGGTTTTTCCAGTGTGTTTATCTTCTGTAGCATAATGATGTTTTTGTGGCTAATATTGGCATTTTCAATGCAAGCGCCACCAGCAGTTAAAACCAAAATGTATAGCATGGACCAAGCAGCGGGGGAATTGACCGGCAGACGCGCTACAACCCTGCGGAATAAGCTTGCAAAACTTGAAGGTGTCATCGAAGCGGTGGTATTGCCGCAAGAGTTCACCGTGATATTAAAGATAGATAAACAGCAGGATTGGGATGATACCCATGTGCTTAAATTGTTGAAGGGATAAAAAATGGCATCAGTCAATAAAGTGATATTAGTAGGTAATCTAGGCCGTGATCCTGAAGTACGGTATATGCCTAACGGTGAAGCTGTGTGTAATTTCAGTATAGCGACCACCGATAGCTGGAAAGACAAGGCCGGTGCCAAGCAGGAACGTACTGAATGGCACAACATCGTGATGTACCGCAAGCTGGCCGAGATTGCCGGTGAATACCTCAAAAAAGGCCGTCCGGTATATGTGGAAGGTCGCTTGCAAACACGTAAATGGCAAACCAAAGAAGGCCAAGATCGCTACACGACAGAAATCATTGCTGACCAAATGCAAATGTTAGGTGGCCGTGAAGGTGGTAGTGCTAATGCCAGTTATGATGGCGGCGGTATGGATCAAAGCAGCGGCATGGACGACAGCAGCTACAGCCAAGCACCTGCAAAACAGACCAATGCGCCAACCAAAGCAGCACCTGCTGCGGGTAATAACTTTGACGACTTTGAGGATGACATTCCGTTTTAATCCAAGGTTTTGAAATTACTAGCTTCAAAAAAGCCCCGCTAAGGGGCTTTTTCATTACATGAGTTCAACTAGGCGGCGGCGCCTCGCGACTAAGCCTATCATGCCCATGCCTGCTAACAGCATGAGATACGTTTGAGGTTCTGGGACTGGGGATGTGTATGGAAACTCATTGATTCTTACAGCAGTAATAAAATAGAGTAATAACGTAGTATCAATAGGCGCACTAAATGTAGCAGTAAGGCGCTCTCCGACGGTAAAGGGATCAGCGGTTTGTCGAATGATGCCTGCATGGCTGGAATAAGGGCTAAGGCTATTCATGCTAATCTGTGCCTGGCCTACTGCTACGCCCTCACTACCTAAGGGCGGTTGATGATCAATGAATGCATCGGCAGATAGTGTAACCACTGTATTGGCGAGGTAATCAAAAGCAAACTCTACTATCGTGGTTGAAGCTGACGCAAGATCACCATCTGTTTGCGCAAATACTAAAGAATTACTATTTCCCAGCCCATAGGTGGCGCCACCACTTGCAGAATTAATACCATTGGTCACAAAATTTGAAATGGAGAACGAATAATCCGGCCCTAGGGTTGTCGTTGAATCAGAGGTGCTGGTATTGTTCAGAAATCCTCTACTGAATGCAAAAAAATCATCAGTATCCACACTGATTCCCGGACCAGAAACTTCAAAACTAAAGTTATCCAAAGAAGCATAGGCGGTAGTAGCTTGCGCGGATGGAAAAGCACACAAAAACGCTAGACAGATGAAGCTATATACAATTTTCATGTTGCCTCCTAAAAAGGATTGATGGCGCCTACAAGTGTTTAGTTATATTTACTTCCAAAATACTAAAACGACCGTCTGCGTTTATATACAAAACCGATTAAGCCTAAGCCGGCTAAAAGCATGATGTATGTTTCTGGCTCAGGTACCACGGAAGTGACCTTCCACTGGCCTGGGTTCACTGCAATTTCACCTGACCATTCAGAGCCATATTCGCTATAACCGTATATCTTGTCCAGAAAGGGCGTTGTTTCAAAATTGTAGTAAGTATGGCGTGTGTAACCTTCATTGCCGAACATTTTGATATTCCAATCCGTCGGCAGGCCGTTGGCATCTACCGAGTTGATTGCAAACTCGCCATAACTGCTATAAGCGGGCACTTGATATGGATAGGGATATACCCAATTGCCAATAATAGAGCCGTTACCAGAAAAGCCCGGAGTCGTTTCCCCACCCATCATAAAGCTATCGATATCAGACATGTCGATAGCCCCGGTTAACAAGGTGGGTGAAACAAACTGTACGAATACTGCGCCGGTAAATTCTGAAACAGTAGGTGTGTTATATGGTTCCGGAATCTCAGGATGGTATTGGGTAAAAGTACCGGTGATGGTATTGCCGTAGTAAGTGTACTGATAAGCCGAATATGAAATGCTGGAAAATATGGCTAATGCCAGGGTGGAAATGTATAGGATGGCATTTCGGAACAATTTATGGCAATCAAATCTGGCTAAAGTATCCATGATTCAATTTCTCTCACGAATATCATTTTTAGATTTTCGTTTACCCACAAACCCTATTAAGCCCAAACCTGCCAGCAGCATGGCGTAGGTTTCAGGTTCGGGTACTGGTGTCACAGGTGCGTCATTGATCCTGGCTGTGACGCCGTAGCCAATAAGTAAGATCATATCTACTGGCGCCTGGAAAGTTGCTGATAAGCTATCAAACCGACTATAGGGCGATGTCGTATTTTCTTCAATTAAAAAACGGCTGAATGAATATTCATTGGGATTCATCACATTGTGAAAATAGAATCCAGCACCAGTAGAAGCTAGAAACTCACTCCCAGGATCTGGTTGGAACTCGATAAATGCATCGGCAGAAACAGTGACAGCCGTATTGGCTTGATAATTGTAAGTATAAAATAAAGACGATTGTGCAAAAGTAAAGTGCTGATCCTCCCCAATTACGGAGGCAGACATATAAGAGTTTGGGTCATTGGGACCAAATGATACTTCCGCTATTGCGGTATCCGTTGCATTAGCAAGAGACGTTGAAGAAAAGAACGAAAAATCTGCCTCAGGCGTATAAGAATAATGCTGTTGTCTATCACCGATTACGGAAACATCTGTATTGACGAAAGAGTTATCACGCTGCGTGAGACTGCCGCCCGTCACGTCCAAACTGAAGTTATCCAAATAGGCTGAAGCGCTGGCTGCGAATGCCGAAGATGAACACAATATCAACCATACCAAGAGGAAGCTGCATTTAAATGTTCTCATCGGAAAATTCCTTTTATTGAGATCAGGCATTAAAAAGGCTGGGTGTCAATTTTGACCAGCTAAGCTTAATTTAACAGTGTATTTTTCAGGCGCAAATAGTCCGAATAGACTATGAATATTTGACAAATTGGTTGGTAAGACGAGGATTGGCGCTTAGTCTGGAGGGTTAATTCATTATAAGGTGATGCTTAAACACCATGCTTTTTGCCACCACATCGGCAAGGGCAACCAATATACTTTTCTGGTGTGGATTCATGCTATTTGGCTTGATATCAAATACGCTTAATACGCCGATTACTTCACCCAAGGGTAACTTCAAAGGCACACCCGCATAGAATTTGAGATTGGGATAATAGCGGTTTAAAGCATGAGGGCCCTGGTCTGAGATTAATGAGGTATCTGAAATTTCAATATATTCTTTATTGGTAATTGCCCAATTATAAAAAGTCTCATTATGGGTATATTGGAGCGTGTCTGATTTAATTGCATCCGATTCAACCCATACATGCTGCTCATTATAAAAAGTGATCATCGCGAGCGGCGTGCTAGTAATAGTCGCGGCAAGTTTATTGATGGATTGATATAAAGTCTCATATTGAGAATCCATGACCTGAAGTTTGCGTTCAGGATGAATCCCGGTAAGGACTTTAGTTTCTAAGCCTAATTTCTTTAGAATTGATTTCATGCTCGTTCACCCAATACTTTCTTGAACAAAGATGTGTAAGACGATCAATAAGCGCGCTGCTTAATTTATGCCGCAGAAAGCCCAGATGGTATTTGCAAGTTTCTAAGGTTTTATGAAGTTGAAAATGTCCTAGAGTTTAATTACAAAGCATTTTTTATCTATCTCACATCTTCAATCATTGGAAACCCAGTATGGGTTGCATATAGGCTTTCATCTGTCCGTTACCGGACATATCGACAAATTAACAAATTTAGTTAAATCCCAATTTATTGACGTAGTTACTGGCTGCTGATGTGAATTAATTTTTTAAATGATGATCTATATGTTCTAAAGCGAACATACATGATTGCAAATTTCCACTATATTGATGTATTCGGCTTACAAAATTTGTCAAAACAATAGTCGTCATCAATCAGGGGTGATATGTCAGATATCTATAATCCGCGGCAGAATCACTTATTAGATGCATTATTCAAATCTGAATATGATCGCCTCTTTCCACAGCTCGAATTAGTTAAACTATCGTTGGGGGAAGTGTTGTATGAATCAGGCGCCATACTCCCATATGTCTATTTTCCAGTTAACTCCATCGTTTCACTCTTATATGTAATGGAAGATGGTGCTTCTGCTGAAATTGCCGTGGTCGGCAAAGAGGGCATTTTAGGGGTTTCGATTTTTATGGGCGGGGAAACCACCCCCAGCCGCGCCGTGGTGCAAAGCGAGGGCTACGGTTATAAAATCAAATCCAAGTTGCTTAAAGATGAATTCAACCGTGCCGGCCCGGTGATGCGGCTTTTATTGCGCTATACCCAAGCTTTGATCACTCAAATGTCACAGACAGCGGTATGTAACCGTCATCATTCCGTGGATCAGCAATTATGTCGCTGGTTATTGTTAAGCCTGGATCGCCTGGAAAGCGACGAGCTCGTTATGACCCAAGAGTTGATTGCCAATATGTTAGGCGTGCGTAGAGTTGGTGTGACTGAGGCAGCAGGTAAACTACAAAAAGCAGGCTTGATTAACTACAGCCGAGGCAAGATCCGCGTGTTAAACCGCCCAGGGCTAGAAAAGCAGGTATGTGAATGCTACCACGTGGTAAAAGCGGAATTTGAACGCTTACTACCAGCGTTGCATGCAATTGCTCATTAGGCTGAACCATACGGATCATCTTTTAAACAATAGCCCGGCTATATATATTCTTCTATAGCTAATTACGTCATTAAATGCCAAGATGGTACACAGGCTGTGGATTTTTGTATTTATTCAATCACCTGCACCTATGAAATTTCCCATTGAATTAACATGCATTTTCTAATTCAATGGATTTATTTACCCTACAGCTACCTTGACTTCTAGCCCATCAGTTCCTTGATTTTGCCAGTAGTGGTGCTGTAATATCTTGCAGCATTTCCGCAAAGGGCTAGATGGCATCTCAAAAAATAATTCCAACTAAAAATCTGTTATTAGATGCATTATCTGATAAGAGCCGGCTCGCCTTCTTGGGCCAGTGTGAGCTTGTTCACTTCAATCTGGCACAGGTGATTTACGAAGCTGGTGAGCCTATCACATACGTTTATTTTCCCCTCCAAAGTATTGTTTCTTTAGTTAATCCGGTCGATAAAAATGCCGGCATGGAGGTGGCGCTCATCGGTAATGAAGGCATGTTAGGCATTACCCTCATGCTGGAATCTAAGCTAGCGCCTTTTCGCGCTATTGTGCAAGGTGCAGGCTCTACGCTGCGCATCGAGGCCAAGCAATTCCTTGAAGAACTAAAAAAATGCCCTGAGCTAGAATTAAGGCTAAAACGCTATATTTGCGTATCCTTCAGTCAATTAGTGCAAATGACGGTATGTAACCGTTTTCATGTGGTTGAAGAACGCCTGGCGCGCTTACTGCTTATGATTTACGATAGAAAAGAATCTGTAACCTTCAAGATCACCCAGCAATTATTAGCCCAGATGCTCGGGGTTCGCAGGGTAGGTGTGTCAAAAGCGGCCACTTCTTTAAAGCAAAAGGCTTTGATCACCTATAACCGTGGCTATATGGATATTCATGATTTAGCTGGCCTGGAAGCCTCCTCCTGCATTTGCTACCAGACCGACAAGCAAACTTATAATGCCATGCTGGAAATGTACGACGATACCGCCCCATTACAACAATCCCACTAGTAGAACGCTTACTAGGACAACAGGCCAGTGCTTAATATTTAGGTTTTCCTAATATATGTGTTAGGTCCAAACCTAAGTCCGCTACAGGACAGACACTTTAATTTCCCCTAACTACCATCTCTATATCATTCACTGGTTTACCCAATCAGTGAACCTCATTACTTCCATTTTGAATGGATTTCTAAATAGCAGTCCTTAATATTTAAGGAGGTTAACTATGTATCATTATCTCCACCTAATCCTCCTAGTTGTGACTGCCATGAGTCATAAGAAATCAATGCAGTAGCAAAAGTGCGTCCGCTTACTAAAACGATACAACTCATCTTAGCCCAACAGATAGTCTCTGATTCAGATTCCACAATGATTGCTGAGGCTACTTTCACTGTATGGCAGCAGCTTGCAAGCCAAATAGATCCTGTCATTGGCCCCTATGGCACCGAGGCGCTTTTTAATCGTGCTATCCATATTATCAGTAAAGACTTTCCGTGGCTGACGATTGAAGATCATACATATGACACTTCACAACTTGGCAATTTCAAGCAATTTTATGAGCTGCAGGAGCCAGGACACGCGATTAAAGCAAGTGAAGCCTTATTAGTAACATTTATCCAGCTATTGGTCGCTTTAATTGGTGAGTCCTTGACTTATCAACTATTAAATCCTGTATTGGTAACAAGCAATCCGAAAGAGAGTTCATGATGAGTAATAAAGTATCTATTCGACGGCTTGCAACCGGTGTGCCTGGTCTCGATGAAGTATTGGGTGGGGGCATCCCGGAGTTTTCTTTTAACCTCATCGTCGGGGCCCCAGGGTCAGGGAAGACGACGCTCGCCCATCAAATCATGTTCGCCTTGGCTACGCCGGAAAAACCTGCGCTGTTCTTTACGGTGTTAGGAGAAACGCCCTTGAAAATGCTGCGGTATCAACAGCAGTTTTCTTTTTTCGATCTCGCTAAAGTCAACCAATCGATCCATTTTATTAATATAAGTGATGATGTGGCCACTGGTAACTTTGATACGGTAATGAGCCGAATTGCCAAGGAGATCAAGGCTTATTCAGCCGGATTGGTATTTGTTGATTCATTTCGCTCAATCATTATCAACCTTCAACATTTAGCCAATAAACCATTGAGCACAGAAGAGTTTGTGCACAAGCTCGGCAACCAGATGAGTAGCTGGCAAGCCACAACATTCTTAATTGGAGAGTACGTTAAGGAGAATGATGCAAATCCGGTATTCGCTGTCGCTGATGGCTTGCTCATGCTTACGCAAAATGTGCACCGTAACTCCATGGTGCGGCAGATACAGGTACTCAAAATGCGCGGCCAGCCTACAAGACCGGGCATGCATACTTTCCGTATTACCAATGCAGGGCTACAGATATTTCCGGCAATCGTCATACATGATGATCCGGTGGCACATGCTAACCATACGCGGATTTTTCAAGCCAAGTCCAGATTATCCATGGGCATACCGCAATTGGATGAAATGCTGGGCGGAGGCTTGCCAGAAGGCTATTCTTTACTAGTGGCCGGGCCATCCGGTTCGGGTAAAACCATTCTTGCCACGGCATTTTTAACTGCAGGCCTAGAACGGGGTGAGCCGGGAGTCATTGTCGCTTTTGAGCAGACTCCAAGCCAATCCTGGAACCCTGCCATTGATGATATGGTGCGCTCTGGGAAAATTGGCTTAATTAATACCCGATCACTTGATTTGTGCATTGATGAAATTGTGCAGCACCTGACCACTACTATTCATAAAATGAAAGCCAAGCGGGTAGTCATTGACTCCTTATCCGGCTTTGAACTGGCGGTAGCGCCTACTTTTAGGGAAGACTTTCGGGAATCGCTGTTCCGCATGGTCGCGTTGCTGGCCGGGCTTGGCGTAACGGTACTGATGACTTCAGAGCTTGAGGACCGCTATACCGATTTACGTTTTAGTCCTTATGGGTCGGCCTTTTTGACCGACGCCATTGTGGTGCAACGTTACATTGAAGTCCGCAGTAATTTACAGCGTGTGATGTCAGTCGTCAAAGTGCGATCCAGTAATCATAGTAAAGCGATCCGTAGTTATGAAATAACGGATGAAGGGCTAGTGATTGGCGATTTGATGTTGGATTATGAAGGCCTGTTAGGAGGACAGCCAACTTTATCGACGCAAAATACTGCTATACCGCCATATGATGGTGATCGTCTCATTTGATGTTCAGAAACTTATTTAATACCGTTTAATGAACGTCTATCGCCTAAGGCAATCAGGTTTAAATGGCTACTAATTTCTTAAAGCAACGTGAACTTGCCATTATGGCCAGAGAGCAGAAAATCTTACTGCGTGAAGCAGAGATTATGCAAAGGGAAAAAGCATTACACCTGGGGGAAAACAACACTGCAGCCAATGCTGCGCTAAACGCCCTTAACCAGGCGCAGCTCGTTGAAGCCAATCAAAATCTAGTGGTAGCGTCCATCCGTGCCCAGACCATGATGGAGGCAGCCGAGCAAGCGAATGCACAGATGTCGCATATGGCAGAGCATGATTTATTGACCGGCTTGCCTAATCGTTCGCTGATGACCTACCGCCTAGAACAGTCCATGACCTTGGCGCAACGTAATAATTACCAAGTGGCACTGATGTTCCTGGATATTGATCATTTTAAAAATATTAATGATTCCTTGGGGCATGCGATTGGTGATGAATTATTGCAATCCGTTGCCAAGCGCTTGCAAGCCTGCGTCCGTTTATCAGACACGGTGAGCCGCTATGGCGGCGATGAGTTCGTGGTGTTGCTCAGTGAAGTTAAAGACCCGGAAGATTCTATTATTATTGCGGATAAGCTGATTTCAGCAATGGCGATGCCGCATCAAATCAGCGGCCACTTATTACACGTGACCATGAGTATCGGCATTAGTCTTTTTCCAGTGGACTCGAAGAATCCGGAGGCTCTGGTGAGGGATGCAGATACTGCAATGTATCAAGCCAAGAAAAAAGGCCGCAACAAATACATGATGTTTACTCAAGACATGAATTTGAGAGCCGTAGCGCGTCAATCCATTGAGCAGGCTTTGCATCAGGCGCTTTTAAACCAGGAATTTGTGGTGTATTACCAGCCCAAGGTGAATTTGGAGACTGAACAGATTATCGGTGCTGAAGCGCTGATCCGGTGGCAAAGGACACAACATAGCCTGATCCAGCCCATCGATTTTGTGAGTGTTGCTGAAGAATGCGGCATTATGCTACCGATAGGTCATTGGGTGTTGCGTGAAGCTTGCCGTCAGACACAGGCATGGCTGAAAGCTGGACTTCCCATCGGCCAGATTGCTGTGAATGTTTCAGCCACTGAATTTCACAATAAAGGTTTTTTTGAAGGCGTACGAGCGATTCTGCAAGAGACAGGGTTGCCCCCGCATCTGCTTGAGGTCGAGATCACCGAAAGTGGCTTGATGCAGGATATAGAAACCACAGCCATCTTGTATGCCCTTAAAGAGATTGGAGTCCAGATTGCGATAGATGACTTTGGCACGGGCTATTCCAGCCTAAGCTATTTACGTAACTTTCCGATTGATACCCTTAAAATTGACCAGACGTTCGTCAAGGATATTAACGCAAGCACCGGCGAGACTATCGTAACAGCCATCATTGCAATGGGACTTAGCCTGAAACACCGTGTCGTGGCTGAAGGCATTGAAACCCAAGAGCAACTGGATTTTCTTAAAAGCTGTCATTGCGCAGAAGGACAGGGTTTCTTTTTTAGCGAAGCTTTACCTGCCCGTGACTTTGCCACTTTGCTAGAAAGATCACTCACCTAAGCGTAATTTTATATTGTGCGCGGCTCGCACACCTGCTGTAATAAATATTTTCCTACAACAAAATTCTAGTTGTCCTGATAGTTAGTCCAAAATTTCGTACGCATAATCCTTCAAGATTCACCTAGTGAATGTGGCTAATAATCAATTGGAGAATAATGATGGCTATTCAAAATTCGGACGAATTAAATCGCAATGTAAACAGGGTCGATACTGATTACTACCATCACGGACATGCAGTCTGCTGGCGGGCCATTTTTGCTGGGGCAACAGCTGCCGCAGCACTAACCATCATTCTGTGCATTTTAGGTACCGGGCTAGGGTTTACTGCAGTGTCACCTTGGTCTTCTGAAGGTATATCTGCAACGGCTTTTGGGGTTTCAGCCATTTTATGGCTGTCACTTACCCAAGTGGTGGCCTCAGGAATGGGCGGCTTCCTGGCAGGGAGGTTACGCAATAGAACGCTGAATGTGGACCGGGATGAGGTCTATTTCAGGGATACTGCACATGGATTTTTGACTTGGGCAGTTGCACTCATCGCAACGGCCACTTTATTTGCTTCCGCATTAGGGGCAGTCATTAATGGTGGCGTGCAAGCGGCAGCCAAGGTCAGCAGCGGCGCAGTTGCAGCCGGTGCAATGAGTGCGACAAACTTACCCAATGATCAAGGCTATTATATTGATTCGCTGTTCCGTAAAAACTTTTCAACACTGGTGCCTACCTCGGCTAAATCGAATCCGAGCACAGCGGCTAACGCAGCTGCTAATTATCATGGAGGCTCAAATGCGGAAGTACGCAGAATCTTTAATAAAAGCATGGAAGATGGCGTGATTGCTGATGAGGATGTTACGTATTTAGGCCAGCTTATCGCACAACGCACCGGCCTTACCCAAGAAGAAGCTGAACAACGTGTGAAAGATACATATACGGCCATACAAACTGCCGAAGCTAAGCTGAAGGAATCCGCTGATAAAGCACGTAAGGCTTCCGCTTATATCGCTTTGTGGGGTTTCATTGCATTACTGATAGGCGCATTTACTGCCAGCCTCGCGGCTACCTGGGGTGGTCGCTGCCGCGATGCCAATAACGTAGTTGGTAAATAAAACATATTTGTAAACCATCGCTAAAGGAGAAAAATCATGCGTTCATTACTATTGTTGTTTTTAGGCATTCCTATTCCTATCATTATCTTGATTGCCTTGTTAACCTAAAGTATGGAACTCGCTAAGCCTTTCAGCCGGTTTTGGGACTATAAAGCGATCAGGATTTTCCGTTTATCGTTCGAATCCTGGCTGGACCATCGTGATGCAAGCCGGGGCGCTGCCTTGGCTTTTTATACCTTATTTTCCATGACCCCTATTCTGATCCTGTCTATTGCCATTGCAGGCTATTTTTTTGGTACGGAAGCAGCACAGGGTCAAATCATTCACCAGATTCAATCCTTGGTGGGCCCTAACGGGGCGGAAGCCATACAAGCTTTGCTAGCGGCTGCCCGTGATCCGGAAGCAGGTCTATGGGCCACTGCGGTGGCATTAGTGCTATTAATAGTGGGGGCTACCAGTGTATTTACTGAATTGAAAGGGACTTTGGATGATTTATGGGGGGCTGAATCAAAAACCCCCACGGCATCGGGCATCAGTATTTTATTGAAAACACGCTTGTTATCACTGAGCTTGGTACTGGTCCTTGCATTCTTGCTGCTGATCTCCCTAGTAGTAAGCGCCCTGCTGGGGATGCTAGAAAGTTACGTAGGCGGGGTATGGGCTAGTATCGTACCCATACTCAGCATTATTTCAGCGATCTTTTCTTTTTTCGTCATCACAGTGTTATTCGCCATGATCTATAAGCTGCTGCCAGACATTAAGCTGGATTGGGACGATGTGATCATTGGGGCCATTTTTACGGCCGGTTTATTTACCTTGGGTAAATATTTTATTGGCTTATATCTCGGTAATAGCGCTGTGTCTTCCAGTTTTGGTGCGGCGGGTTCAATCGTGGCCGTGATGTTATGGATTTATTACTCGGCCCAGATATTTTTCTTTGGCGCTGAGTTCACCCGTCAATATGCCTTGCTTTATGGCAGCCTGAAACATAAGTGATTGGAGAGTAGTAATGAAACCTAAAACGACACCGGATAATCTATCTAAACCATCCCCGGATAATGCGGGTTTAGCCGTTGATCCACCGGCTACAGTCGATGAACATGCTGCGGAAGTGAATCGTGACGTGCGGGAGTTGGCGAAAAAATCTTATCAAGATAAAGCACGTAACAGTCCACAGAAACGTAAAGAAAAAGATTTATAAGTACTATTTGTATATAGCTATTGCTGCGTCTGCTGGCGCTGGTATTCTTTACGTTTCATAGCGAGATAATCTTCACGTTCCACTTCTTTAAGCTGGCGGCTGTATTGGTTGGTACTGTCATACCAATGTTCAAAACGTTTTTCCTGTAGTGGACTCGCCAGATAGGCATCAATCGCCAGGTAGTAACGCATGGTATTACGTTCAATCACGCCGCGTACGCCTTGAATATAGGCTTGCTCACCACCTTGATGGTTTACTTTGGTAAAACCGACTTTTTTACGACCGGTGGTCGCGAGATACGTTTTCATCGCAACCTGGCCTTTTAAGCCAAATGAATAAGTGTAGGTGTAGTGCAGAAAAGTGCGTTTGGCGTTTAAAGGCGTCGCTTCCACCAAAATTTGGTAGTCATGGGTACCAATCGGTCCATCCTTTGCACTAAGTGCTAAGGCGAAATAATCATTGCTGGTTGCTATCGGGGTGTAATTGAAATTAACCCGGTAAGTATCGTCTAATGCCTGTTCAAATTTTTTCCCCAGGTCAACGGTTAATACCGTGTTGGCACTGCCCGGCTGTGCATAGCAATATTTGATATTGATATGAAGAATGAGCACATCACACCAATGACTGGCATCGTTCAAACCTTTGTTCACTGTAGCAAATGGGTAATCCACCACGGCATAAATCTCCCCTTTTAAGTTGGTGTCAGATTCTGACGAGGTAATATAAAGTTCGCGGTTAAACTGGTTGTTTTTAAGCTGGCTGGATAATTCACTGTGCTTGGCTTTTAATTGCTGGGCTTTTAGATCTTTGGCGTTGGCAGGCACAGCGGCTTCGGCATTGCCCACAAAGGCCAAAGCAAATACCATCAGAAAGATAAGAGACCGTTCAAATGGATTCTTCAAAGCTTCTAATTTTGAAGTATCTATTTTAGAAAAATCCAATTTAGAAATATCCAATTTCAATAGATTGGATTTTAGGAATTCAAAACTGCCTATGATGCGTTTGATGATTAACTGCATGAATGCTCCCTAGGACATACATAGTTTAGTACATGTTTTAGTACATACAATGGCAAACATTACTCATGAACATAATTACAGGACACACCCGAATAGGTGTGTCCTGTAATACAGCCATTAATAAGATATGACCGTTTAAATTTGATTAATTCAAATTATTAGTTAGAAGCCGGCGGTGCAGATTCAGGCTCAGTAGGTTGTACTGGATTGCCTTTAGTTGTGCCATGGTTCTGATGTTTTTCCTTTAACACTTTGTTTTTAGTGTTTTTCTTCACAGGTTCGCTTGGCCCTTTGTTAGTACGGTCCATTTGTTCCTTAATTTCGGGTGTATCTTCCGTCCCTAATTTGCTAGCGTCATGATGATCCGTCGCACCTTGATTCACACCGGTAGGGCCTTTATCAGTACGATCCATTTGCTTTTTGATTTGTGGAGAATCTGATGTGCCTAATTTGCTAGCGTCATCGGTATTCTCTGTTGTCGTTGCTGCAATAGCGACATAAGTGTTAGCTGCCATGGCGGCAGCGATTAAGCTTAATAGTAATTTATTCATATTGAAATCCTTAAAGTTGTAAAAAGTAACTTGCACAACGCTATTCAATAGAAAGTTTTATGTGGGGTCTGTGCGCTAGCAAACATAGAATTTCGATGTAATGTTTGCTAGCGCACAGAGTAAGATATTCATTACAACTTATATTATTAGTTCGTTAAATAAAAACGGAGAATATGATGAGTATTGGAACAATATTATTGATTGTCGTGGTGTTATTGTTGTTAGGTGCAATTCCGGCTTGGCCACATAGTAGAGGGTGGGGCTATGGTCCAAGTGGCGGCTTGGGATTAATTTTGCTAATTATTGTTATCTTGTTAGTAATGGGTAAAATTTAATCATTGCTAATGGTCGTGGGGGAAGTATGGTGAAGTTACTTAATACTAAAAAATCTTTAATTTTTTTAGCAACTGCTACGATATTCGGCTTGGTAGCTTGTGGGCAGCAAGCCACCTTACCAGTCTCAGCAGGTTATGGACCCAACCCTACTTTACCCCCGCCTAAAAAAGTTTTAATTCCACTAGTGAATGTCGCAAAAGCGGTTGGATGGCCGGCTGATGCAAAACCCGCTTCTGCAACAGGTACGCAAGTAGAAGCCTTTACACAAGGGCTAAATCATCCGCGCTGGCTGTATGTATTACCCAATGGCGATGTGTTAGTGGCTGAAACCAATGCGCCACCCAAGCCTGAAGACCAGAAATCAATTAAGAGCTGGATTATGGGACTGGTGATGAAAAGAGCCGGTGCTGCCGTACCCAGTGCCAATAGGATAGTCTTACTTAAAGATGCTGATGGCGATGGTGTAGCGGAAGCAAAATCGGTGTTTCTCGAAAACTTGTTCTCTCCATTTGGCATGGTATTGGTAGGGAACGACCTGTATGTCGCGAATGCTGATGCAGTCGTCAAGTTTCCCTATAAAGAAAATGCTTTGCATATCTCTGAAGAAGGTACCAAAGTCGCTGACTTACCCGGCGGCCCATTAAATCATCACTGGACGAAAAATATCATTGCTAATCCTGAGGGCACAAAATTGTATGTAACCGTAGGCTCTAATAGCAATGTCGCTGAACACGGTATGGAAGTAGAACAAGAGCGCGCGGCGATTTTGGAGCTGGACATTCAATCAGGCGAACGTCGCATTTTTGCATCAGGCTTACGTAATCCGAATGGCATGGCATGGGAGCCGGATACTGGGGCTTTGTGGACAGTTGTGAATGAGCGCGATGAGATTGGCAGTGATTTGGTGCCGGATTACCTGACCTCCGTTAAAGACGGCGGCTTTTATGGCTGGCCTTATAGCTATTACGGTCAAAATGTAGATCAACGGGTCAAGCCGCAGAACCCGGACTTGGTTAAAAAAGCCATTGTGCCGGATTATGCACTGGGCTCTCATACAGGCTCATTAGGGCTTGCCTACAGTGAGGGTAATAGCCTGCCGCCTATTTTTCAAAAAGGGATGTTTATCGGTCAGCATGGTTCTTGGAATCGCAAGCCACGTAGCGGTTATAAAGTGATCTTTGTTCCTTTTGTAAATGGTAAACCTTCAGGCGAACCTGTCGATGTGTTAACCGGTTTTGTGAATAAAAATAATGAAGCTTATGGTCGCCCGGTAGGCGTGGCTTTGGATAAGCAAGGTGCATTGTTAGTAGCGGATGATGTAGGCAATACCATATGGCGGGTATCCGCAGCTAAATAGCTGCTTGTTAACGTATTTATAGGCGCATTCTTACAAAAAAATCAAAGTTATCCTACACAAAATGTAGGTGTTTACTGATGTCCACTAAAGCGCTAAATCAGCACTATGAGTTCCTCTAGCTAGGAGAGTCTCATGAGTGCAATCTTAAGAACTGCCCAAATTAATAATATTCAACAAAATAGATTATTAGCATCTGTTCCATTTCCTCAAACTGTACTGCCACAGAACCAATTATTAGCTGCACTTCCCTTTGATGAATGGGAGCACTGGGCACCTGATATGGAGCCAGTGAATTTGCAGGCGAATCAAATATTGTGCGAACCTGGTAAACAGCCTGCCTACATGTTTTTCCCTACCACGGCGGTGGTCTCACTCACCTATACCACAGTAGACGGGGCCTCTTCGGAAATTGCCGTAGTTGGTAATGACGGCGTGGTCGGCATTTCCCTCTTCACACATGGCAGCAATACACCTAGCCAGGCCGTGGTACAAAGTGCAGGTCAGGGATATCGTTTACGGGCGCAATTGGCTAAAAATGTAATTACCCGCGCGGGCCCAATGCTGGATATTTTATTGCGATATTCCCAATCCATGATCGACCAGCTTACCCAAACGGCGGTATGCAATCGTCATCATTCCATTGATCAGCAATTATGCCGCAGACTGTTATTAAGCCTGGATCGTTTGAATTCCAACGATTTAATGATGACACATGAAATGCTCGCTAATGCGCTAGGCGTGCGCCGAGAAAGCGTGACAGAAGCTGCGCTTAAACTCCAGCAAGCGGGTGTTATCAAGTATAGCCGCGGTCATATTACCGTATTGGATAGAGAAGGCTTAGAGCAACGCAGTTGCGAATGCTATATGGCGGTAAAACGGGCACGCAATCGCCTGCTTTCTTAATACAAAAACAATTTAGGAACTTCCTTCAAAAAGCCGGCATTGCCGGCTTTTTGCTTTTGCCTAAAGCTTTTTAAATCCTCCAGTAATATGTTCCGTAAGGCTTTGTTTTCAAATAACTGTGTTGTTTCTGCAAGTCGCATTGGCGGGTACTGTGGGGTATAATCTCGTTTTTCGATTTTTAAGGATAATTACAAATGCCTATTTATGATTATCAATGCAGTAGTTGCGGCCATAAGGCTGAAGTCATGCGCAAAATCAGTGCCGCCAATGTTGAAGCCTGCCCACAATGCGGCGTAGAAGCTTTCAGTAAGCAATTGTCCGCACCTAGTTTTCAGCTAAGTGGCAGCGGCTGGTACGCTACAGACTTTAAAAACGGCGGTGCTAAACCGGCAAAAGCCGAATCAGCAACTGAGACAAAGACTGAATCCAAGACAGAGTCGGCGGCTGCTTCCACGCCGTGTGCAACCGGCTGTGCTTGCCATTAACTTAACTTACTGAGAAATAGAAAAGGCTAAGCAAGACGAGGCGCGAAGCAAAAAAACAGATGCTGCATATGATGGATATGCTAGAAATGTTTTTTTGTGAGCAACAAAATATTGCGACGCATTTTATATTGATAATGAAAAAATATTTTATTACGGGTTTGCTGGTACTGGTGCCGCTGTTCATCACCCTATGGGTATTGACCAGTCTTATTGGCATGATGGATCAAAGCTTGCTGCTATTGCCTGAGAGCTGGCGCCCAAAAGCGCAACTTGGCCTGGAGATTCCAGGCATAGGCGCATTACTGACGCTACTCATTATTTTTGTCACCGGGCTGATTGCGACCAACTTTTTCGGCATGCAAGTAATCCTGTTATGGGAATCCTTGCTTAACCGGGTGCCCGTGGTGAAGTCCATTTATTCCAGCGTAAAGCAAGTGTCGGACACATTATTTTCCGATACTGGTAATGCCTTCCGTCAAGCTGTGTTAGTGCAGTTCCCGCGCGAAGGTGCTTGGACCATTGCCTTTGTCACTGGCACACCGGGCGGTGATGTGGCTAATCATCTACTAGGAGATTTCGTGAGTGTATATGTGCCCACTACGCCAAATCCAACGGGTGGTTATTTTCTGATGCTGCCCCGTGAATCTGTGATTGCATTGGATATGACCGTAGATGAAGCCTTGAAATATATCATCTCCATGGGCGTGGTTGCACCATCAGCCAAGGTCGTAGCCGCGATCGAAAAACCTTTTTAATTTCACCTTTATTCCAACCTAAACTGACGATAACAAGACTTAATATGATGCGTACACATTACTGCGGACACCTTAACCGCGAACACATTGGCCAAACAGTGACTTTATGCGGTTGGGCTCATCGCCGCCGCGATCACGGCGGGGTGATTTTTATTGATTTGCGTGACCGTGAGGGCATGGCGCAAATCGTGATCGATCCGGATACCCCCGAAGCATTTGCCAATGCGGAAACTGTACGTAACGAGTTTGTATTGAAAGTGGTCTGTAAAGTCCGTGCGCGTCCTGAAGGCACGGTTAACGCGAATATCCCAACCGGCGAAGTGGAAATGCTGGCGACTGAGATTGAAATCCTCAATCCATCACTCACGCCGCCGTTTATGCTAGACGATGAAAACCTCACTGAAACGGTACGTCTGCAACACCGTTATATCGATTTGCGTCGCCCAGCCATGCAAAAGAATTTGATGCTACGCTATCGTGTGGCAAAAACCTTGCGTGATTATTTAGACACCAATGGCTTTATTGAAGTGGAAACACCGATGCTCACGCGTTCTACGCCGGAAGGTGCCCGTGATTATCTGGTACCAAGCCGGGTGCATGCTGGTCAGTTCTTTGCCTTGCCGCAATCACCGCAGTTGTTCAAACAATTACTCATGGTGTCCGGTTTCGACCGTTATTTCCAGATCACCAAATGCTTCCGCGATGAAGACTTGCGCGCAGATCGCCAGCCCGAATTCACTCAAGTGGATATCGAGACTTCCTTTATGGAAGAAAACGATATTATGGATCTGGTAGAAGAGATGATTCGCCAGATGCTGCAAAAAGTGCAAGGTGTAGAGTTGCCTGCCAAATTCCCCCGTATGCCATTCTCTGAGGCCATGAATCGTTACGGTTCAGACAAGCCGGATATGCGCGTGACGTTAGAAATCACCGAGCTATCCGATGTCATGAAAGATGTCGATTTCAAAGTGTTCGCAGGCGCAGCCAACATGGCAGGTGGTCGTGTCGCTGCATTGCGCGTACCTAACGGCGCCGCAATCTCACGTTCCGAGATCGATGCTTATACCGAGTTTGTCAAAATCTACGGCGCCAAAGGTCTGGCATATATCAAGATTAATGACATTACCAAATTGAACGAAGAAGGCCTGCAAAGCCCAATCGTTAAAAATATTCATGTCACGGCACTGCAAGCAATTATCGACCGTACTGGCGCCCAGAATGGCGATATCGTGTTCTTCGGTGCAGATAAATTGAAAGTGGTGAACGAAGCTTTAGGCGCGTTGCGCTTGAAAGTCGGTCATGATAAAGGCCATGTCGATGGCCGTGCTTGGGCACCACTGTGGGTAGTGGATTTCCCGATGTTCGAACATGACGAAGAGAATGACCGCTGGGCAGCCTTGCATCATCCGTTCACAGCGCCAAAAGATGGCCACGAGGAGATGCTGGTATCCAACCCGGGTGCATGTTTATCCAAAGCGTACGACATGGTGTTGAACGGCTGGGAAGTGGGTGGTGGTTCAGTGCGTATCCACAAACAAGACGTGCAATCCAAAGTGTTTGATGCATTGAAAATCAGCAAAGAAGAAGCGCAAGAGAAATTCGGCTTCTTGCTGGATGCCTTGCAATACGGTGCACCTCCGCACGGCGGCCTGGCCTTCGGTTTAGACCGTTTGGTGACATTGATGGCCGGTGCTGAATCGATCCGTGACGTGATTGCCTTCCCGAAGACACAACGTGCGCAGTGTTTGATGACCAATGCGCCGAATGAGGTTGACGAAAAACAATTACGTGAGCTCCATATTCGCGTTCGTACACCTAATCCGGTGGCATAAAAATGAACTCGCTTGCGCTGACTTTGTTACTAGCGCTTGCCGTACTCATTGTACTGTCTACGCGCTTGCGCCTTATCAGCGCGGCGCGAATTTCATTTTTTAAAAGCTGTCTAATAATTTTTAGAAGTTGAGTCATATCAATGACTATTAAATCCCTCATTCGAACCATTCCACACTACCCTAAAGAGGGTGTGCAATTTCGTGATATCACGACCTTACTCAAAGACCCATTGGGTCTTAAAGTGACGGTAGATGAGTTATTTAAGCGTTATGAGAACCAGCGTATTGATAAGGTCATTGGTATTGAATCGCGTGGCTTCATGGTGGGTACCCCGCTGGCATATCGCTTAGGTGTGGGTTTTGTACCTATCCGTAAGCAAGGCAAACTCCCTGCTGAGACTCTAGGCCACGATTACGAACTTGAGTACGGTAGCGACCGTGTTGAAATCCACGTCGACGCAATTGAAAAAGGTGAACGCATTCTGCTAGTGGACGACATTATTGCTACCGGTGGTACAGCTATCGCTGCCGCAGCACTCATAAAAAAATTGGGTGGCGAGCTAGTAGAGTGTGCGGTTATTATCGACCTTATCAATCTTGGTGGTCGCAAACGTTTGCAGGACAAGGGCTATAGTCTTTTTGCTTTATGCGAATTTGAAGGCGATTAGTGAGACTATTAGCGTTAATGCCTTATCGAAAGTGAATTCATACCATGCCAGTCACCGAAATTAACCATATCAACCTACGTGCTAACCGCGACATGATGCATGTGCTGCGCGACTTCTATTGCGATATCGTCGGTCTAAAAGTGGGGCCGCGCGTTGCTACGACAAGTTATGGTTTCTGGCTGTATATCGGTGATAACGATGTGGTGCATATTGCCGAATATAATAAGGGTGTGGGCGCACCGGACTTGCATGTGAATGGTACTTACGACCATGTATCTTTTACCTGCAATGACATGCCCGGCATGGAGGCGCACCTCAATGCGCACAACATTCCATACACCACCCGCACCCTAAACAATGGCGTGAAGCAGATCAATTTCAAAGACCCTGCCGGCAATGGTATCGAGCTTAATTTTGAAGAATATCGTGTGTAAGAATATCGAGCTTCCATCTAGCTTTTCAGGCCATAGTTTTGATTTGAAATCGGGTATATACTCATCGGTATAATTTTTACAAAAAATAAACTTTTTATAATTTAAAACGTTAACGTTATACCGGGCTTAGTTTGGAGTTGAACATGAACACAAAACACACGATAAAAAACGGCTTTTTCGCTTTATTGGCTTCAGGTTTTTTAGCCTTATCCATGAATGCACAGGCGGAAGCTGATCCTAAATTATGGCCGGTAGTTAAAGAGGCTTTCTTCGCTAAACGCGATATACAGGAAGTGGAATTCCTTAAAATCGAAGCACCCCGCCGCGCCGAAAGCGGTGCACAGGTGCCGGTAACGTTCAGTTACGAAAAAGCCGGTGCCAACGGCGTGGATATCAAAAAAATCTATGTGCTAGTGGATGCAAACCCAATCCAGCTCGCATCCACCTATCACCTCACTGATTTGCTGGGTAATTTCCAGATTGCAACACGCATCCGCATGGAAACAGATTCTTATGTACGTTTGATCGGCGAATCAGCCGATGGCAAATTATATATGGCGAAACGTGAGATCCGCGCGGCTGGTGGCTGTGGCGGTACTGTTGAAAATGACGATACAGCCGTGCGCGCAGCAGCGGGTAAAATTAAGCTTAACGTAGAGTCACCAGTTAAATTTGGCGCTCCAATACCTGCCACTTTTAATATTCGCCACGTCATGCGTACTGGCTTGCAGCGCGACCTGGTCTCTCAAGGCTTTGTACCGGCGTTCTATATTAATAAAGCGACCTTTACCTATAATGGCAAAGAAGTCATGACAGTCGATGTGAATGTAGGTACCAGCGAAGACCCTTACATGAAATTTAATTTCATCCCAGACGCACCCGGCAAGTTAGAAGTCGTTGCGACTGATAACGAAGGTAAAACCTTTACGCATCAGGTTGATGTAAAAAGTTAATACTTTCCATTTCAAAAAAAGGCCTCTAAATGAGGCCTTTTTATTTGGCCGTTAAAGATTTCTTTTAACAGGTGCTAAAATTCTAGCCATTAATTAGGGGGACTTATGAAAAGCTATCGTAAAGAATTATGGTTCAACCCACCCACCCGTGTCGCTTTTATCCGCATTACCGAGCAGGTTAATGAATGTCTGCGTGAAAGCGGTGTTAAAGAAGGCTTTGTACTGGTAAATGCCATGCACATCACCGCCAGCGTATTCATTAATGACGACGAGCGCGGCTTGCATCATGATTATACGCAATGGCTGGAACGCTTGGCGCCGCATGAGCCAGTGAGCAGCTATCGGCATAACGATACCGGTGAAGACAATGCAGATGCTCATATGAAACGCCAAGTCATGGGTCGAGAAGTGGTGGTAGCGATAACCGAAGGGCGTTTGGATTTTGGTCCCTGGGAACAGATTTTCTACGGTGAGTTTGATGGCCGTCGCAAAAAGCGCGTACTCGTGAAAATCATAGGCGAGTAATTGAGTTTAGATGAAAGTTCTGATTGTCTTTGCGCACCCCGCTTTTGAAACATCACGTATCAACTTAGCTTTCTATCAGGCGGTTCAAGGTTTGCCTGATGTGATCTGGCATAACCTATACGATACTTACCCACAGCAAATCATTGATGTGCAGCATGAGCAAATCTTGCTTAATGAAGCTGATGCGCTGGTGTTACAGCACCCTTTGTATTGGTACTCGTGCCCTGCACTTATGAAGAACTGGCTGGATAGCGTAATGACCTTAGGCTGGGCATATGGTGAGGGTGGTAATGCATTGCGCGGCAAAGCGTTTTTACAGGCAGTTTCCAGCGGTGGGCCCGAGGCTGTATACCAACGCGGTGGCTATAATAATTTCACGCTGGCTGAGTTACTCCGGCCTTTTGAGCAGACCGCAGACTTATGCGAAATGACCTATCACCAACCATTTTTGACGCAAGGTGTGCGTAATTTAACGGAAGCTGTGCTTGCCGAACAGGCTGAGAAATATCGTGCCTGGATAAGCAGCATTGTTGCTGGGCAATTGCCACCCATCGTTAATACGCATCATGCCTCTCAGGCGGATTACGGACAATTTATATGATAGAAACTCCGAGTTTATTGCTGCAAGGCGTGGTGTATTTAGGCGCCGCAGTCATTGCCGTCCCACTATCTAAGCGTTTCGGGCTGGGTGCTGTGTTGGGTTACCTGCTCGCAGGGATCTTAATCGGGCCTTGGGTATTAGGCTTGATTTCTGATGTTGATACGGTGTTGCACTTTGCAGAATTCGGCGTAGTGATGATGTTATTCCTGATTGGTCTGGAACTGGAACCTGAAAAGCTATGGCAAATGAAAGCGCCTATTTTTGGTTTAGGCGGCCTGCAGGTGTTGCTTACCTTGGGGATTACGACTTTACTGGCCATGGCTTTTCATATGGATTGGCGCTTAAGTCTGGTGATGGGCATGGGCGTAGCCATGTCATCCACAGCGATTGCGATTCAAACCTTAAATGAGCGCGGTTTTTTGAAACAACCTTCAGGCCAGTCTGCATTTTCGGTATTGTTGTTTCAAGATATCGCTGTGATTCCATTATTACTAGGGCTCGCTATGCTCGCTCCACAGAGCCATGCGCAAAGCGTGGATTGGATGGTTGCGGTACGCGCATTAGTGCTGATTGCGGCAATTGTGGTCGGTGGCAATTACTTTCTGCGTCCGATTTTGCGTTATATCGCTAACACGGGTATGCGGGAAATCTTCGTTGCATTCGCCTTATTTCTCATCATGGGCGTGGCTATGCTTATGCAGTACGTAGGGTTATCCATGGCGTTAGGGGCATTTTTGGCGGGCGTGCTACTGGCAGATTCCGAATACCGCCAAGAGCTTGAGTTGGATATTGAGCCATTCAAAGGTTTGTTATTGGGCCTGTTCTTTATTGCCGTAGGCATGTCGGTGGATATCGGTTTGATCTTAAAGCGGCCAATGCTGATATTCGGCCTTGCACTTGCGCTAGTTACCCTCAAGATTATGTTGCTATTTGGGCTAGGACATCTCTTTAAACAGCAGAAGTCTGATGCCATTATCTTCGCACTCACGCTATCGCAGATCGGTGAATTTGCCTTTGTGATTCACAATACTGCTTTGCAATTGCAACTGATCAATTTGCCAGAGTCATCCATGTTGAATGCTGTGGTCGCGATATCGATGATGACTACGCCAATATTAATGTACTTGCATCAGCGCACATGCAATAAGAACTATAACCCGCAGGGTGCTTTTGATACCTTTGAAACAGAGCGAAAAGTGATTGTGGCGGGTTACGGCCGGTTTGGGCAGGTGGTAGTCAGGTTATTGAATGGCGTGAACATTGCGCCTACAGTGATTGAGCATGACCCTAACCAAATCGAGCTGATCCGGCGCTTTGGCTTAAAAGCGTATTATGGGGATATCGCCAGGCCTGATGTGCTAGAGGCTGCCGGGATTGCCAAAGCGCAATTATTCGTCATTGCGATTGATGACGTTGACACAGCGTTAACGATTGCCAAATATGTGCAGCAGCACTACCCGCAAGTAAAGCTCATCGTAAGGGCGCGTAACCGGACAGATGCTTACGACTACATGGAGTTGGGCATTGAGAATGTGCGTGAAACGTTTCATTCGGCCTTAGCCGCAGCAGAAAGCTCGCTGGTGAGTTTGGGCTTCGGTAAGTTCCAGGCCCATAAGATGATGTGGCAATTCAAGCAGCATGATGAAAAAATTATGCGTGAATCCTTAAGTATTCGGAACGATGAAAAACAGCGCATCTCGCACAATGTGAAATCAAGGCAGGATTTAATCGCATTGCTGAATCAAGAGTCTAAGGAGGCGTCCGTACAAGCTAAAGATGCTGGCTTTGGTGAAGCTTAACGAAGAAGTTAAGGAGAATAGTCCTGAAATTAAGGCAATAAAAAAGGGAGCACAAAGCTCCCTTTTCTTTATGCGCTTAGCTTATTTATTCATCACGTACATTGTAACTTCAAAGCCAAAACGCATTTCTGTTGCTGATGGTGTTGTCCACATGATAAATCTCCTGTTCGTTAAATAATTATGTATTGCTACAAACCGCGGTCACTTGCTTGTTTGTATGACTGCATTATGCGCCGCTGCCAAAATTTAACCCTATCACCTTTCATGATTGAACCATCATGTAAATTATGAGCTTAGCCTCATTGATCTTCATACTAGTGATAAGTAAATTAGCAAAAGAACCACTACATTGACTTATCAAATGATAATTGTTATCATTTAGATTAATGGATAAGGTACTAAAAACTCAAAACAAAGTTTTACTCGATACACATATTGAGGGATTGGCCATTAAACAGCCTATCGTACAAACATTAAGCAGTGCAGTTTTATTTGCCGGTGCTAAAGAGTTGGTGATTGCCCATGCCGGGCAAGAGTATCGGCTTCGTCAGACCAGCCAAGGTAAGTTGATCTTAACCAAGTAATTCATTAAACGGTTCTAATCCGGCAATGTGCGGCGTATTGGAGTGAGTATGAAAACGAATTTAAAACTGGTAGTCAATACGCATTTAGCCCAACCTCGCGCCAAAACTTCATTTGGGCCAATGCTCAATATTCGCGAGTTGCCGTTAAGCCAGCGACCTTCTACTGTAATTGAAACAAAGAAGCCTTCTTATCTATTGCTTGGTACGGTAGTCTTGTTGCACATAGCTGCAGCGCTGGTATTGGTGAATAACAAAACCACGCCCCCGGAAATCAAACCCGTTGCGCCGATGATGGTAAGCCTCGTGAGTAACCCGATTCCCGAAGCTGAAGTGGTGCCAATTGTACCAGTGCAGCCGGAACCTCAACCGGTTGTGAAACCCGTGGTAAAACAGAAGCCAATTGTGAAAGAAAAAGTACCCACGCCAGAACCTGTAGTACAGCAGCCAGTCGTGTCTGAGCCTGTCAATGCGCCAGAAACTCCACCTACACCTGAAGTCGTAGAAGCCAAAGCGCCAGTAGTTGCAGAAGCGCCTAAAGAAGTTGAACCGCAACCTGAACCAGTTACGGAGCCGCCAAAATTCGGTGTTGCTTACCTGAACAATCCTGCCCCGAATTATCCTTCATCATCACGTCGTGCTGGTGAAGAAGGCCGTGTAATGTTGCGCGTGTTAGTGTCTACCAATGGTAATGCCGAAACGGTAGAGCTGGAAAACAGTAGTGGGTTTGAAAGACTGGATGAAGCGGCTATTAATGCAGTAAAAAAATGGCGCTTTATACCAGCCAAACGTAGTAATCAAGCCGTAAGCGCCTATGTTTTGGTGCCCGTGAAGTTTTCTTTAGAAAGTTAATCAATTTAGTTGTAATTTATAAATGAAGGAATGTAATTAAATGCAAAACGGCTATGAATTCAACAGCCTGGAGTTCATCTCTGCGGGTGGCCCGGTATCAATCACAGTCGCCCTGATCTTGCTCGTCATGTCGGTGGCAAGCTGGTATCTCATGGTGGCAAAAAGCCTCCAGGCATTACGTGCACGTAAATTGCTTAATGCGTATGCGCAGCAATTCTGGGCAGCGCCCAGCTTGGCAAAAGCTGTTCAACTGAAGGGCGACCATGCCATGTCCCGCTTGGCAACGCGTGCTCTGGCAGCGGCAGAGCACCACCAAACGCATGCCACGCATGAAGGTGCGGTGAGCCGCGATGAATTTATCGCCCGTGCGATGAACCGTAGTATCTCCGAAGAGAATGCAGAGTTGGAAAAGGGCCTGACCGTATTGGCCTCAGTAGGTAGTGTTTCGCCATTTGTCGGTTTGTTCGGTACTGTTTGGGGTATCTATCATGCCTTGGCGGGCATTAGCCAAAGCGGTCAAGCAACGCTGGATAAAGTCGCCGGCCCGGTTGGCGAAGCTTTGATCATGACGGCTTTTGGTTTGGCTGTAGCCATCCCGGCCGTACTGGCTTATAACATGCGGGTGCGTGGTAATCGCAATCTGATCGTTCAGATTGAGCATTTTGGCGATGAGTTGCACACATTGTTAACGACTGGTGCAGTAATCAATAGCCCAGCTAACAATGCAGTGGCTAAAGACCGTACATCCCTAAAAGACAGCGTGCATATCGCTGAGGTGCCAGCATGATAGGCTCAGGTCACGGCGCTGGGACAGCCAGCCACACTGCACCGATGTCAGAGATCAACACCACGCCCTTGGTGGATGTAATGTTGGTATTGCTAGTAATTTTTATTATAACTGCGCCTTTGTTAACGCATGCGGTGAAGATTGATCTGCCGCAAGCCAGCAGCCAGCCTTTGCCAGAAAAGCCTGAAGTGATCTCAGTATCTATTGATGCGGATGGCAAGATGTACTGGAATGACACACCCATGGTTGATGGCGAACTCGCTGTGAAATTACAGCAAATCTCCAAGCAGGATCCACAGCCGGAATTGCATATACGTGCCGACAAAGAAACCCGTTATCAAATCCTCGCTGAAGTCATGGCGGATGCGCAAAATGCCGGTGTCACCAAGCTAGGGTTTGTCAGCGAACCAGGTCAGGGAAAAAATTGAGGTATCAGATTTACCATTCATAAGTAAAAAAACAAGTAGCCAGCCAGTGAGTATTGCTCAGTTAGCCAGCCAATGACATATATCATTAGGGAGCAATACCATGAAGCTGTACCAATACAAACCGCTAACTTTAGCGGTCATCCTCGCTATTCACAGTGGCTTCGCAGCTGCAGAATTAGACAAGCAGAAAGTTGAAGTGAGTGACGCTGAAACTGAAGCAATGCCTGAGGTTTCTGTGCAGCAGAAGCGCATACAGCAAGCCACCCCAAATGACACCGTAACAACGGGGACTAAAACCGATACACCCATTCGCGATGTGCCGGCGAGTATTTCTGTCGTGACATCAGAGATGCTGGAAGAACAAGGCGTCCGAGATATGAACCAGGCGATGATCGCTAATGCGCCAGGCGTACAGCCACAATTAGGCGGCGGTTATGGTTTTGGCGACAGCTTTAATTCCCGTGGCTTATCGCTGAGCTTTTTGCGTGACACCATGCCGGATGGCACTGCACAAAACAATTACTTCCGTACCATGCACGATATAGAGCGTATTGAAGTGTAAAAGGGCCAGGCTCTGCATTATTCGGACCAGTGGGTCCGGGCGGTACCATCAATGTAATAAGCAAGCAGCCTCAAGACAAACCACAGTTATCAGTTGGCACCACGTTTGGCAGTTTCGGTACATTTAATGGTTTTGTAGATTTAACCGGAAAAATTACCGATGGTGTTGCGGGTCGTTTAATTATGGATGCCGAGCACACAGATGGTTACCGTGGATTAAGTCGGGATATCACTGAAATTTCCCCGAGCGTGCGCTGGAATATTGATGACACCAAAACGTTAACCGTGGATGTTGACCAACGCAGTTTCAAGATTAAGCCAGATAACTACGGCATATTATTTGATAACAGAGGCAAAATTACCGACGTTACGCGTGATACTCGTTATTACTCACCATTTAATACCACTGATCAGGACATTACGCGCCTAAGCGTGAGTCATGACTGGCAGATTGCTGATGATTTAAGCTTACGAACAGCTTTTATTAACGATCAACGGGACTTATATATCCTGCGTAATGCAGGGGGTGCAGTGAATGCAAGTAATGTCAGCAATGCACGTAATGTGCGCCAGCAATACGATGATGCTCACTACATGACATTTCAGAATGAACTCACCTGGAAAGTGAACACAGGCGGCATTAAGCACACTTTGCTTGGCGGCTTGGAGTTCAATAAAACGGACGTTGATACACGTCGTATCGACTATACGCTGCCTAATATTGCTAATATTTATAACCCAGTAATACTTGAGACTTCATTGGCTGGCCTGGCAGTAACGCCAAGCTTTGACCGCAAAATCAATAGCGAAACAGTGTCAGTTTATGTGCAAGATCAACTAGAGTTGAGTGAGCAAGTTAAAGTGCGCGCAGGCTTAAGAAACGACCGTGTGAGTTATGAAGACAAAGGTTTTCAACGTTTTGGAACGCCCGCTACCTATACTTACCGCGTAGTCGATGAGACCACCAACATTGTTTCCGGTAATGTGGGCGCGGTATACCAACCCAATGATCAGTTGGCATTTTATACAGGTTATAGCGAAGGTGGATTTATCAACTTGGCCACCGAAGCCACGCGTGTTGCAACTGAGCCTGAAACTTCTAAACAGGTTGAAGTCGGCGCGAAAACCTCATTTTTTGAAGATAAAGCCCATTTGAACGTGGCTTTATTCAAAAGCAATCGGGAAAATTACTTCGTCACTTTGCCAGGCAGTAATGGGCAAGCAACGCCGGATGGCAAAGATGAAACCAAAGGTGTGGAATTTGAAGCAGAACTGTTTCCACTTCCAGGTTGGAAGTTGACGGGTAATGCCGTGTTCATGGATGCTAAAAATAAATCACGTAACGTACTAGCAGCCACGTTATATGCACCATCTCAAAGTGCGTATGGCTTACGTCCCACCGCTGTAAGTGAAAAAATATTAAGCTTATGGAGTAACTATGCGATTCAATCCGGTTTTGCTCAAGGTGTCAGTTTTGGTATTGGTGCGGTGCATAAAGGTGAATCCTATGCCGATGCTTCCAATGCCCTGGTTGTACCTTCATACACAGTGTTTAACGCAGTGATTGGCTACAAACAGCCTAAGTGGGAAGCTGCAGTGATCATGAATAACTTAACAGATAAGACTTATTACACGAGTCCGACTTTCTCAGGCGCATTGCCTGGCGATCCTCGTAGCATTTATGCCACCCTGCGTTTTGACTTTAAATAATAATCTCCGCACCACTTAAGGAAAACAATTGAAAAAACATCACTTTTTAGTCTTGTTGCTTGCAATGATGGTCGTATTGCCAGTGCAAGCGCACTATATTTGGCTAGAACAAGCAGATGGCCAAACCAAATTATTTTTTGGCGAGTATGAAAATAACTTACGTGAAAAAACCGGCGGTAAGTTAGATAATATCGCCGCACCGGAAGCAAGTTTGCTTGAATCTGCCACAGCAAAGTTAAGCTTAAAGCGTAATGCAGACCATATTGCAATAGAAAATGCACAATCCCCAGCCGTCATTGCTAGCGAGTTGAGCATGAAGGTCAAAGACATGACCAAGTATGGTTATGGCATCGCTAAACCTATGTATTACACACGCCTGGGCTCAGATAAACCTGAGGCCGCTTCAACACATATGTTAGATATTCAGCCTTTGGGTAACCATAAAGTAGCAATTAATCTACATGGTAAACCCTTGGCCAAAGCCAAGTTAAAAATTACAGCGCCTAACCAATGGCAACAAGAGTTAGATGCGAATGATAAAGGTGAAGTGTCATTCTATATGCCATGGTCTGGCTTATATGTGATGGAAGTCATCCATCTGGAACCTGCGAAGGGTAGTTACCAGGGTGAACCTTACGAAAATATTCGTCATGTCAGCTCATTGAGTATCTATAATTAAAAGCTGCAAATAGGAGTGCCAAGTCCTTTATTGACTTGGATGTAAGGGTCATTTTGAAGGATTAACTGAAATAATTTATAGTTAAAAACCCAGCCATCATGCTGGGTTTTTCTATCAGTGGGCCAGATACAGATAATCTTGACGCAAAACAACCAAGATGCATTTGCATATGGTGGAAACTCTGGCGAACGCTATCAAATCTACAAAAATCAATTAAAAGCTTAATACTCATGAAAAAAACGGATCCAATTAAACATACCAAACGGGCTAATACGATTCGACTGCTAAGAAAGATTCATGGCTGGTTAGGCTTGTGGGGCGCTTTGTTAGGTTTGCTATTTGGCATCAGCGGTTTCTTGTTGAATCACCGTGCAGTGCTGAAAATTCCAGCAGCAAAAATGGAAGAAAGCGAAATCCAGCTTGCCGTGCCCGCACCTACTCCTGCCAATACCAAAGAGTTCATCCGTTTTATCCAAAGCACTTTCGATATTAGTCACGATCCTGTCAAACCCAAAGGAGACAAGGGTGGTAAACCTGAACATGAAGCCACATTTATGAATAAAGAGCTAAAACAGCCTCAAATATTCAAGGTTGATTTTCAATTACCGCAAGTGCGTATTCAAGCAGAATATGTTGCTGGCAATCAATATGCCACTGTAAAGCGCGAAGATGCAAATGTCTGGGGCTTCATTACCCGCATGCATAAGGGCGTAGGTGCCAATGCATTCTGGGTATTACTAGCAGATACCATTGCTGGTGCTTTGCTGGTGCTTTCAATTACCGGTGTGTTGCTCTGGACGAAAATGCGTGGCTCAAGGTTAGCTATGGTGGGGTTGATCGGGGGTTCCACATTCCTCTCGATTTGGGCAACTGCGCTTATGCTGTAGTTTTTGTATAAGGCTCCAAGCAGCTATAAAAAATCCACCATGTTGGTGGATTTTTATTGTTTAGACCTAAAAATGCCATTAGCTATTAATGTAGCTTTCCAGCTGCGCAATGAGCTCTTTCTGGTAAGCAATAGTCTCTTTTACAAGGTCGCCTAAAGAAAGCACCCCTACTACTTTATCGCCATCTACCACAGGGAAGTGGCGTATATGTTTTTGAGACATGATGTCCATCGCGCTATCTACCGTATCTTCCGGTTTCCCGAACAATACATTTTTTGTCATGACCTCATCAATCTGGGTGGTTTTGGAAGATTTACCTTTTAAAATCACTTCGCGTGCGTAATCCCGCTCCGAAAAAATGCCTACCATTTTGTCTTGTTCCATGACTACAAGCGCACCGATTTTATATTCTGCCAAAATAACCAGCGCATCAAATACCGGACGATGTGGTGCAATCGAAATGACTTCCTTATGCTTTTTGGCATCCAGGACTTCTTGTAATGTTTTCATGATGTTCTCCAAAACAGCTCCTTTAATGTTATTACGCCATGTTATTACGTCAGTGGGCGAGCTAATAATTAATATACACCGATAAAAATTTTAGCCAATAAGCTGTTAGGGCTAATTAATCATTTGACTTAGTTAGCCAGCTAACTATAATGTCCCTAATCATGTTGCATCTAAGAGATCTACCTACTTTAGAAACGCTGAATAAATTCGCAGCACGGTATCCGCAAGCGGATGTCACTGCGATTTCCAGTTTCCTACATCTGCTTCGGGTTGCTACCGACCTTTCAATTGCATTGGATAGCTGCTTAAGTCAGCACGGATTATTACAAGGAAGATGGTGGGTGCTGATTTTATTGATGCGAGAAGATAACAATACGGCCATGCCCTCCAGCTTGGCTGAGAAAGCAGGCGTGACGCGCGCAACCATGACCGGCTTAATCGATGGCTTAGCACAAAGTGGGCTGGTTGAACGGGTGTTTGCACAGGACGATAGGCGCAGTATCCAGATCCGGCTTACGGAAGCTGGCCAGGCCAAACTAGACGAAGTGATGCCTGATTATTACCAGCGTTTGCGTGAATGCATGCAAGGCTTGGACGAGGCTAGTCGACAGCAACTTAATGTAATTTTAGATGCCATTAATGCAGGCATTCCGGCATTCAGTAAAAAATCTTAATTTTTAATTAAAGGAAACGTAATGAATATTCAGACTCAGATTAGTGCGATCAACCAGCAATTTGATACCGCATTCAATAGCAAGAATGCCACTGCAATAGCGGCGTTATACGATGCAAATGCCGTAGTCATGCCAGCCCCTGCCGGTGCACCTGTTTCAGGCCAATCAGCCATTAAAGATTTCTTTGGCGGTTTGATCAATGCTGGCGTCATTGAACATCAACTCACATTGACAGCGGCAGTGGAAGACGGCAACTTGGCTTATCAACGTGGGCTATGGGCAGGGGCTATGTTGAACGAAAAAGGTGAAAAACAGACCTTTGGCATTTGGTATACCGGAAGCAAGCAGACGGGACTTGGAAAGCCGTGACGCATATCTGGAATTAATAAAATTCGGGTAACCCAGTAACCCAGTAACCCTGTGAATCAAGCTGAAAACAAATGGAAAAACAAACGAGTACTACCATACGCGCATTCGTGGCTTTAATCGTATTAACCATTATCTGGGGCTATAACTGGGTGGTGATGAAAAGCGCCCTGCAATATGCCGGGCCTTTTCAATTTGCTGCACTGCGTACTTTCCTGGGTGCGTTGGTATTGTTTGTGGTGATCTATTTCACCAAACGTCCGCTCGGTTTAAAAGAATTCCCGACCATGCTAGTGTTGGGGTTACTGCAAACCATTGGTTTTACTGGCTTGTTAATATGGGCTTTGGTAGAAGGGGGTGCGGGTAAGACAGCAGTCCTCACCTATACCATGCCCTTTTGGGTATTGCTATTTGCCTGGCCACTGCTCGGTGAAAAAGTCCAAGGATGGCAATGGTTGGCAGTGATATCGGCTATTTTCGGGATGTTGTTCATTTTTGACCCCCTGCATATCAAGGCCGATGGCTTCAGTATGTTCCTGGCGGTATGTTCAGGGGTGTCATGGGCGCTCTCTGCCATTATTTCCAAAAAGCTGCATCAGCGCAGCCCAGATCTGGATTTATTAAACCTGACAGCATGGCCTATGCTGATAGGCTCTATCCCCATGGTGGCGATTGCTTTGATTGTGCCGGCGCCACCTATTCAATGGACTGGTTATTTCATCAGCGCCGTACTATTTAATGTGTTACTGAGCGGTGCATTAGCCTGGTTGCTTTGGCTGTATGCTTTGCAACGCTTGCCTGCTGGTGTGGCAAGTATGGCCTCCATGCTGGCACCAGTTATTGGTGTGATTGCAGCATGGATCCAGCTGAACGAAGTGCCGAGTCATGCAGAGTTGATTGGCATGATCTTTATTGCATTTGCATTGATATTGATTTCAATCATCACGATGCGTAAACATCAGGAAGTGCCTGTCGCCCAAGGTCAGGAATAATCGCCGGAAATCACCTCAAATATCGGCCTGAGCCGCGGCTTGGAGCTATGCTAAAATAGTATAAACACGTAGCAATATCATGTAAAAAATACTAAGGAAATAGCATGGCAGGACATAGTAAATGGGCCAATATCCAGCACCGCAAAGGTCGCCAGGATGCAAAGCGCGGCAAAATCTTCACAAAGCTCATCAAAGAAATCACGGTAGCGGCCCGCCTAGGTGGCGGTGACACGGCCATGAATCCACGCTTGCGTGCGGCAGTCGCCGAAGCCAAAGAAGAAAACATGCCGTCAGACAATATCACGCGTGCCATCAAAAAAGGTACTGGCGAATTGGAAGGCGTGAATTACGAAGAAATCCGCTATGAAGGTTATGGTATCAATGGCGCGGCCATCATTATCGATTGCCTGACAGATAACAAGCAACGTGCCGTGATGGATGTGCGCCATGCGCTGAGTAAACACGGCGGCAACCTAGGTACCGACGGCAGCGTGGTATTCATGTTCAAACACTGTGGCAGTCTGCTCTATCCACCGGGCACTTCAGAAGACCAGGTGATGGAAGTGGCCCTTGAAGCAGGTGCGGAAGATGTGGTGACAGATGAAGACGGTAGTATTGAAGTGATTACTCCACCTGGTGACTTTCTTACTGTTAAAGAAGCCATGGAAGCGGCCGGTTTAAAAGCTGTACTGGCGGAAGTGACCATGAAGCCCGGCACCGAAACTGTGTTCACGGGTGACGATGCGGTGAAGATGCAGAAAATCCTCGATGCGCTGGAAGATTTGGATGATGTGCAGGACGTGTATACCACTGCTGTCATCGAAGAAAACTAAAAGTGAAAAGCTTGTCGTCATACCTTGTTGCTTGCAAAAAAAAACTTCTCACATATAAGCCATATGCATCGATGTTTTTTTTCACGCGTGCCGCATCTGACTTAACTTTTTTCGCTAATTTTAGGTGAGCGTGATCCGTATTCTCGGCATCGATCCTGGCCTGCGCATCACAGGCTTTGGTATTATTGAAAAAGTTGGCGAGAAAATTACCTATATTGCCAGCGGTACTATTAAAACTGCTAGTGGCAAAACCGCTAGTAAGAAATCTGAAGATGATGAAGAGCGTGAGGCTTTGCCAGCACGCTTGAAAATAATATTGGATGGTTTGTTCGAAGTTATCGATACGTACACGCCGCAACAGGTGGCGATCGAAAAAGTATTTGTAAATGTGAACCCGCAATCTACCCTATTATTAGGGCAAGCGCGGGGTGCCGCAATTAGTGCTGCAGTGATACGTCATTTATCTGTAGCTGAATATACGGCGCTACAAGTCAAACAAGCGGTGGTCGGCAACGGTCACGCACAAAAAGAACAAGTACAAGAAATGGTCAAACGCTTACTTAACCTCCCGGCAGCCCCAAAATCAGATTCAGCCGATGCACTGGCATGTGCTATTTGCCATGCTCACGGTGGTCAGGGTATGGGTAAGCTGGCAACGGCCGGTTATCGCGTGAAAGGTGGGAGATTGATATGATAGGCAGACTTAATGGCATTCTGTTAGAGAAAACCCCGCCGTTGGTGCTCATCGATTGCAACGGTGTTGGTTATGAATGCGAAGTACCCATGAGCACTTTCTATAATCTTCCAGCGATTGGCGAAAAAGTAGTCATGTTGACGCATTTTGTTGTGCGCGAAGATGCGCAGTTGTTGTACGGCTTCGGCAGTGATCAGGAGCGCGCAACGTTTCGGCAACTACTCAAGGTCAATGGCATCGGTGCAAAATCTGCGCTTTCTATCTTAAGCGGTTTGTCGATTGATGAACTCGTACAGGCTGTTGCGCTACAAGAAGCCAGTATGCTCACACGCGTGCCTGGGGTGGGGAAAAAAACCGCAGAACGTTTGTTATTGGAACTGAAAGATAAATTTAGCGTATCAGGCTTAACTGCGACGAGTGCCAGCCATCCCAAATCTGCCAGCAGTGATGTGCTAAATGCGCTAATTTCCTTGGGATATAACGAACGTGAGGCATTGGCTGCCGTGAAACAGCTGCCCGCTGACGCCAGTGTGGCGGATGGCATAAAGCTTGCATTGAAAGCTCTGTCAAAATAGCAGATAGCTGAAAATGAGAAAGCCAATGTTTAATATCACCGCAGTAGATTTTAAAAAACAAGCTTTCACTAAATGGTCTTTAACAATCATTTTCAGCATGCTGCTAATTGCCTGTGGGCAGCAATCACCCGAATCACTTAACCCAACGCCAGCAGTAGAAGCCTTAAAGCGTAGCCTACCTGCCAACGATATGGCCGCATCTGTCAAGGGGTCTGGCGGTGGTGAGCAATCGCTAACTGAGTTTAGTGAACCATCCCCAGCGGCTAATCAAATCAAACGTTTTATTGCCTTACGTCATTCACTCACTATAGAAACGCCTGCAAGCAAAATGCAGGCAGCATTTGATGCGACAGCCGCGCATTGTGAAAAGCTCGACTGTCAAATACTCAACGCAAGTTTCAATCGCGCAACACTTTATAGCCCACCTTCTGCCAATTTGTCATTACGTATCCCGCCTAGATCCGTTGAGATTTTTATCGCAGGTTTAGCAAAAAGCGGTGAAATTCTGCAGCACCACCGTAATAGTGAAGATAAAACGGATGCTGTGATTGATACGGAAGCGCGCATTAAAAACCTCACAGACTTGCGGGATCGCCTGCGTGTCATGTTGCAGGATAAATCAGCAAAGTTTAGAGATGTCATCGAGATCGAACGTGAGCTCGCGAATACACAGGCTCAGCTGGATAGCCTGCAAGGCATGCGCAAAGCCTTGGCACAGGAAACTGAGCTGGTCGCCGTAAATATAGCCTTCACTGCCGCACAAAGCATTACCGAAAAAGGCTTTTTCGCACCAGTAGCACAAGCGCTTAATAATGCCGGGCGGATCATGATGGAAAGCCTGGCCAATGTCATCACCTTCATCATGGCTGCGCTGCCGTGGCTTATTTTTGGTATCCCTATTATTCTGCTGGTACGCAAATTTTGGACAAGAATAAAAACCAAGCTGAAGTAATGTAATGCCCACTTAGAGGTATGTAATGCTTAACCCCAGATTAATTGTCCCTATTTTCTTTACGCTGAGCTTTAGCACGGGCATTTCTTATGCAGAAGAAGTGACTTCGATTGCACCGTCCAAAATCGTTTATGAAGAAGATTACATTGGCGAGGTCCCTAAAGTATTAACCATTTCCAGGTTGCCGCAATCCATAGCTGACTCACCTTCTGCAGTCACAGTCATAGACCGTGAAACCATTCGTGCAGCTGGCATCGTTGATTTGCCGGAAGTATTTCGTCTGATACCAGGTTTTTATGTAGGCACCAATGCCGGTTATGTACACAGCACTAATCACGCAGTAAGTTATCATGGCTTAACTACGGCTTATTCCGGCGCCATGCAAGTGATTATTAATGGCCGTTCTGTTTATAGCCCTTTATATGGGGGTGTGCAATGGAGCGAATTGCCGCTGGCCATTGCGGATATTGAGCGCATTGAAATTACCCGTGGCCCTAATGCCGCCAGTTATGGGGCTAATTCTTTCTTCGGCGTGATTAATATCATTACTCAGTCGCCGCAAACCATGAGTACTTCATCCAATAATTCAATCATTGCCACCCATGGCAATGGCCGCAATGAAGCGTTTTATCGACAAGCTGGAAAATGGGATCAACTCAGCTATCGCGTAACCACGGGTTTTAGAGAAGATGACGGCTTACGTGAGCGCAACGATTTTAAACGTACTAGATTGCTAAACGCCCAGGCGGATTACCGGCTTAACGACCTAAACAGCGTGGAGTTTGAATTTGGTCTGGTGGATGGTGCGCGCGGTGAAGGCAATATCAACGAAGATCCGATTCTATTCTTACCCCGTACCAAGCAAATCAATAATCATTTTCAATTGATACGCTGGCGGCACAATATGAGCGAAACCAGCGATTTAACCCTACAAGGCTACCACTCTTTTGATCGCTCAGATGATCAGTCGACTTCCATTGATATCAGCACATTATTTCCCGGGGCCGTGGCACCAGGGACGTTTATTAATGAAAAAATCCTGGTCGAAACCGAACGATACGATGTAGAAGCACAGCACAACTTTTCCGTGGGTCCGCATATACGGGCTGTTTGGGGCGGGAGCGTACGCCAAGACTCGATGCTTGCACCGCATTACCTAGGCACAGATAAGAAGGATTATTTTGATTTGCAGCGCTTATTTGGCCACACAGAATGGCGAGCGCATGAGAAGCTGTTATTCAATGCTGGTGCCATGATTGAACATAATGATTTTAGCGGGACTGATATTTCTCCGCGCATGAGTCTTAATTTCCAACCTAGCCCCAACCACATCATTCGCATTGGAGCATCCAGTGCATTACGCACCCCCAACTACCTGGAAGAAAAATTTAATCGATTTGTGACCGCGCCCACCGTGTTTCCGGGAGTTTCGTTATTGGCACAGTTTTATGCAAGTAAGGGCAATGTAAAACCTGAGCAGATTGTATCCAGGGAAATCGGTTACATTGGTAAATTTGGCCGCTTGAATATCGATAGCCGGATTTTTCACGATAGCATCAGCGACCATATCCGCTTACGGGGCAGGCGTGCAGGTGACTTTATTCCGCCACCTGGTTTTGTGCGCGTTGCAGGAGAGGCAGATACCGGCCTGAATGATGGTAGTGCCGTCATAGATGGCATCGAAGCACAAGTCAAATGGCAAATTTTGTCGAGCACCCAGCTACTCATGAATTTTGCCCATGTGCATATACGCGAAACTCAAGAGGGGCTGGAAAGGAATTATGAAAAAGCAATGCCTAATAATACATTCAGCGCCTTACTGACACACAAGTTCAATTCACATTGGGATGCCAGTTTTGCCTATTACCAAGCCAGTCAAGCAACCATGCTGGGCGATGGCGACCCGGTAGATTTGATGAGGAGAGCCGATGTCCGGCTTGCACGAAAATTTAACAGCGGTAAATGGCATGGCGAAATCGCAGCTGTTATCGAAAATGTGTTTAATCATCAATATGAAGAATTTGCTGATTACAATACCTTAGGCAGACGTGCACGCCTTAATGTAAGCGTGAATTATTAAGAGTAGAAGCTGATTCAAAAGGTTAAATGAGTCAAATTTATTGTGAAACCAAGTTATAGTGAAACCGATTAATAGTGAAACACAAACTTATAGTGATAACGAATTATAGTGAAGCAGTGTGGTAAGTAGCATCAACCATCAGTTGTTGAATAGGCTTAGGCTCTTTGTGGCTGGAGCATTTGGCCTATTGGTGTCGGGTACTGCTATGGCGCACGGTGTTACCGTAGTCGTGAGTTCGCCTAGCACAATGAATATAGAGTTTGCCGAGCAATTCAAAGAGGAGTTACTTAAGGCCAGAAATAAGCATCTCAAGATAAAAGTCATTAACTTGCAGGATGGGGATCAGCTTATTGTAGATGAACCTGGCGAGCTGGTAGTAGCTGTGGGCGTGCGCGCCCTGCAGTTGACCAGTAAACTTAAAGCGAATACCCCGGTATTAGGTGTCTTTACTCCCTTACCCACTTTCAATGTACTGCTAGAAAGTAACAAGCGCGACCTAGGTAATTTTAGTGCGATTTTATTGGATCAGCCCTTCAGTCGCCAGATGGCGCTAATGCGCATTATTTTACCCGGTAGCAAAAATGTTGGCGTATTGCTTGGACCTACTTCAGGTAAATATGCCGAACTTTTACAAGAGGCCGGGGAAAAGTCAGCGTTCCATATTGCTGATGAAATGGTTCCACAGGAAGCAGACCTCATTCCAAAATTAAGGAAAGTATTAGAAGAGAATGACGCTTTGTTGGCTATTCCTGATCCGATGATTTATAACCGGGAAACGGCACATCCTATTTTGTTAACGAGCTATCGACATCAAAAACCAGTATTCGGTTACTCGCAATCGTATGTACGTGCCGGGGCTTTAGCTGCGGTGTATAGTAGCGTGAAGCAGCTCGCACGACAGGCCGCAGAAATCACCTTAGTGCAACATAGCTCAGGTTTGTTGCCGCCTCCCCAAGCGCCTCGCTATTTCTCGGTGATGATGAATGCCCAAGTGGCGCGGTCACTCAGTGTACCTTTGATCGATGATGAAACCTTGCGCAGGAAAATATTGCTTTTGGAGGGTCCACAGAATGATGAACTTAGGGATTAAGGCACGGGTAATTCTACTTGGCACCATACCTGCCGCACTATTTGCAATTATTCTAGCGGGCTATGCCATTTCAAATGTATTCGGTGTATTGAATCATTCTTTGCGTGATCGCGGCCGTATCATCGCGGCACAATTGGCGCCCGCGGCAGAGTATGGCGTAATTTCCGGGAATACCAATATTTTGCAAAAACTCGTGCAACTGGCCTTGTCCAATGAACAGGATGTCAGATCAGTATTGGTAACGAATAATCAAGGCGATCTATTGGCACTGAGTGGTCATGAAATCGCCCCGGCTTTGTTAACCCAGATAAAAAAAACGAATACCCCGGAGCTGGCACGGACCAACAGTATTATTTTTAGTGCACCCATTTACCGTAGCCTGGTCGAGATTGAAGATTTCTATGATCTCTACAACCAAGGGGCAGATGTGGGTCTGAATCGTGACCAACCTGTGATTGGCCGGGTATATGTTGAGCTTGGGACGCAAACGCTGCTTGGACTTAAGCGAAGCCTTATCACCAAAATTGCCCTGATAGGCTTGCTGGGACTATTTTTAAGCGCACTTATTGCTTGGCGCATTGGCCGTAATATCACTAAGCCGATCCAAGAAATTGCCCAGGCGATTAGTAAAGTGGGCGAAGGATTTTATGCCCAGAAGATCAATGAAAACTCCAGTGGTGAACTGCGTACTTTACAAAGTGGTTTTAACTCAATGTCCCAAAGCCTGCAAAGAGGCTATGAACATATGCAGGAAAAGATTCATGAAGCCACTCAGATGCTGCGTCATCAAGCACAGCATGATGATTTGACAGGCCTGATCAATCGTCGTGAGTTTGAAGTGAGGTTGGAGCGATGCTTAAAAAGTGCTTATGCCAACCATACCCAACACATTTTTTGTTACCTGGATTTAGACCAGTTTAAATTAGTCAACGATACCTGTGGCCATGTAGCAGGAGATGAGTTGTTGAAACAGATCAGTACCTTGTTTACCCAGCGTATCCGGGAACGCGATACCTTCGCACGTTTAGGCGGCGATGAGTTTGGTTTGTTATTGGAAAATTGTAGTTTGCCAGATGCGAATCTCATCAATAACGACTTACTTAAACTGGTACGGGATTTCCGTTTCATCTACGAAGATAAAATATTTAATATCGGCGTCAGCATCGGTGTGGTCGTTATCAACCATGATTTCAAAAATACCAGCGATATTATGCATGCTGCAGATTCTGCCTGTTATTCGGCAAAAAAGGCGGGCCGCAACCAGAGTTATCTCTTTACTGGGGGCAATGTTGAGGTGGCTGAGTTACATAGTGCTGCCGAGGCTATTGCCAACCTGACTCACGAGATGGATAGCGGACAGTTCGCACTCTATTGCCAGCCGATTATGCCTTTATCAGATCAAGTTTCGCAACGACGTCATTTTGAAATCCTTATCCGCAAAATTGCCCCTGATGGCACCATCATTTCGCCTATCGCATTTATCCCTTCTGCAGAGCGCTATCACCTCATGCCGAATATGGACCGTTGGGTCATTAAAAATACCTTGGCCGCCTACCGTGAGCTATTGGATAAGAGCCGGGAAAAGTGTGATTATGTATTTTCCATTAATTTATCAGGGACTTCAGTCAGTGATAAAAGCCTGCTTGGCTATATTCGCGAACAATTTTCCATTTATGCAGTGCCTCCCAAGAATATATGTTTTGAGATTACCGAAACCTCTGCGATTGTGAATCTTAAAAATACCATTAACTTGTTCACTGCATTAAGAAAAATTGGCTGCAGCTTTGCACTGGATGATTTTGGCAGTGGCATGTCTTCGTTTAATTATCTAAAGCATTTTGAAGTCGATTACCTAAAAATTGATGGTTCATTTGTGCGGGAGATGCATCTCAACACTATTGACCACGCCATGGTACGCTCCATTCACAGCGTCGCAGAAGCCATGAGCATTAAAACGGTTGCTGAGTTTGTCGAGAATGCAGCTATTCTCAAAGAACTAGAGGCGATTGGCGTCCATTACGGTCAAGGTTACTACCTCGGTTCACCCCAACCGGTAAAAGATTTGATTGAGGGTTTTTCCATATTGAATGCATAATTGAGTTAATTTTTAGAAGCGGGTGAATTTAGTGTTCAGCACATTTAAAAATTCACTTCAAAAACAAGTTAAGTCAGAGCCTTTAAGCATCCATCATGATTGAAACCGATCGACTCATTGCACCCGCAGCCGCTAGCCCACAGGAAGAAGCGATTGAACGTGCGCTACGCCCGAAATTGCTGGAAGAATATGTCGGCCAGGAAAAAGCACGGGACCAACTCAATATTTTCATCAATGCGGCACGCGGCCGCAACGAAGCATTAGATCATGTGCTGCTGTTCGGTCCTCCTGGCCTGGGAAAAACCACGTTAGCGCATATTATTGCCAAGGAAATGGGCGTGAACATGCGCCAAACCTCTGGTCCCGTTTTAGAACGCGCGGGCGATTTGGCCGCTTTGCTAACCAATTTAGAGCCGAATGATGTCTTGTTTATCGATGAAATTCATCGGCTTTCGCCCGTGGTGGAAGAGATTCTCTACCCCGCCATGGAGGATTACCGCCTGGACATCATGATCGGCGAAGGGCCAGCAGCGCGCTCCGTACGACTTGATTTGCCGCCATTTACCTTGATTGGCGCCACCACAAGAGCAGGTATGCTGACCAATCCGCTTCGTGACCGGTTCGGCATCGTATCGCGTCTGGAATTTTATACCTCCGAAGAATTAAGTCGTATCGTGCAGCGCTCAGCCGCTTTGCTGGAAGTGGAAATGGTCGATAGCGGTGCTATGGAGATTGCAAAACGTTCGCGGGGTACACCACGGATCGCCAACCGCCTGTTACGTCGAGTGCGTGATTATGCTCAAGTCAAAGGTGATGGCACTGTATCAGCACAAACTGCGGATGCAGCACTGGTAATGCTCGATGTCGATAAACTGGGTTTTGATGTAATGGATAGAAAATTGCTGCAGGCCGTGCTGGAGAAATTTGGTGGCGGACCGGTAGGTTTGGATAATCTAGCAGCCGCCATCGGCGAAGAGCGTGAAACGATTGAAGATGTACTAGAGCCTTACCTCATTCAGCAGGGTTACCTCATGCGTACGCCGCGTGGTCGGGTGGCGACCAACCAGGCTTACCAGCATTTTGGGTTGCCAGTACCTAACAGTTTAAATAACGGTGATTTGTGGCAACAGTAAGTCTTTTGCAAGCGCAGTTCTCCTGGCCAATCCGCGTCTATTATGAAGATACGGATAGCGGCGGCGTGGTCTATCATTCCAACTACTTGAACTTTATGGAACGTGCTCGGACAGAATGGTTACGCAGCTTAGGCTATGAACAAACACTATTAAAAGACCAGCTCGGCGTGTTATTTGTGGTGCATGACTTGTCGATCACCTATCAGCGTCCTGCTAAATTCAATGATGAATTGAATGTGGAGTGCAGATTGAATAAAATTGGCCGCAGCAGCCTGCAGTTTGAGCAGGTGATCAAACGCGGCACCGAAACTTTAAGCAAAGCCCTTGTGGGTGTGGTGTGTATAGATGCTGAGCAATTCAAACCGGTTAGCATCCCTGCCCAAATGAAAGCAAAAATGGAGAAGTTATGAATGTAGCAAATGATATGTCGTTATTTACCCTGATTGCTGGGGCTAGTGTGCCGGTGCAGCTGGTGATGGCAGTGTTGATTATCACTTCGCTGATTTCCTGGTGGTACATTTTTATCAAGTTGTTTACCATTAAGCGCGCTGAAACCAATGCAGAAAGTTTTGAAAACGCTTTTTGGACCGGTGGCGACCTCAATAAGCTTTACGAAGGTATTTCATCCACTCGGCGTAAGCCACAGGGCATGGCTAGTATTTTCGAAGCCGGTTTTAAAGAATATATCCGCCACAAACAACAGGGCCGTATGGAAGTCAGTGACGTGATGGAAGGCGCTCGACGTGCAATGCGTGCCGCTTATAATCGCGAGCTTGATGATTTGGATGCACATCTGCCATTTCTCGCTTCAGTCGGGTCAGTGAGTCCTTACGTCGGTCTGTTTGGTACAGTATGGGGCATCATGAATGCGTTCCGTGGCTTGGCAAATTCAGCACAAGCGACCTTGTCGCAAGTCGCACCAGGTATTGCTGAAGCGCTTGTTGCAACAGCAATTGGCCTATTTGCAGCGATTCCAGCGGTAATCGCCTATAACCGGTTTAGTAGTGGTGTTGACCGTATGGCCGTACGTTACGAGAGCTTTATGGAAGAATTCACCAATATCTTGCAACGTAAGAGTTAAGGGGGCGCTATGTCTCGTTTACGCAAACGCCGGCTCATGAACCAAATCAACGTCGTGCCATATATTGACGTCACACTCGTACTGCTGGTGATATTTATGGTCACGGCACCCATGACCAACCCTGGTGTGGTGGAGCTGCCACAAGTTGGCCAAACCCTCAAGCAGACGGGAGCGCCCATCGTTGTAACGATAAAAAAAGATGGCGCTGCGGAGATGGAAGGTAAAACCCTGGAACGCGACCAGCTGCTGTTTGAGATTCGTAGCAAATTGGAAAAGCAGCCGCGTGCGGTTGTAGTTGCTGCGGATGAAAAAACGCCATATGGCAAAGTGATCGAAGTAATGGATTTATTAAAACAAGCAAAAGTCGAAAAAGTAGGCTTGTTGTTCCAACCGGCTAAATAATTGCCAACATGTATTTGAATCACATGATGTACCTTCATGATTAGACAGCACGAAAATCCAGTCGCCTTTAAAGCGGGCATGTTCTCCCTTGGCGTGCATGCTATTTTGATTATCGCCATGCTGGTGTCATTCAGCTGGCATACGCCGCAGCCTATCAGTATCGCTGAAGTCGAATTATGGGAAAACTTGCCAGTCGCTCCCACTGTCGTCCCGCCCAAGCCTTTGCCAGAGCCAGTTAAGAAAGTAGAGCCCAAGCCGCTTCCTGAGCCTGAACCAAAACCTGAACCTGAGCCCGAAGTAAAAGAAGAGCCTAAAGCCGATATTGAGCTGGAGAAAAAGCGTAAGGAAGCAGAAAAACGTAAAGAAGAAGAAAAGAAAAAGGTGGCTGAACTTGAAAAGCTGAAAAAGCAAATGCTGCTTGAAGAAAAGCTGGAGAAACAGGAAGCCTTGAAAGAAAAACAGCGGCAAGAGGCTTTGCGCAAATTGCAACAGGATATGCTTGCTGACGATGATGCAAAGGCCCCAAAAGCGTCGACAGCCAAATCCAGTAGTGCAGCTTCGGCAGGTGAAGTGGATAAATACAAAGCCATGATCCAGGCCAAAATCCAGCGGAATGTGAATCAGTCGTTATGCGGTGATGGGGATCCGGAGCTTCATTATGAAATTACACTAATGCCCACAGGCGATGTGCAAGGTAGTCCTAAACTCATTAAGTCCAGTGGCTTAAGTGCCTGTGACGATGCAGTAGAGCGTGCTATTTTGCAATCGCAACCTTTGCCTTTACCAGCTGATCCTAATCTACGTGCCGAATTTCGGAACCTTAAGCTTAAATTCCACCCCAATGAGTGAGTTGTAAATGACAACCCTGTCATTTACATTTTGTTACTTTAGCTAAATGACCATTCGGGTAGAATAAGCCTGCTTGTTGAGATTGAGTTTTATTCAAATAAGCCTGAGATGGAACTTTTATAATAGGAATCTTACAAACTACATGATGCAAATGCGCCTAGTCTTAATTTTATCGTTTTTATTAATGCCGCTACTGAGTCGTGCGGAATTGACTATTGAAATCTCCGGTGGTGGTACGCAACAAATTCCAATCGCTGTGGTGCCGTTCGGCCAGTCTGCTAAATCCAATCAAGAGAACCTCAGCAATATCATTAATGCAGATTTGCGTCGTGTTGGTATGTTCCGTATTCTGGAAACCCGTGGGGTAGCCAATCAACCAACTGACGTCAGTCAGATTAAATTTCCCGAGTGGGCTAGTTTACAAGCGCAGGCAGTTGCAGTTGGCACAGTGCAGCCTATTGCCGGTAACCGATTGAAAGTCACTTTCGCGTTGGTAGACGTGCTGAAGCAAAATCAGCTGGCAGGCATGGAATATAATATTACGCCTAACCAATTGCGTCTTACTGCACATAAGATCGCTGATGTGATTTACCAGAAGCTCACAGGCGAGTCCCCTCTTTTCGCAAGTCGCATTGCATACATTACCAAAGTGAATAAGCGCTATGCCTTACAAGTAGCGGATGTCGATGGTGTGAATCCGCAAACAGTTGTATCTTCTAATGAACCGATTATTTCACCTGCCTGGTCGCCTGACGGTACCAAGCTCGCCTATGTGTCATTTGAAAAGAAAAAGCCGATTGTTTTCGTGCAGTCGTTAACCAGTGGCCAACGCCTAACATTGGCTAACTTTAAAGGCAATAATAGTGCGCCCGCCTGGTCACCAGATGGCACTAAATTGGCCATCGTACTGACCTATGGCGCTAATTCCCAAATGTATACCATTAATGCCGATGGCACGGGGCTTAAGCAAGTCACCAAAAGTACAGCCATTGATACCGAGCCTACCTGGTCTCGTGACGCTAAATGGATTTACTTTAGTTCTGACCGTGGCGGTAGGCCACAAATTTATAAAGTTTCATCATCAGGCGGGGATGCCCAGCGTGTAACCTTCGATGGCGCTTATAACGTCAGCCCGCGTTTCTCTCCCGATGGTAAATCGCTTGCGATGATCCGCAATGAAGGCGGTAAATTCCGTGTTGCCTTGCAAGATTTGGCGAGTGGTCAAGTGCAATTGTTAAGTGATGGCAGTCAAGACGAATCCCCCAGCTTTGCTCCAAATGGACGTATGATCTTATTTGCAACGCGTGCAGGTGGGCATGGTGCACTAGCAGCTGTATCGTCAGATGGACGGGTGAAGCAACGCCTTAGTGAAGCTGGAGGCGACATTCGTGAGCCCGCATGGGGCCCGCTACTTAATTAACTAATAGTTAATCAATCTGCGCCAGATTTGGCGTTAACAATAGGAGAGTAAAATGAATAAAACAATTTTAAATAAAAAATTACTAGGGGGATTGTTATTGGCTTTGGTATTGACAGCCTGTAAAAGCACCCCTATAGCAAATAAACCGGCTGGCGTAGAAGATAAAAGTCCAAATGCTTCAGCAACTACGGGTGCTGGTGCTAATGATGGTGCGGATACTTCAGGCGTTAAAGAAGTGACCATTGATAGCAATGCTACTGGTAGCGGCGCTTTAAACGACCCTAACAATATTCTTTCAAAACGTAATGTTTATTTTGATTACGATAGCGATGCCATCAAAGCGGAATACCGTCCATTGATTGAGGCGCATGCAAAATACCTGTTGTCTCATGACAGTGCGAAAATGGTATTGCAAGGTAATACTGATGAGCGCGGTACACGTGAATACAACTTGTCATTAGGCCAACGTCGTTCAGTTGCTGTTAAACAAGCCTTGAACCAATTAGGCGTGCAAGACAAGCAAATCGAAACTGTGAGCTACGGCGAAGAAAAAGCCACACAAAGCTGTGCAGACGAAACTTGCTACCAAGCGAACCGTCGCGTTGACATCACTTACGAGCGTGAATAAGTACGTAACCTAGCTAAAGCAAAGTAAACCATGAAAAACCTGATCCTGGCAGGCGCATTGTTGTGTGCGCAATTATTTTCGTTAAGCAGTCAAGCGGCTTTATTTGATGATAAAGAAGCGCGTAAAAAGATAACGGAAATGGATGCAGCAATGCAAAGCCAGCATCAGGCGACTCAGGCGAGTTTGGCTGAGCTTAAAAAAACGCAACAGGCGATTGAACAGCGGTTAAATGCCGTTGAGGCAATCACTAAAGGCCAGTTCCTTGGTGATATGCAAAACCAGATTGAAGCTTTAAAGCAAGAAATTGCCCGATTGAAGGGTGATTTGGAAGTGGCTGCACATAATGTAGATGCGACTCAGCAACGGCAGAAGGATTTATACACTGATACCGATACACGTTTACGCAAGCTTGAAAGCGGCGCAACTGTAGCGGCGGTTGATCCTGCCGCAGGTGGTGCGGTTGCTGGATTACCTGCTGTTCCCGCAGTACCTGAGAAGGCTACACAAGAGTTTCAGACTTTAGAACTTGCCAATGGACTATCTAAAGAAGGTAAGCACAAAGATGCTTTTGCCGCTTATGATAAATTCTTGAAAGATTATCCAGCCAGCAGCCTCGCACCAGATGCAATCTACGGATTGGGTTATTCACAATTTGCCTTGAAGAGCTATAAATCTGCGATTTCGACCCAGCAAAAATTGATCGATTTACATAGCAATAGCCCTAAAGTACCGGATGCGATGTTCAATATGGCGAATAGCCAAATCCAGCTAGGCCAGGTTTCAAATGCGAAAAAAACCTTGAAAGAGTTGATTGCTAAGCACCCAGGTAGCGAAGTTGCTCCAAGCGCACAAAAGCGCTTGAAGGCTCTCGAGGCCATCAGGTAAGTACTATAAAACAGCGACTTAAGTCGTTTTAAGTTAAAATAGCGCCTATATTGCAGGCGCTATTTTTTTGCGTGCCATTCTTAAAGATTAAATACTCAATGAAGTTGAAAATCCACGAAATTTTCCATTCACTGCAAGGCGAGTCTACACGGGTAGGCTTGCCTACCGTGTTTGTGCGCCTTACAGGTTGCCCAATGCGCTGTGTATATTGCGATACAGCGTATGCATTTAGCGGCGGCAGCAATATGGAGATTGACGATATCGTAGCTAAAGTGGCTGAGTATGGCACGCATTATGTGACGGTGACCGGTGGCGAACCCTTGGCGCAGAAAGACTGCCATGTATTGCTAAAAGATCTGTGCGATGCAGGCTTTAGTGTTTCATTGGAAACAGGAGGCGCAATAGATATCAGCAAGGTCGATCAGCGCGTATCAGTGATTCTTGACGTCAAAACACCGGCTTCCGGTGAGATGGAAAATAATATCTGGACTAACTTGGATCACCTGAAAGCGACCGATGAAGTGAAGTTTGTTCTGTGCAACCGGGCAGATTACGAGTGGGCTAAAGCGCTAGTAGCGAAAGATAAACTGGCGGATAAATGCACAGTACTGTTTTCGCCCGTTTATCAGCAAGTTAATCCGACTGAGCTGGCTGAATGGGTGCTGGCGGACAAGTTGCCGGTGCGTATGCAAATACAGTTGCATAAAGTGCTATGGGGCGAAAGGCCGGGGGTTTAATGAATACTAATATACCAGCAAGGGGCATGCCCCCCGAGCACAAGTCGCATAGCGACAGTGTCGGCACCAAAGCAGTTGTTCTATTGTCCGGCGGCCTGGATTCCGCCACGGTACTGGCGATTGCCCGAAAGCATGGGTTTAATTGTTACTGCCTGAGTCTGGATTACCATCAGCGCCATATTGCTGAATTACATGCTGCTAAAAACGTAGCCGCCAAATTGGGCGCTAGTGCACATAAAACCGCGCAGTTGGATCTCTCATTATTTGGCGGTTCTGCACTGACTGACGATAATATCGCGGTACCTGAAAGCGAAACCAGCGGTATTCCAGTCACCTATGTACCCGCAAGAAATACCATTATGCTGTCACTGGCTTTGGCCTGGGCAGAAGTGCTGGAAGCGCAAGATATCTTTATTGGCGTGAATGCACTGGATTATTCTGGTTACCCGGATTGTCGCGGCGAATATGTTAAAGCATTTCAGAACATGGCAAACCTGGCGACCAAAAGTGCGGTGGAAGGCAAAACCATTACCGTGCATGCGCCATTGATTGATATGACCAAGGCTGAGATTGTGACGCTTGGTACGGAACTGGGTGTGGATTACGCAATGACTGTGTCATGCTATCAGGCTGACTTACATGGTGAAGCGTGTGGCTTATGCGATTCATGTCGCTTGCGTCGCCAAGGATTTCTAGCTGCGGGCTTGGCAGACCCAACGCGTTATAAAAATTGTGTAAGTTAATCAATAGTTAATTATCAAATTAACGAGAAACCGCTTGCCAAAGGCACTACAAATAACGTAAAATCCGCGCCTTTCTGCGATAAATTTTTCAAAAAGAGAACATAAGATATGGTTATTATTCGTTTAGCTCGTGGTGGCGCGAAAAAAACTCCTTTCTACAATATTGTAGTTGCTGATTCACGTAACCGTCGTGACGGCCGCTTTATTGAGCGCGTTGGTTTTTACAACCCATCTGCTAAAGCTAATGCTGAAAGCCTGCGTATCGACGAAGCACGCGTAACTCATTGGCAAAGCAACGGTGCACAACTGTCTGACACAGTTGCACGCTTGGTTAAATTCCACGCTAAAGGCCCAGAGCACGCAATCGCTTCTAAAGCAAAAGACGCTGCCAAAGCTGAAGCTGCAAAAGCTAAAGTTGCCGCTGCTGAAGCTGCAAAAGTAAAAGCTGCTGCAGATGCTGCAAAAGCTGAAGCTGATGCGAAAGCCGCTGAAGAAGCTGCTCAAGCTAAAGCGGCTGCCGAAGCAGAAGCCGCCGCTGCAGCTGAAACACCAGCAGAAGTTGAAGCGCCAGCAGCAGAAGCTACTGACGCACCAGCTGCTGACGCTTAATTGGTTTGTTTGCACAATGATTCCTGGTGAATCATTGTCAGACAAGGTATTCAGCAATGAGTAATATGGTAGTCATGGGGCGCATAGTTGCGCCCTACGGCGTTTTTGGCTGGCTGAAAGTCGTACCGGATACCGAAGCGTTTGACGGGCTATTTGATTACGAAACATGGTGGCTAGGTAAAGGTGATGACTGGCGCGAGTATCAGGTTGAAACCGCCAAAGTCCATAATGATGTACTGGTAGTTAAGCTGATTGGTATCGATGACCGCGACGCAGCGTTTGCTTGCAAAGGTAAACAAGTGGCAGTGCCAAGAGAACAACTGCCTGAGCCGGAAGATAACGAATATTACTGGTCAGACCTGATTGGTTTAAACGTTAAGAACCAGCAAGGTGCTGATTTCGGTAGCATCATCGACGTATTTGAGACTGGTGCCAATGATGTGCTGGTTGTCAAAAAAGCCGATGCGCCTAAGAATGAAGAAAAATTATTGCCGTTTATCGCAGCGGTGGTGTTAGAAGTAGATCTAGAAGCAAAAACGATGCTGGTAGATTGGGATGAAGATTTTTAACTTGGTCTCATTGGGAGAACTGAGTGACTTTTAGATTTGATGTCATCACCTTGTTTCCTGAGATGTTCGATGCCATCACTAAGCATGGCATTACCAGCAGGGCGTTGAAGCAGAAAATATATGATTTACAGTGCTGGAACCCACGGGATTTCACCACTGATAATCATAAAACGGTGGATGACAGGCCGTTTGGCGGTGGCCCTGGCATGGTAATGCTGGCTGAGCCGCTGGAAAAAGCCATTAAAGCCGCGAAGCAAGCGCAGCTTGAAAAGAGTACAGAAGAAAATACTGTAGAAGAAAAACAAGAAAGCTGGGTTATCCATCTTTCTCCAGCGGGTAAAACGCTGACGCATCAGAAAGTGATGCAATTGAGTGAGAAATCAGGTTTGGTGTTGCTCACCAGTCGTTATGAAGGGGTTGATCAACGCCTGATAGACGCACAAGTCGATGAAGAAATCTCCATCGGGGATTATGTATTAAGTGGCGGTGAGTTGCCCGCCATGGCGTTAATAGACGCGATAGTCAGACAGTTGCCAGGTAGTTTGGGTGACGGTGGTTCGGCAATTGAAGATTCATTTGTCGATGGATTGCTGGATTGCCCGCATTACACGCGACCAGATGAATATAAAGGCGTGAAAGTACCGGAAGTGTTGATGTCTGGTAACCATGCAAAGATCAAGCAATGGCGTTTAAAAACGGCATTGCAAAGAACTCGGGATTTACGTCCCGATTTATTGGCCGAAAGGCTGTTGACGAAAGAAGAAGCACGGCTACTCAAAGAGCTTGAAAACAGTTCGGATAAGTAGGAACAGTTTCTTCATAACTAAAAGGAACCGCCAAGGATAGTCTTTAGATTTAAAACCTAAGATTTAAACCAGCGGATAAAGGAAAGAAAATGGCAGACATTATCAAAATGCTAGAGCAGGAAGAAATTGCCCGTTTAGGCAAAACCATCCCTGACTTTGCACCAGGCGACACAGTAGTAGTTGGCGTAAACGTCGTTGAAGGTACACGTAAACGTGTGCAGTCATACGAAGGCGTTGTC
>PERG01000012.1 GCA_002928535.1 Methylotenera sp. | reverse complement strand
AAATCATTAACGATTAAAGAATTTTAGTCTTATTAAAATTCTTCTTCAATTTAAAATAATTTAGCTGTTTAGCATTACTCCAATAATATATCCATCTTAGCTTGTCTATACAAATTGATTGGAATTCACAAACTAGTTTGCATTTATAGGTAATAAAACTATCGAAAAAACGTATAAATCACTATGAATTAGTGAAACAATTCATAGGGTCAGACCTGATAAACTGCAGAGAAAATGAACGCACACACAAAACATAAAAATAGATTTATCAAGTTTTTTTTCACATTTCTCTTGATCACAGGCTTTAGCTTTCAAACATGTTTGAATGCAGAAGAAGCAATCTACTCCATGAATGAAACAGAGCAGCATATTGCGAGTTTGATCCTTAGGAATGCTTTGTCTGACTACCTTGATAGCGAGGTAAATATCCAACTGGGAAGCACCAAGGTTTCTGAATCCGATTTAGAAAAAGCCTTTCAGAATGACACATGGAATGCCGTCGATTATTTCTTAGGTACCAAAATCCGCCTGTCTGGAAAAGTTTCCAAAGCAGGATGGTTATCCCCGAACCAATCTTTCGTAAAATTTATTACTCCCAAATCATTGGCAACTTTGCAATTATTCATGGCAAAGAATGAAGTAGCTCCTTCCGTAAAAAGGGGTACTCAAGTTTCTTTTTACTGTTCAATTGCAGAAACTGGCGGTGTGGTTTTAATATCAGATTGTTACACTCAAGATAGGGCAGAGTCACTTATCATTATTGAGCACATGAAACAGTTAGACCAGTTCTTGAAGGGTGGCAACCCTGCAAATGCAGCGATTCCCTACGCTACCCTTTGGAGTATTATCGCTAATCAGCATTTACCTAAAAAATCGGCTTGTTTTAGTAAGAAAAGTAAAAACTATAGAGCCTGCGCATCTGATGTTTACAATTTAAATAAAGATTCTATTAAATCAGAATGGGATCGATTGTTTAGAGAGCTGAAAGCTAGGGGCCTTAAGCTTTAACCAGAAAAAAGATTGAATGGCTACTGTTCTACTATTTTATTAAAATAAAATCATAAGTTGTAAACTTTGTAGTTCTCGAGCGTTGTTCCTGCCATTTTGATCACTCTGGGGGATCATTGAGGCTACACGTCTACTCAATGAAAAGAATAATATCGTTCTTATTCATGAATTCATAATTTAGAAAAAGATTTCCTATTTAAGTTATTAAACCATTCGTCTGACCTGCATTCTTAAACTTGATTAATTGGTCATAAGTTGACACAACAAAATCCTCTCAGCTAGGAGGTTTGTAAATAATATGCCAGTGAAAGAAGGTTAACAATGATCATGCGTTGATGCAAAATATTTAACACTAAATTATTCCTTCATTGTAGTTGGGTGCATCATATATAAAGATAATGAGTATGAGTAAAAGAGTGTTTTAACAACCCTGTTAAGTTGACTATTATTGATCTAGCTAAAAGATTCCATTCAATTTCCGCCATTAGCTACAAACAATCCCCAAAATTTATGGCTTCAACTTCATCGGAAACTGTAAAAACCTACATTGATACTCAGTAAATTTATCAACAATCCTGTTAAAACTACTAGCTATTTAAAAGCTCAGAAAATATTCACACTAAATCAATTCCATCGTTATGGTTAATATGTTTACATTTAATAAATATCATTAGTTACAATTAACGATAAACATTTAATTAGTTTTGTGTTGGAATGTAAATATAGAGATGATTTTAGTAAACCTTTTAAAATCAAACTAAATAATACAAAGAGGTTAATCAAATGGTATCAATTATAAAATTGGTCCGTTTACTAATAAACTACCGAAATTCCAATTTTAGGGAAATTACCAAAATTCCGCCTTGGATAACGGGGTCTGGTAAAAGGTTTATAGGCCTTCAAGTACTACATTTACTGAAAGTTCTAGTTAGCCTGAGATGTTTTTTTACCTCGTATAACGAACCCTTTCATACTACTGGCGAGTTCAATTACTCAACGACCAACTACCCAATCCGTGGGGTAGATTGACAAGTTTCTAATATGGCCGAACTTATCAATCTGGTCGTATTTCTTGTTGAAGATCAGCGCTTTGCTTTGCCACTGCCCAATACATTACGCCTTGTTAATGCTACCGAGATAACACTACTACCCAACGCGCCTCTTGCCATACTTGGCATTATTAATTACAAAGGTGAAATTATCCCCGTGCTCAATCTCCGCAAGCGCTTGAATTTGCCGGAGAGTGAGCTTAATCCAAGCCATCATTTTCTGATTGCTCAAACTACTAAGCATAAAGTGGCGTTATTGATTGATGCGCCTCAAGACGTAATTGAAGTAGATAAGCTGTTACTCGTTAACGCTGATGAATTCTCGTCTGATATTGAGCAGATTCAGGGTGCAATCAAACTCCATGATGGCCTGGTACTGATTTATAACCTTGATAAGTTTCTCTCCCCCGATGATGTGCTCGTTTTAGATAAAGCATTAGAGCAATCAAAATGATGCCCTCTACCCTTCATGATTCACACTTGTTACAGCTCAGTGAGTTCGTTGCTGAAAAGATAGGTCTGTATTTTCCACGCGAACGCTGGGATGACCTTAAGCGAGGTCTTGCTGCTGCTTCGCAGGAAATTGGATTCAAGAGTCCTGAGGCATGCATGGAATGGCTGCTTACCTCAACCCCGGAAAAAGCACATTTACAAATTCTGGCCAGCCATTTAACGATAGGTGAAACCTACTTTTTCCGAGATAAGCCATTATTAGAAGCGCTGACTCAGCACATCTTACCAGGGTTAATTAGCAAGAATCGCAGCCGTGAGCAGCGCTTGCGTTTCTGGTGCGCAGGCTGTTGCAGCGGCGAAGAAGCTTATACGCTAGCCATATTGTTACATCAATTACTGCCTGATTTGCGGGATTGGCAAATAACCATTACTGCCACAGATATCAATCTACGCTTTTTAGAGAAAGCAACTAAAGGCTTTTATAGCGAATGGTCATTCCGTAATGCACCAACATGGCTTAAAAAGCGGTATTTCCAACCTTATGCTGATGGCCGCTATGCCCTCATCCCTGAGATCAAGCAACTGGTGAATTTTGGTCATTTGAATCTGGTTGAAGATGCTTACCCATCGCTAGCTAACAATACCAATGCCATGGATTTGGTTTTCTGCCGCAATGTACTGATGTATTTCTCACCCACGCAGACCCAAAAGGTCATCAGCAATCTCAGCAAATCGATAATCGAGGGTGGGTGGTTGCTAGTGAGCCCAAGTGAAGCATCTAAGGCCTTATTTCCGCAGTTTAGGAGTGTGCATTATCCCGGAGCCATCCTGTTTCAAAAAAACCATCCCTCAATAACAAATCCTTCAAGACCGTCAACGGCGATTACGCACCCCCCTTTTGCGGCCTCTGCGGACAAAGCATATATACCGAGACCGTTCAAGCCTACCGCCGTGGCCGCATTCCAACCAATATCGGTGAAGGCAAACGATCCGTCTGCAATGTTGGCCCTTGCTCAATCGCTTTACACCCAAGGTAATTACGCAGAAGTAGCGGATACGCTATGCGAAATGATTAACCAAAAGGCGCCCAGACATTCTTATTTGGAGGCCTTCTCTCTGCTTGCGCGAGCATTCGCTAACTTAGGTCGATTGAAAGATGCGCTGTTATGCTGCGATCGCTGGATTGCAGCCGACAAGATTGATGCAGCCGCTTATTACATGCGCGCCCTTGTTTTGATGGAGCGGGGCGATGTCAAACAGGCACAGACATCCTTCCAACAAGCAATCTTTTTACGGCCTAACTTCGTGCAGGCTTATTTTTCATTAGGCAGCATCGCTCATCATTGCGGAAAAACAGCTGAAGCTTGTAAGCACTTTTCCATTGCACAGCGCTTGCTAATTACTTATGCCCCAGAAGAGGTATTGCCCGAATCTGATAATCTCACAGCAGGACAATTGACTGACATCATTAACGCCATGCCAATAATGGAAACCGTATCATGAAAAAGAATATGACAGTCAGTAATGTGAGCGCAGAGGACAGAAAAATACTGCGTACTCGTGCGCAACTGCTAGCCCAGCCTTCACAAAACGACACATTGGAAGAGTCTTCGCTTGAGCTACTCGAGTTCAAGCTGGCACAAGAATGCTACGCATTGGAAACACGCCATGTACACGAGGTCTACCCTCTTGAAGACCTGACTCCAATGCCTTGTACCCCTGCCTTCGTATTAGGCATGGTGAACGTGCGGGGCAATATCACACCAGTCATCGACATAAAAAAATTTTTCGACCTGCCTGATAAAGGGATTACTGATCTGCACCGGATCATTCTAGTTCAAGGCAACGATATCGAGTTTGGCTTATTGGCCGATGCCATAGTGGGTGTGCGGAATATAGCGGAAAACAGCCTGCAACCTCCCTTGGCAACACTTACTGGTATCCATAGCGATTATCTGAAAGGTGTAACGAAAGAGTGCCTGGTGGTGCTGAATTTAGACCGTATTTTGGCTGATCCAAGAATTATCGTACATGAGGAAGTGATTCCGGAAAATTAGATACTTAGCATGAATTACTGATGAGGATTTACATCATGAAATGGAATGTCGGCACTAAGATTAGTATGGGGTTTGGCCTAATAGTAGCTATTTTTATTATGGTCGGTATCGTCTCTTACCAAAGCACTACTCAACTCGTCGAAGCGTCTAATTTACGTCAGCAGACATACGAAGTTCTGAGGCGTCTCGCAGAATTAGAATCACTGGCAGTAGACATACAAAATAGTGTTCGTGGTTACGCTATCACAGGGCAAGACCAGCAACTAGAACGCTATCACATAGCAATTCGGAGTATCGATGAAAGTTTTCAAGAAGTACGGAAACTGACAGCTGATAATCCTCGCCAACAACAGCGACTGGACATGCTAGAAATGCCAATCAAAGATCGAGTTAATCTATCGAAGGAAACGGTGGATGCAATTCAAGCCAATGGCATAAAAATGGGTATTGAAATCATCAAGACTGGTAAGGGAATAACGCTCTCGAATAAAATCCGACAAATACTCGAAGAGATGGCTAGTGAAGAGCAAGCCTCACTCAAACAACGTGTTGAAGCTGCGCAGATAAATGCAAATAATGCCAAAAGAACCATTCTCTTAGGAACGCTTGTTGCCTTGCTGCTTGCCGCCTTATCTGGTTTTATTATTGCGCGTAATATCGCTCGCCCTTTACAGTATCTCACTACAGTGGCAGAACGCATCACCATTGGCGACCTGAGCGTCAATGTGCTGACAGATAACCGGAGCGACGAAGTTGGCGTGTTAGCTCGATCCTTCGAGCGCATGACACGCTATTTACGCGGGATGGCAGATGCGGCCGAGCAGATCGCCACGGGTGATTTGCGCGCCAGCATCAAACCTCAATCTGCCGAAGATGTGCTTGGCAATGCCTTTGCGCGCATGTCGGAGAATCTGCGCGAACAGATCCGAGGATTATTGGAAGGTGCCAACGTATTAGGTTCAGCCGCCAGCGAGATTGTGGCTTCAACCACCCAGCTTTCTGCCAGAAGGCGGTAGAAGTCGGAGTCCACCAAACCGAGGTGGCTGGTGAAGCCATTCAGGTGTTAACTGGCAGCGTCATGGATTCGGCACAGGCGGCCACGCAGATTGCGGCTTCGAGTCAAGAGCAACTGGTAGGAGTGGATCAGGTGGCGGTGGCTATGGACAGTATTAAGCTTGCCAGTAGTCAAAACGTGGCAAGTGCGCAGCAACTGGAAATCGCAGCGCGTAACCTGAGTGAGCTCGGCCAACGGCTTAAACAAATGGTCGAGCGCTATCAAGTTTGACATAGGGAGATCAATTGATGAACTGGTTCAAAAATCTTAAAACTGGCGTCAAACTTCTAATGGGGTTCGGGACCATGTTCGTGTTGTTGGGGATGGTCATCTTCATCGCTTATACCACTATCATGTCCATCCGCAATTCACAGGAACGCTTGATGGGCCAAGAGTTTGTGGGTGTGATCAACATGGTCGAATTACGGGCTAATTTGAACCGGCAACGCTCTCAAATGTTGCAGATGATCCTCACCCCGGACCGTGCAAAGCAGCAGTTCTTGGTCCAAGACATTAGAAGTCGTGTCAAAGTAGTTGAAGATTCACTGGAACAACTCGGGTATGTTTACCAAAATAATTCAGAGTTCATGACCAAGCTTGATGAGTTGAAAACCACGCTGGCAGCTTTTCGGCAGACACGGGAAATCGTATTTACCGAGATATTTTCCGGTCAGAATAAGGAGGCACTGAGGAAGATCCAGGGAATTCAGACTGACCGTTATGAAAAGATGAATACTATTTCATTAGAACTTGGAAAAGAGATGTTGGGATATGCCAAGGTGAAGGTAGCCGCCACCAATAAACTAACCACAAAGTCAATGCGCACATTTACCATTCTAGGCGGTCTGGCACTTCTAATAGGCTTGGTTTTGACGATTGTTTTGAACCAGCTAATTTCTAGGCCACTTATTGAAATTACCCGATCTGCTGAGCGTATGGCCGCGGGCGATTTAAGAGTTCAGTTATTAACGGAGCAGCGTACAGATGAAGTAGGTGCGTTAAGGAATGCCTTTGCGCGCATGTCGGAGAATCTGCGCGAACAGATCCGAGGATTATTGGAAGGTGCCAACGTATTAGGTTCAGCCGCCAGCGAGATTGTGGCTTCAACCACCCAGCTTTCTGCCAGCGCTAGTGAATCGGCTGTGGCCGTGAGTGAAACGACCACAACGGTAGAAGAAGTACGTCAGACCGCGCAGATGTCCAGCCAAAAAGCCAAGCTGGTCTCCGACAGCGCCCAGAAAGCAGCGCAAAGTTCCCAGAGCGGATACAAATCCATTGAAGATGTGAATAAAGGGATGGATAACATCCGTCAGCAAATGAATGCCATTGCCGCCAGCATGGTACGGCTCTCCGAACAGAATCAGGCCATTGGCCAGATCATCGCCTCAGTTGAAGACCTTGCTACACAATCCAATTTACTAGCTGTCAACGCATCGATAGAAGCCGCCAAGGCAGGTGAGCATGGCAAAGGTTTCAGCGTTGTCGCCCAAGAGGTGAAGAGTCTGGCTGAGCAATCCCGGCAAGCTACCAACCAGGTACGCACCATTCTTGGCGATATCCAGAAAGCCACCACAACTGCTGTGATGGCCACCGAGCAAGGCAGCAAGGCGGTAGAAGTCGGAGTCCACCAAACCGAGGTGGCTGGTGAAGCCATTCAGGTGTTAACTGGCAGCGTCATGGATTCGGCACAGGCGGCCACGCAGATTGCGGCTTCGAGTCAAGAGCAACTGGTAGGAGTGGATCAGGTGGCGGTGGCTATGGACAGTATTAAGCTTGCCAGTAGTCAAAACGTGGCAAGTGCGCAGCAACTGGAAATCGCAGCGCGTAACCTGAGTGAGCTCGGCCAACGGCTTAAACAAATGGTCGAGCGCTATCAAGTTTGAAAAGTGAAGTCAAAATGATCAGCAAAAACGAGGAATTTCTCAAAAAGCTCCAAGCGACTTTCAAAGTCGAAGCTAAAGAGCATTTGCAAGTGATTTCAGACGGTTTGCTGGAATTGGAAAAAACACCCGTCCCAGAGGCGCTGCACGACATCATTGAGTTGGTGTTCCGCGCCGCACATAGCTTGAAAGGCGCTGCGCGGGCCGTTGACTTTGTAGACATTGAATCGTCATGTCAGTTACTGGAAGATGTATTCGCAACCTGGAAACGGCAACAAAGTGCGCCGTCACTGGAGGCGCTAGATGCTCTGCACCGTGACCTTAATATCATCACTTCTGCGCTGACTACACCCTCTGATACAACTACTGATTCTCAGAAGCGTGAGGCATCGTTTTCAGACCAAACAGTTGAAACAATCTCCGTGGGGACTCTGTCCACACAGTCTGATACTCCTATTGCAAAGCCTACCATGCCCGTGCCAAAGGTGCAGCAAGTTACCGCGTCCGAGGAAACGGTACGAGTCGCCGTGGCTAAGCTGGAATCCAGCTTATTACAAGCAGAAGAGATGCTCATGGTGAAGCTTACTGTCCGCCAGCGGGCTATTGACCTGCGCGTGCTCTCTGAGCATTTCGAAGCATGGCGGAAAGCATGGACAACGTTAGAACCGGAAGTACGGGAATTACGTCATCACTTGCCTATGCAAGAGAAGCGCAGTTCTGCTGCAGGTGTAACACGCTTACTAGATTTTTTCGATTGGAGCATGGATTATTTCAAATTAGTCGAAAGTCAGACAGCAACGCTTGGCTACACCATGGAGCGAGATGGCTATCACTTTGGCAAGTTGGTAGACGATTTGATGGAAGGCTCCAAGAAATTACTGTTGTTACCGTTTTCCACAATCTCTGCATCATTGCCCAAAGTAGCGCGTGATCTATGCCGTGACCAAGGTAAAGAAGCTGAGTTCAGAATTGAGGGCGACGACATCGAGATCGACAAGCGGATTTTGGAGAGCCTCAAAGATCCGCTTATCCATTTACTGCGTAACAGTATCGATCATGGCATTGAAATGCCGGATGACCGCTTTAAAAAAAACAAGCCGTCAAAAGCGACCATCAAGCTTGAAGTGTCGCAAATCAGCGGCAACAAAGTGCAATTGATTATTGAAGATGACGGCGCCGGTATCGACATCGACAAAGTAAAAGCATCGGCAGTCAAGCACGGGCTCATCTCAGCAAAAGACTCTATGCAGCTCAATGAGGCCGAATCACTGGCACTGATTTTTCATTCAGCAGTCTCTACCAGCCCAATGATCACGCAGCTGTCAGGACGTGGACTTGGACTGACGATTGTGCGGGAAAAAGTCACCAAACTGGGCGGCGAGGTTTCGGTAAGCAGTCAGTTAGGCATTGGCACTGTTTTCACCATCACCATGCCAACTTCATTAGCAAACCTCAGAGGTATCATCATCGAAGTGGCTGGGCAAACCATGGTAGTCCCTACCACGCTGGTAGAGGGAGTAACACGCGCCAGACAGGCCGATATTCAGACCATTGAAGGCCGTGAGACCATCACTTTTAGTGGTAGCACTCTGGCTTTGGTACCTCTTGCCGAGATACTTGAATTACCAATGCCAGAGCGCAAGGAGAGTCTCGTAATCGCGGTCCCTGTCATAGTACTGGGCGAGGGGGATCAGCGGATTGCATTTGCAGTGGACGCCGTATTAGACGAACAGGAAATACTCGTTAAGCCTTTGCGCAAGCCTTTCTCACGTATACGTAATGTTTCTGCGGTAACGATATTAGGCTCAGGCCGGATTGCGCCCATACTCAACATTGTTGACCTGCTTCAATCTGCGCGCCTCATGGCGAAGACATCTCCGCAAGTCACCGCCGAATCTACGACAGCAAAAGCCAAAGCCGTACTGGTGGCTGAAGATTCAATTACCTCACGCATGTTATTAAAAGGCATTCTAGAGTCAGCGGGCTATCGTGTTAAAACGACAGTAGATGGCATGGAGGCATTTACCCTGCTCAGGGCTGAACATTTTGACCTGGTGGTTTCTGATGTGGAAATGCCACGTTTGAATGGATTTGACCTGACTGCCCGCATCCGGGCCGACCACAAACTAGCTGATTTACCAGTCATACTCGTGTCAGCACTTGAAACGCGGGATGATCGAGAGCGCGGACTTGAAGCTGGCGCGAATGCGTACCTGATCAAGAGCAGTTTCGATCAGGGCAATCTCCTTGAGGCCGTACAACGGTTAATTTAACTAGAGACCTAATACATCCATGGCTAACAAGATCAAAGTACTGGTGGCGGAAGATTCAACGGTGATCCGTATGTTTCTAGTTCACTTGCTCGAATCCGATCCGAAAATCAGCGTAATCGGTGCCGTTGCCGATGGTCAGGCTGCGCTTGAATTCGTTAAGAACAGCAAACCTGATGTCATCCTGATGGACATCAACATGCCACGCATGGATGGTTTCGAAGCAACCCGCCGCATTATGGAAACTAAGGCGGTGCCTATTGTTATTTGCAGCGCCACTAGCAATGTCAAAGATACCGTGATCACTTTCAGGGCGATGGAAGCAGGCGCCATTGCTTGTATTGAAAAACCTTTGGGGCATGCACACGAGGATTTTGAAGTGACGGCTGCAACCATGCTGGAAACAGTCAAACTCATGTCTGAGGTCAAAGTGGTACGCCGTACAGCCAGACCTGAACTAATGGCTGCAAAAATTCAACAGGAACAGTGGCAGCGTGCTCCGATCGAAATCAAGGTAATCGGGATTGGTGCATCTACTGGCGGTCCGCCAGCGTTACAAACGATCTTATCCGGTCTTAATAAAGATTTCGCCGTGCCAATTCTTGTAGTGCAGCATATTACACCCAGCTTTATTACCGGCATGTGCGACTGGTTAAACCAAACGACCAGCTTGCAGGTTCAGATTGCTTCTCACGGCATCATGCCGCTGCCAGGTCATGTCTACCTTGCTCCTGATGACTTTCATTTGGGGATAGGTACTGACGGTAAAATCTTGTTGAGCCGTGAACATCCAGAAAACTATCTGCGACCTAGCGTAGCGTTTTTATTCCGTTCATTGGCGGCTGTCTATGGCCCAAGAGCTTTGGGTATCTTGCTCACCGGGATGGGACGAGATGGGGCCATAGAATTGAAAGTAATGAAGGATCTCCACGCCATTACCATCGCACAGGACAAGGACAGCTCGGTGGTGCACGGCATGCCGGGTGTGGCTATTGCCTTGGGGGCAGCTACGCATGTGTTGCCACCTGATAGAATCGCCAATGCGCTGATTGCATTGGTTAATCATAAAAATGCTGCTTCGAGGAGCTAACCATGAACCGGGACAATGAAATATCTGCAGCGAAAATCTTAATCGCGGAGGACAGCCCAACTCAAGCACAGCAACTGCAATTCACATTAGAACAACATGGGTATGAAGTAAGCGTTGCTGCTAATGGCCGCATTGCGCTGGAAATGATGGCGAAATTCAGACCCGCGCTGGTAATCAGTGATATCAACATGCCGGAAATGGATGGCTACGAACTATCGCGACACGTCAAGACGGATGAAACATTACGCCATATCCCGGTCATTCTAGTCACCACCATGTCTGATCCCCATGACGTCATTCGTGGGCTGGAATGCGGCGCCGATAATTTCGTACTGAAGCCCTATGAAAATGAATATCTAATCAGTCGTGTGCGTTATGCCCTGGCCAACCAGGCGTTGCGTAGATCAAATAATGTAGGCATGGGAGTAGAAATCTATTTCAACGGAAATCGCCATTTTATTACCGCGGATCGACTGCAAATTCTTAACCTGCTGCTTTCAACTTACGATGCCGCTATCCAGCGGAACAAGGAGCTCAATCGAAATCATGAAAAGTTGCAAATCCTCAATACTGAACTAGACAATGCCAATAAGGAGTTGGAATCGTTTTCCTATTCAGTCTCCCACGATTTACGCGCGCCACTTAGGCATATCGATGGTTTTCTTGGTTTACTGGAAAAAAATGCCGCACACCTGCTAGATGACAAAGGCCTGAGTTATCTAAACACTATTGCTGAAGCAGCAAAAAAGATGGGGTGTCTAATTGACGATCTGCTGGCTTTCTCACGCATGGCAAGGGTCGAAATGATGCGTAAAGAAATGGACGTAACCTTATTGGTACAGGAAACCATTCGGGATTTAGGTCCTGAAATTCAGGGGCGAAAGATCAACTGGCGTATTGCCAGCTTACCGCCAATAAAAGCCGACTCTGCGATGATACGGCAGGTGTTTGCCAACCTGCTATCCAATGCCACAAAATACACTCGAACCCGCGAAACTACCGAAATTGAAATTGGCGTCCAGCCTAGCACAAAAGAAACCATATTTTTTGTGCGTGATAATGGGGTTGGTTTTGATATGCGATACGCAGACAAACTTTTTGGAGTGTTCCAGCGTCTCCATAGGGCCGAAGAATTCGAAGGAACGGGTATCGGTCTCGCCAACATAAGGCGCATTATAGCGCGCCATGGCGGACGCACGTGGGCAGAAGGCAAGCCAGACCAAGGTGCTACATTTTATTTTTCTTTGCCCAATCACAGGAGAAGTCAGTAATGCAGAGTTTAAAGCACATTTTGCTGGCAGAAGATAATCTAGAGGATATTCAACTGACCTTGGAGGCGCTTGAGGGATGTCGCCTCGCCAACCATGTGATGGTCGTTCGGGATGGAGCGGATGCACTGGATTACCTATATCGTCGCAATAGATACAAAGATCGGAATGATGTGCAACCGATGGTAATATTTTTGGACATCAAAATGCCCAAGATCGATGGTGTAGAGGTGTTACGCCAAATAAAAGCCGACCAACATCTACGAATGATCCCGGTAGTCATGGTCACCTCTTCTCGGGAGCAGCGAGATTTGCTGAGTAGCTACCAACTAGGTGCCAATTCTTACGTAGTCAAACCCATTGATTTCAGCCAGTTTGTAAAAGCCATTCAAGAATTAGGACTTTACTGGGCAGTACTCAACGAGCTACCACTGGAAAGTAAATGACCTATTACGAAAGGGGCTTGGCATGGACGTGTTAATTCGACTGCTACACCTGGAGGATGATCCGTTTGATGCTGAGTTGATTCAACAAAAGCTGGAATCCGGTGGTGAATCTTATGCTATTACTCGGGCTAACAATAAACAAACTTTTGAGTCTGCACTGAATGAAGGCACCTTTGACATCGTACTGACAGACTTCAACCTACCGGACTATGATGGTATGTCAGCACTGCAATATGTTCGGAAACATAGGCCTGAAACACCGGTTATTGTGATTTCAGGCAGGCTCGGTGAAGAAGAAGCGGTGGAGTGTCTGAAAGCTGGTGCCACTGACTATGTATTAAAACAGCGAATGCAGCGATTAAGTCCTGCTGTACGTCGTGCCTTGGTAGAAAAAGCTGAACAGATGGCGCGACGTGAAGCAGAAGAGGAGATAGTCCGCCAGCATAAATTCCTGCGGCAGGTCATTGATCTTGACCGAAATTTCATTTTTGCCAAAAATTATGATGGACAGTTTGTGCTGGTTAATCAGGTCCTGGCAGAGGCTTATGGCACCACAGTCAACCACATGCTAGGGAAAACTGATGCCGATTTCAATCCCAATATAGAGGAGGTTGAATTTTTCAAAAATCGTGATCGTTTTGTGATGGAGACGTTACAGGAGGTATTGATCCCGGAAGAACACATCACGGATGCTACGGGGAAAGTACGCTGGTTACAAACGATCAAACGTCCCATTATGGAGAATGGCAAGGCCACTATGGTATTAGGAGTAGCTACAGATATCACCGAACGTAAAAATCAAGAGTTACGTTTATCACGACTTAACCGCATGCATAGCATGTTAAGTGGTATCAATTCCGCAATCTCACGTATCAAAGAACGAACTGAACTATTAGAAGAAGCTTGCCGCATTACAATAGATGAGGGAGGCTTCTCGCTAGCGTGGTGTGGTTTTATCGATAATCAAACTCAGGTGTTGACGCCTGCTGTCTACGCAGGGGATCAACGTGGCATCCTGAATGGATTTCGACTCAATTTGGGGGGGGCGCTTTCTGAGCAGGATTATACATTGAATGAAAATATCGACTTAAAGGTGCCTATTACAGTCAACTTGAAAGAGTCCAGTATTGTCCACGGTGGTAAGGAGGGACTTAGACGCGAGAAATTGTTGTTGCAAAAGGGCTTTCAATCATTCGCTTCATTCCCAATCACTATTAATGAGCAATTTGCTGGCGTTATGGTCATGTATTCTGAAGATGCCGACACATTCGACACTGATGAGATGAGATTACTGGCAACCTTGGCTGATGACATCTCTTTTGCACTCAATTACCAGGAAAAACAAGCTGCGTTGAATTATGCAACCTTATTTGACATACTAACTGGCCTACCTAACCGACAGCTTTTTCTAGAGCGTGCGGATCACGAAATCCAATCCAATGCACAAGCCCATACCTTTCTGGCTTTGTTGTTAATTGATATACGACATTTCGGGATGATCAATGATTCGTTCGGTAAAATTAAGGGTGACCAGTTGCTGCAAATGATAGCGCAGCGATTGTCTACAGATCAACCGGTTAACATTGCACGTATCAGTGGCAACAGCTTTGCCATTGCTATTTCGGGGTTACATAATGAAGCAGAAGTAGCCCATGCATTACAGCAATATCTAGTGGAGCCATTTAACATAGCATTCCTGATTGGCGATCAAGAGCTGAATGTCTCTACACGTTGTGGGATATCTGTATTCCCAACAGATGGTAGAGAGGTTGATGTACTAATAAGTAATGCAGAAGTGGCATTAAAAAAAGCCAAGTTATCCGGTACTGAATATGTGTTCTATACCTCAGATATGAATGCACGCGTCACTGAGCAATTGCTAATGGAAAGCCAACTACGTCAGGCAATTACTGAAAATCAATTCGTTATGTACTATCAACCAAAGCATGCTGCTAATAGTGGGCGCCTGGTAGGAATGGAAGCGCTCATCCGTTGGATTAGTCCGGAACGTGGTTTTGTTCCTCCGCTTGAGTTCATTTCCATCCTGGAAGATTCCGGCATGATTCTCGAAGTTGGAAAGTGGCTAACTCGCCAGGCCGCAACGGATTATCTCCAGTGGAAAAAGCTCGGGCTAAACCCGCCACCAATTGCTGTGAATGTATCAGCAGCACAATTAAAAGATCCTGATTTTGTGAATGTCATTCGCAACTCAAAATGGGGGCATATAGATGAGGCTGCATTAAGCAACGATAAAATTATTACATACAGTCGTGAGGAATCAGCAGCCCTTGATCTGGAAATCACCGAGTCCGTGTTGATGGAAAATATTGATAGCTTGATTCCAATATTGCAGCAGCTCCAAGACGAAGGTTTCCATATCTCTATTGATGACTTTGGTACTGGTTATTCTTCATTTAGCTATCTCACCAAGATTCCACTTAATAGTATCAAAATCGACCGTTCTTTTATCTCCGAATTAAACAGTAATGCTGACCAGCGGACCATTGTTTCCACCATTATTTTGCTTGCGCATGCCCTAAAACTCAAAGTCATCGCAGAAGGAGTGGAAACTCAAGAGCAGCGGGCACAACTTATTTTGATGGGCTGCGATGAACTGCAAGGCTATTTGCTGGGTAAACCAATGCCAAGTAACGATGTTGAAGCTTGGTTAAATCAATTAATGGTTTAAGTAATATAGGAACACTATGGCGATACTACTTTCCTTAAGTGTGTATGAAAGTGGGCCTTTACTTTCAAAAGATTACAACAATCTGAAATTAAGAGTGCGATGTGTGAGTAGTTTTTTTAACAGTTATAATTTTACTTGAGCGTTAGCATTGGGCCGAAAGCGTCGACATCAAACGGCCCATAGTAGAGATGTGCGTATTTCAAATAGCGGCTTAGTACTTTTATTGGGTTGTCCCGGAAGTGTTACTCATTAAGATACAAACAAAACAACCTCCAGCCCTTACTGCAGACTACAGGCGCCAATGCTTTCATCCATAGCACTTATATTACATTTCAATTCTATTGCACTTTCTATAATAGGCTATGGACTCAGATACAATCTAGGAAGTGCTTCCCTTGAAAAGACGCTAAGTTTATATATGATGGTTCTGTTAGGAGCTATTTGCATTAAAATTCTGATCCATCATTAAAGCGGTCCTAGCAAAGACAGCCCTTTGACTATAACTTTGAATGTCTGCTTTGGGCCGGTTATTGTCATTTAAAGTTATGTTAGCAGGTATCAATTTCAGAACACTTCTAGCCACAAAGTCATTACATTTTTCGCATGCTCCGCAACGAGTGCATTTTCTACACAATTATTAGTAATGCCTTGTAACTTGAGCATATGTTGCATATGACGGTATTCGCGATATGCTGAAGCCGCTTTTTCAGCTAAATCTGAGTTAATAATCTCAAGCGAACCAAGCACTTTAAGCAATGCAATATTGCCGATGTTTTTGATCAATTCAGGATGCGCCACCGCATGTTTTAAAACCAGGTATTGCACGAGAAATTCCACATCAATAATGCCGCCCAGACTATGTTTTAAATCGGACTCCCCTTTTGCATCCGGTTGTGCGTCACGCATTTTCTGGCGCATGCTCAGAACTTCAATTTTAAGGGTTTCCGGATCACGCGGCTGTGCAATCACTTCACCGCGAATGGCTTCAAAGGCCTCGCCTATCTTGGCATCCCCAGCCACAAACCGTGCTCGTGTAAGTGCTTGATGCTCCCACAGCCAGGCTTTGTGTAATTGATATTCTTTAAATGCTGCGATATCGCTGACTAACAAGCCACTATTCCCATCGGGCCGTAGCTGTAAATCAGTCTCGTAAAGCAAACCTGCCGAGGTGAGGCTATTGAACCAGTTGTTGATGCGCTGCGCAAAACGCGCATACACCTCGCCTGCTTCCGGCGCATCATCGTCATACAAGAAAATAATATCCAGATCCGATGCATACCCCAGCTCTTTTCCACCTAATTTACCGTAGCCGATTACTGCGAATTTCGGCACTTCACGATGCTTGCCGCGCACATATGGCCAGATCGTTGTGAGGCTCACATTTAAAATGAGGTCAGCCAGCGCAGTTAAGTAATCCGAGAGCGTTTCCAGCTGCAACTCACCATGAATATCCTGTGCTGCAATACGGAACATGGTGGCATGCTTGAAATGACGCATGACATCCATTTGACGTTCAATATCGCCTTTCACTTCCCCCATTCGACTGGATAGCTCGTCCTGCAACTCGGTGAAATCCGGCGCAGCATACAGTGTTCTGGTATCTAAAAGCTCGTCTAACAAAATCGGGTGCTGGGTCAGGTAATTGGCAAGCCAAGGACTGCTGCTGCATAGCTTGACCACCAAATGCATGGCTTCCGGATGCTCGGCAAGCAGTGCTAAATAGCTGGCACGGCGACAGATACTCTCCAGAAGATCCAACATGCGCAACAACGTTACATCCGGGTTTGGAGTCTTAGCGGAAAGCGAAATGACATAAGGCATCAGGGTATCGAAGCGCTGGCGGCTGAGCTCCGGTAATTTGCTGTAACGGCTGCTTTGATGCACCGCATTCAAGCGCCGCAAGGTTTCCAACGGCTCCATAAAACCCAGCTGCTGTAAATCTTGCACCGCTACGGTTTCAGGTAATTGCCCGTTCCAAATAGATTGCTCAGTTTCAAGTGCATCATAATGCGTGGTCGTTGTATCGCTAAAAGTCACATCGAAATGCATTTGCACAATTTGCCGATGCGTATTGAGCTTAGCTAAAAAAGTCGGCCAATCGCCAACGCCATCTGAGGCAAAATTCATGGATTTAGCAATGCGCGCTCTTCCCTCGTCCGTCTTAGGGAGTTCCTGAGTTTGTGCGTCCTCAACATACATCAATCTGTGTTCGAGATTCCGTAGAAAAATATAAGCTTCACTGAGTTCGTGTACTGCTTTTTCCTGCAGCAAACCCTTATCTTTTAATAAGCTTAAAACAGAAAGTGTGGGTTTGATTTGCAGGCTGGCGTCACGTCCGCCACGTATCAACTGGAATACTTGTGCGATAAATTCAATCTCGCGTATGCCGCCACGCCCTAGCTTGATATTGTCTTGCATGCCTTTGCTATTCACATCACGCTGAATTTGGATTTTTAAATCACGCATGCTGGCAAAGGCACCAAAATCAAGATATTTGCGGAATACAAATGGCTTCAGTAACTTGCTGAGTTTTGCACTTTCACCAGCAATCACACGGCCTTTGATCCAGGCGTAGCGTTCCCATTCGCGGCCATTGGTCTGGTAATAATCTTCCAGTGCATCCAGGCAGCTGACCAATGCACCTTCGCTGCCGAATGGCCGCAAACGCATATCCACGCGGAATACAAAACCATCTGCCGTGCTTTCATCAATGGCGGCAATGAGTTTTTTGCCCAGCCTCGTGAAGTAATCCTGGTTACTAATCGCGTTGGTTTTTGAATCAGTTTCGCCTTCATCTTCGTAGGCAAAAATCAAATCAATATCAGAGGAAACATTCAGTTCGTCACCACCCAGCTTGCCCATCCCAACGACGATTAAAGATTGCGCAATGCCATCCGCATTTACTGGCGTGCCATATTGTGGCGTTAACCATAGCGATAAATATTGAATCGCCGTTTGCACGGCAATTTCTGCCAGGTGCGAAGTGCTGTGCATCACTTCTTGCAAATCTGCCAAACCGTTCAAATCCCGGGTAATGATTCTGGCCATCACTTGCTGGCGTAATGCTCTTAATGCATGTTTTAAACCGGCTTCATCCTGGATATTTTGCAGCGAAAGAAAACTTTGCATGTCACTTAACTGATACGCTTGCGACAGATTCGTTAGCAAATCTTCTAGCAATGCAGTATCTTTTGAAAGCAGCCTGGCAAGAAAAGGACTGCAAGATACTGCATGGCGTATATATGCCTCAACACTAGACGGGGCGCGGTTTTCTGATAGAATCATGTCAAGAGTTAGCATGGATTTTTAAGCTGGGTTTAAGGTAATATGACAAATTAAATAAACGAATTAATTGCCTACATGGTCAGTAAAATGATTGGCTAGTTCAACAGCACTAGTTCATTAACAAAGGGCAATTAATTACCACGAAATTTATTATAAGTGCGTTGAGCATCATTAGGGGAGTTGCATGTCGATTGAATCAGTTTTAACCGAAACACGCGTTTTTGAACCCAGTACGGATTTTGTCAACTCTGCCAACGTCTCAGGCATGCAGGCTTATCAACAATTATGTGCGGAAGCAGCTAGCGATTACGAAGGCTTCTGGGCCAAGCTGGCGCGCGAGTTATTGGTATGGCATAAGCCTTTCACTAAAACCCTCAACGAAGACCATGCACCCTTCTACAAATGGTTTGAAGACGGCGAGCTGAATGTTTCAGTCAACTGCCTGGATAAACACCTCGCGACTATTCCCAATAAAACCGCCATCATTTTTGAAGCAGATGACGGCAGTGCTATCAATGTCACCTATAAAGAGCTGTATCACCGCGTTTGCCAATTTGCAAATGGCCTGAAAAAACTTGGTTTGCCAGTTGGCGCACGCGTCATTATTTACCTGCCAATGGGCATTGAAGCCATCGTCGCCATGCAAGCTTGTGCACGTTTGGGCCTGATTCATTCCGTTGTGTTCGGTGGCTTTTCAGCCAAAAGTTTGCACGAGCGCATTATTGACGCTGGTGCCGAAGCGGTCATTACTTCTGACGGCCAGTTCCGCGGCGGCAAAACCTTGCCATTGAAAGCGGCGGTGGATGAAGGCATGGCGATGGGCGGGTGTGACAGCATCAAGCAAGTCGTAGTACTGAAAAAAACTGGCCAGGATATTACCTGGAATAAAAACGACATCTGGTGGCATGACCTGGTGGAGGGTGTTGCGGATACCTGTGAACCTGTGATGGTGAATGCCGAGCATCCACTGTTCCTACTTTACACCTCGGGTTCTACCGGTAAACCGAAAGGCGTGCAGCATAGCTCCGCCGGTTACCTGCTACATGCCATGAACACCATGCGCTGGACCTTTGATGTGAAGCCCGAAGATGTATTTTGGTGTACGGCCGACGTGGGTTGGATTACAGGACATAGCTACGTGGCATATGGCCCATTGGCCATGGGTGCCACCCAAGTCGTATTTGAAGGCATCCCGACTTACCCCGATGCTGGCCGTTTCTGGAAAATGATTGAGAAACATAAGGTGTCGATTTTCTATACCGCGCCAACGGCAATCCGTTCACTCATTAAAGCCGCGGAAACCACACCTGAAACACACCCTAAAAATTACGACTTATCCAGCTTACGCTTACTCGGCTCTGTCGGCGAACCGATCAACCCTGAAGCATGGATGTGGTATTACGAGAATGTAGGCGGCAGCCGCTGCCCGATCGCTGATACGTTCTGGCAGACTGAAACCGGCGGTCATGTGATCACACCATTGCCCGGCGTAACACCACTGGTGCCCGGCTCATGTACACTTCCTTTCCCCGGTATTGATATCGAGGTGGTCGACGAAACAGGTAAAGATGTGCCTTGGGGTACGGGTGGTTTATTGGTCATTAAAAAGCCATGGCCTTCGATGATCCGCACTATTTATAATGACCCAGAACGCTTCAAGTCTAGTTATTACCCAGTTGACTTAGGTGGCAAAACCTATCTGGCAGGCGATGGTGCCGTGCGCGATGCCAAAACTGGTAATTTCACTATTATGGGCCGCATTGATGATGTATTAAATGTTTCGGGCCATCGGCTGGGGACCATGGAAATTGAATCCGCATTGGTATCAAATCCATTAGTAGCTGAAGCCGCCGTAGTAGGCAAACCGCATGATATTAAAGGCGAATCTATCGTGGCCTATGTAGTATTGAAGGGCAAACGCCCTGAAGGTGACGATGCCAAGAAAATTGTGGCTAATCTGCGGGATTGGGTAGGCAAAGAAATCGGGCCCATCGCTAAGCCTGACGAAATTCGTTTCGGCGATAATTTACCGAAAACACGTTCCGGCAAAATCATGCGCCGCTTGTTACGCTCTTTGGCGAAAGGCGAAGAAATTACCTCTGACATTTCAACGTTGGATAATCCGGCAATTCTGGAACAGCTTAAACAACCCGTGCTCTAACTTATAGAAGCTTCCAAGTAAGCAATGCGCTTACTTGGGCTAGTCTTCGTTGAATCTTGCCTTTAGTGCTTTTAATAAAAGTGAATGACTAAAATCAAATCGTAGCGGGCTTACTTGCGTTACCATTCCATAATTACTTCACGTAGTTAATTACATGACCGCACTATTTCGTTTGCAGAATTCCTGGTCTTTCCCAGTTATTAAAAAACAAACTACCATGATTTTCATGGTGGTTATTTTCATGATGTTTACAGGAAACCAAGCGCTGTTTGCGGGCATATTGAGAATCTATCCGCTATCCGCTACGCACTTACCTTTCCTCATTTCATTAACGCTATTCTTTAGCATCCTCACTGCCATTTTCTTTCTGGTTATATGTTTCGGGCGAGCCACACGCTGGATACTGGCCATATTCTTGATTGTGGTCTCTTTATCGGCCTATTACATGGATCACTTTGGTGTGATCATCGACACCGTGATGCTGGACAACGTATTGCAAACGGATATGCGCGAAGCTTCAGGTTTAATGACCTTCAGTTTAATCGCCAGAACCATATTTCTTGGCGTTATACCCGCCTGGATAGTGTTTAAGCTATGCCCTAAAACGCGCGATCTTAAAACAGAACTGCGTTCAAGACTTAAATTGATCCTAACCTTAATAGCTTCGCTCATATTACTGGTAGCACCATTTACTGCGAGCTATGCCAGCTTTATCCGTGAGCATAAAATCGTCAGGTTCTATGCCAACCCGACTTATCCCGCCTATTCCGTCATTAAAGTAGTCACGCAACATCTGCATACCACCAAGAACTTCGTCTTACATAAAATTGCGCAAGATGCAGTACTGGTCGATCCTGATGATGGCAAGCATGAATTGATCATCATGGTGGTTGGAGAAACCGCCCGTGCCGACCGCTTTTCATTGAACGGCTATCACAGAACAACTAATCCCTTGCTCAGTAAGGAAGACATCGTAAGTTTTACAGACGTGACTTCTTGCGGTACTTCAACGGGCGTTTCCGTGCCGTGTATGTTCTCATCACTAGGCCGCGAACACTACGATAAAGATGCGGCCCTGGAACAGGAAGATGCACTGGATGTATTAACCGATAACGGCGTTCAAGTGTTATGGCGCGACAACAATTCAGATTCCAAAGGTGTGGCAACACGCGTGGAATATGAAGATTTCAAGACACCGACCTTGAATCCCGTATGCGATGACGAATGTCGTGATATTGGCATGTTGAATGGTTTAGATCAGTACATTGCATCCAAAAAAGGTAAGGATATGCTCATCGTGTTGCATCAGATGGGTAACCACGGACCAGAATATTACCGCCGCTACCCGAAAGCATTTGAACGCTTCACACCAGCTTGCCAGACCGGCGAACTCAACGAATGCAGCCAGCAGGAAATCGACAATGCATACGATAATGCAATTTTGTATACCGATTACTTCTTGTCCGAGACCATTAAGTTTCTGAAAAAATATGACGATAAGTACGAGACAGCCATGCTATATGTGGCTGACCATGGGGAGTCGCTCGGTGAGCATGGAGTTTACCTACATGCTGCGCCTTACCTCATTGCGCCGAAAGAACAAACGCATATCCCAGCCATTGTTTGGGCTGGTCAGCATTTTGATTACAGTATGGACCAGATCAAACCTTATACACATCATCCGCTCAGTCATGATGATGTGTTCTGTACCTTACTGGTAGCGTATGAGCTGGATGCCAAAATGTGCGAAGCTAAAAAAAGTATACTATTGCAAAACCATCATCTGCAAAAAGCCGTTAAGACCCAAGCAGCGCCGCCTATTAAGCTAAGCCCGGTAACGTTATCTGCCAAGGAAAAATGATGGAAGGCTTGCTTGTTCTAATCATATTCTTTTTGGTCGCCTGGTGTTTAATGCGGAAATAAGCCTAATGCGGAAATAAGCCTGGCGAAGATAAACTTAAGTTCAAGCCTTGCATCTTTGCGCTTTAGGCCGAGTGCTGGATTTCGGGTAAAATGGCGCCTTTACTAAATTCGCCTTAAAGCACGCCATGTCATTGCCTCAAGAAATTACCCGCCGCCGTACCTTTGCCATTATTTCCCATCCGGATGCCGGTAAAACTACGCTTACAGAGAAGTTACTATGGTTCGGCGGTGCGATCCAGGTCGCCGGTGAAGTTCGCGGGCGCAAAGCCTCACGGCATGCAACATCCGACTGGATGGAGCTGGAAAAGCAACGCGGTATTTCCGTGACTTCTTCCGTCATGCAGTTCCCCTATCGTGAGCATATGATTAATTTGCTCGATACTCCGGGCCATGACGACTTCTCGGAAGATACCTATAGAACGCTGACCGCCGTCGATTCCGCCGTGATGGTGATCGACTCTGTGAATGGCGTGGAAGCACAGACCATCAAGCTTCTCAACGTGTGCCGCATGCGCGATACACCGATTATCACGTTCATCAACAAGCTGGACCGTGAAAGCCGCGCGCCCATTGAGTTGCTGGATGAAATCGAGTCTACCCTGGGCATGGAATGCGCGCCCATGACCTGGCCGATCGGCATGGGTAAAAGTTTCCGCGGTGTTTATAACCTCTATACCGACAGCATTTCATTCTTTGATCCACGTGCCGAAAAAGGTACTTCCGAGATCATTCAGGGCCTGGATAATCCCCGTCTGGATGAGTTATTAGGCAAACAAGCAGAAGATTTGCGTATTGACATCGAGCTCGTGCGTGGTGCTTCGCATGCGTTTGATGCCCAACGTTATTTAAGCGGTAAACAAACACCGGTATTTTTCGGTTCCTCCATCAATAACTTTGGCGTGCAGTCACTGTTAGATGCCGTAGTCGAGCTCTCCCCTGCGCCGTTGCCACGCAATACTGCAAGCAGGGTAGTCGCGCCTGACGAGACCAAATTCTCCGGTTTTGTATTCAAGATCCAAGCCAATATGGACCCCAAACACCGCGACCGTATCGCGTTCCTGCGCGTTTGTTCCGGCCGCTTCGAACGCGGCATGAAGATCAAGCAAATTTCTACTGGCAAGCTTATGGCGGTGAATAATGCCATTACCTTTATGGCGCAAGACCGTACCACCATGGATGAAGCCTATTCCGGCGATATTATCGGCATTCCGAATCACGGCACGATTAAAGTAGGCGACACCTTCAGCGAAGGCGAAGCACTCAAGTTCACCGGTATTCCGTCCTTTGCGCCTGAGCATTTCCGCCGCGCGCGGATCAAAAACCCGATGAAGATGAAGCAGTTGCAGATCGGCTTGAAACAGCTCGCTGAAGAAGGTGCTGCACAGTTATTCAAACCTTTGCTATCAAATGATTTAATTCTAGGGGCAGTTGGTATGCTGCAGTTTGATGTGGTGGCCCATCGCCTGGAGCATGAATACAGTGTCGATATGGTCTTTGAACCCTACGATTGCTATACCGCGCGCTGGCTGCGTGGCAAAGATTCAGACCTGCGCGCCATTGCCGATAAATATGGTTTCAACGTTGGCCTCGATGGCAATGACGAATACGTCTATCTAGCACCGAACCGGGTGAACTTACAGATGGCGCAAGAGCGTTACCCCGATATTGAGTTTTTAGAAACGCGCGAGCTTATCTAAGCGATTGCCATCTAAATTCTATGGCAAAGAAACATCCATCTTCTAAAAAAGCACTGGATGCACTTTGCCCTTGTGAAAGTGGCAAGTCTTACAAAACCTGCTGCGAACCCTATCACTTAGGTCTTTTGGCGCCAACTGCAGAAGTCCTTATGCGTTCGCGCTATACCGCTTACACACTTGGGCTTGCGCCCTATCTATTGCAAACCTGGCATCCAGACACCCGTCCCCTCACCCTGAACCTAAGCGAAGATCAAGCGATCAAATGGCTGGGCCTGCAAGTTAAACAAGCCACAACCAGCGAAACCACGGCAACCGTTAACTTTATAGCACGCTACAAAGTCGGCGGGAAAGCAGAACGGCTTCATGAACTAAGCCAGTTTGTCCGCATCGAAAATGCTTGGTACTACCTGCATGGCACTGACCCCCGTACTGATAGTGATACCAGTTATTAATCTGGCTTAGCCTATTTAAAATGGCGGTTAAGCGATTATCCCTTGTGGTTATAGTAATTAAAGCGCTTAATCAATTACAGGCTAGCTGATACTGTGAGATTGAAAGAATGCCTTTTCAATTTTCTCATCCCTACTTTTTAGTTTCGTTAACTTTATGTTAGGAAGTCGATTGTGGATAAAAATAAAATTGCCCCTACAAGCAAAAACGATATTTCAAATCCCCTTGCTGTTCTAGAAAGTACTGATTTCCGTATCGTTGCTGAAGATGCCCCCGTCATGCTATGGCTGACGAATGCCGAGGGAAAAGTGGTGTTCACCAACTTAAAGTGGAAGAAGTTCATCAGCGGCTCATCTGACCACAAGCCCTTAGCCAGTGATGCCTGGGTCCAAGCTTTGCACCCGGATGATTTTGATCACTGCATGAAGACATTCAATGATGCTTTTGTAGACCATACTTCGTTTCAGATGGAATACCGTTTACGTCGCGCTGATGGCCAATACCGTTATGTGCTGGATACGGGTGAACCTTACCTGAATAAAGACGGTAAATTTGCCGGATTCATCGGCTCATCCAGCGACGTGACAGATCGCAAAAATCATGAGGATCAATTACGTCTTTCCCAACTGGAACTCACCCAACATAACAAGGAAATGCAGTTCATCAATGAGTTGAACTCGTACTTGCAAGTATGCCTTTCCCTCGATGAAACCCATCCGATTATTGAACACTACGCAAAAAAGATTTTTGCAGACTATTCCGGTGTGCTGTACTTATTTGATGAAGCCCATAGCATGGTGGAAACCGCTGCAAGATGGGGCGATGACGAAAGCTTATCTCAACCTACGATCTCACCTGATGATTGCTGGGGATTGCGTCAAGGCAAAGTGCATGTAGTGGATGGCGTAGATGATGTGATTGTTTGCAACCATATTCACGGCCACTGCAAAGATGGTTATGTGTGCGCCCCAGTGATCGCCCAGGGCGAAATGATCGGGGTGCTCACGGTCACATTAGGTTCCTCCAATGTGTCATACGATAAAAGTAAATTACGCACGTCTAAAGAATCCCGCACGCGCCTGATTGCAATGGCGGCGGATAACCTGGCCATGGCCCTTGTGAGCTTGAAACTCCGCGAAGCCTTGCGCAATCGCTCTGTGCGTGACCCTCTCACTAAATTATTTAACCGTCGCTATCTGGAAGAAACGCTTGCCCGAGAACTCAGCAATGGCAAGCGCTCCGACCAGCGTCTTGGTTTTATCATGATCGATATCGATCACTTTAAACAATACAACGATACGCATGGGCATGACGCGGGTGACTTTGTGCTGGTAGAAATTGCCGAACTATTGCGATCCAAACTTAGAAGCGGCGATATTGCCTGTCGTTTTGGCGGTGAGGAGTTAGTGCTGGTAATGCCGGGGGCTTCTAAAGAAATAGCCGCCATGCGTGCAGAAAGCATGCGCGCCGCGATTGAACAGCATGAGTTTGTGTACCAGGGTAAAAACTTAAATGGGGTTACTGCTTCGCTAGGTGTTTCTGAGTATCCACAAGACGGCGATACCGCTGTCGCATTAATGAAGGCGGCAGATACTGCCCTATACCGCGCTAAGGGCGCTGGGCGAAACCAGGTCATGCTAGCGTCCCCAGGCGCCACTTAATGTCAATAAACTAACTCTATTAATTGTATTGTCATATCCATCATACAAGCTGGGAAAACTTGTTAGCTTTCACGCTAAGTGAGAAACAGAAAGGTTTGAGATGAGTGCATTAAAAATCAACAAAGTTTTGGTAGGCGAAGCAATGGTGGGTGAAGGGAATGAAGTCGCGCATGTAGATTTAATTATGGGACCGCGCGGCAGTGCCGTAGATACGGCATTTTGTTTGACCCTGACAAATCAAAAGCACGGGAACAATGCTTTGTTAGCGATGGTGGCGCCGAATTATATGGCAAAACCAGCCACAGTCATGTTCAATAAAGTTGATATTAAAAATGGGAAACAAGCCGTGCAAATGTTTGGCGTGGCCCAACCTGGCGTGGCAAAAGCCGTATCAGATTCAGTTAAAGAAGGCATCATTCCCATGGAAGAAGCCGATGATATCTTTATCTGCATAGGGGTATTTATCCACTGGGATGCCGAAGATGCCACCAAAATCCAAGACTGGAATTATGAAGCCACTAAACTGGCAATCAAGCGTGCGGTAGAGGGCTGGCCAAGTGCTAAAGAAATCATCGCCCAGGAATCCAGCGTTCATCATCCACATGCTGCGCATGACTATTAATTTGAACAGCGTATTAAGTCATCCCCCACAGACCTGACATTTTTAATCGTAATATTTATGAAATTGTAATGTCACAAAACCTTTGTAGGATATCCATTAAATTTTCTATACGAGAATGCTATGGTCTACGAAAAGTCTGCACGGGGTTATACCGAATTTACTAATAATAAGCGCACGCTCAACGTCAGAGAACGTCAGGTGCTTCTGCTGGTAAATGGCATCCGCGATTTAGATGATCTGGAAAAGTTTTTTAAAAAAGAACATCTGATTGAAATGCTGGAAAAGCTGAAAGCGGGCGGATACATTAACCCTACCAAAGCTTATACCAGCACCACACCAGCCCTTACTGAAACCAGCATTAGCCTAGTAGATACGTCAGCTTCCCCTACTCTTACAGCATCTCCAGCGGCTGATTTTTCTGTGGCATCGCTCACAACGATGTCGTTTTTCCAGACTGAAAACGTTAATACCATCGTCAATTCAGCCACTATTGAAGCAGTGAAAACAATTCTGGTTGAAGCTACGGATGATTACTTAGGGTTGATGGGTCGTGGTATCAGGGCACGTATCAGCGCATGCAATAATGAAATAGAGCTTCGCAACTGCATTTCCAGTTGGCACATGGCGATGCGCGAATCCAAGCTAGGACGTGAATCCACCAGTTTTCTATTACAGCAGATTCATCATGCCCTGGAAGGCAATCAAGCGCATAGTGATTCAGCCACTAGCGCGGCCGTAACGACGACAACGCCTGCAGCAAATGTAATCAGTATCAATGTAGTAGAAACTAGTCATGTGAAAACCACCGATTCCCTCCCCGCTTTAACAAACCTGCAATCTGCGAGTGATATTGAATGGTCCGTCCAAACCGATTTAGCGCCCCATAATTTAGCGCAACCAGAACCTATACCCGCCCAGAAAGTTAATGCGCTAGAACCGTTGGGGTTTCTGAAGAGTGCGTTTGGATAAAATTCAAAATAGGTTTTAGCAGTTCACCATTGCCACGTAGGGGCTTAGCCAGTTTCGCAACCATATCGACATGCCCATAGTTTGGGTATTCCACCACGTCTACTGGCCCGCCTTTTGACCTGATCTTTGCAGCAAGGTTAAACGTGTTGTGCTTCCATACCGTGCCATCTTTCAGGCCGACCAATAACAGCATGGGTGCATTGTTGCCAGAGACATATTCAATGGGCTGCGATTGCCAACGTTGCGCTTCCGGCCCAAATATTTCCTTGAGCCGTGCGCTTTTAAGCGGCAAGAAATCATAGGGACCAGCCAAGCCTATCGTTCCCGCAAAATCAGCTGGAGTGATCCCTACTTTTGCTAAATATTCTGGGTTTAGACTCATCATCACAGCAAGGTGTGCACCTGCGGAGTGGCCCGCCAGAAACACCTTGTTTTCATTACCGCCGTATTGCGCGATATGCTTTTTAACCCACTGCGCTGCTTTTGCCGGGTCTTCCATGACACCCGGAAATTTAACTTCTGGATAAACACGGTAGTCAGGAATTACCACCACATAACCCTTGGAGGTGAATGCCTCCGCGACGAATTTATAATCCGCTTTATTGCCCTCTTCCCAACCGCCGCCATAATAAAACAGCACAACAGGGGGTTGAACATATACCGCTTGCTTGGGGCTATAAATATCCAGCTTTTGCCTTGGTAAATCGCCATAAGCAATGTCTGCTTGCAGTTGGTATCCACTCGCGGGCACTAAGGCATTTAAGGTTTTGACTGGGGAGCATGCAACACCCACTGTGGCACTAATACCAAGGGCTGCTAAGGAAAGGAGTTTTTTGATTGCACGATTAGGTTTCATAACTTTAGTATTGCTTTGAAGATATCTATATTACGTAGCGCAACTGAAGTTAGATGCGTAATTTCTTATTTATGCCTCATATAGAGTCGAATAGACCGACTATCTAGGCGACGCTATTCGCAAGCGGCAAAGTGATTTCAACGAGTAAACCTCTATGAGACAGATTACGCACTGTGATCGTTCCGCCATGGGCTTCTATAATCTGCTTAGCAATCGCCAGCCCAATGCCGTGACCATCAGTTAGTGCACTAGCGCTGCCACGGAAAAATGGCTGAAAGATATGCTCTAACTCGGTTTCAACAATGCCGGGCCCTTGGTCTGACACTTGAATAATGACTTTGTGTTCTTTCAACTCAGTACGCAAAATTTCTGTACGAATATCGATCATGGATTGGGAGGGGCTGAACTTCAAGGCATTGCGAATTACGTTATCAATGGCACGGTGCAATAGGTCGTGCTGGCCGGATAAAGTAATTGCTTTTGGGTTTGCCTGATACTGAATGGCAATTTCTTTTGCCATCCCTTCAAACCGCGCGTCTTCCACGATGCTAAATAATAATTCATCCACATTCACCAACTCTTTTTCAAGCCGAACATCGCCGGATTCTAATCGTGATAGTTCGAGCAACTCACCTACCAAGGAATCCATACGTGCAGACTCACGCTCAATACGTACCAAGGATGACTCCAGCTTATCGGGTTGCTGCCTCGCGAGGCCAACTGCCATTTGCAACCTTGCCAGCGGCGAACGCAACTCGTGAGAGACCTGGTGCAGCAACCGTGTCTGACTTTGCATCAAAGCCCCCAAGCGGGTCGCCATGAGGTCAAAAGCACTACCGAGATCTGCGAGTTCATCATGCCGCGCACCCATGCTGTTCCCGATACGCACATCCAGGCTTCCATTTGCTGCACTAGCAAAAGCTTGCCTTAACTGCTTAATCGGTTTAGAAAAATACCAAGCCAGCAAGGCCGCAAAAATGAGGCTCGCCAGTATGCCTGCAAGCAAAGGCATCACCGGGAAAAGATGTCGGTTCCTTGGCCTGGCATTAAAACCCAGTAATTTAGTGTTGGAAATATCTTTCTGGAATGCCGGTACAAATAACAGATAAGTGCGCCCGTCATTCGCTTCAATAAGTTGCACGGCTCCTCGCACCAGGCTATTGGGCCGTTCGTCACCAGTCAAGCGGCTGCTTAGCACTTCATTAGCGCTTCTGACTAACTCTGGTGACACTTTGCGTCCTTGCAATTCCTTGCCATTTTCATCTACGGCATACACTTGTGGCATTGGCCGACTTGACCAATACTGCATCAATTCTTTTAAACTATTTACACCGCCAAATTTTAGCGTTGCAGCAGCTGAAGCCACTAGTGATTTTGCCGGCGGACTCGCTTCAATCTGTGCATTGGCATTTTCCTGTTTTTTGTTAGAAACCCATACGGCCAAGCCTACGCCGCTCACTGCGGTTAATTGCGCGAGGAAGAAGAAGATAAAGAATTTCCAATATAAGCGGCCCATGCGCATCCTAATCTTTTAATAACTGGTAGCCGAGACGGAATACCGTCTGAATGAGCTGCCTGCCATCTGCCAGCGTACCTAGCTTATGTCGAATACTGCTTAGATGCACATCAATGGTACGGTCAAATCGGGCCAAAGGTCGGCCTAAAGCCAGTTGCGAAAGATCCTGCTTGGTTACCACTTGTCCGGCATTTTTGGCGAGAATTTCCAGCAGGTTGAATTCGGTACTGGTAAGCGTTACGGGCTGTGTTTGCCAGATGACCAAGCGTTGTGTGGGCCAAATCGTCAAGTCGCCAACAATGATCTGTGTTGTAGCGTGATTGTTTTCTTCTGGTTTCACGCGGCGAAGAATTGCACGAATGCGCGCCACAATTTCCCGAGGCGTACTAGGCTTAGGCACATAATCATCAGCGCCCAGCTCCAGCCCCAGGATCCGGTCAGTGTTGTCACCCCGCGCAGTCAACATGATCACTGGAACATTACTGTGCTGACGTATGGCTTTCAGCGTATCAATGCCGTTCAATTTAGGCATCATTACGTCCAGAACAATAATGTCATAAGCCTGTTGCATGGCCGTCTGTGCACCGCCGGCACCATCATGCGCAACATTCACTTCAAAGCTTTCCTGTTCAAGATACTCTTTTAGCATCTCAACCAGCTCTATGTCGTCGTCAATCAATAATACCTTTTGCATCATCACCTTAATCTCCTGTACCTAACTAGGTACATGGAATATTCGATATCGCATAATAACCAGCCAAGGCAACTGCCACAACGTGCTATTTCTGCATTTACCTAGATTTACACGCGCTTAACAGCACTTAACATGGCCAAAATTCACAATGACATCGTCTTAAATAAGCACGTAAACCACAGTTCACTCATGCTTACTAAGCAATAATTTTTATTATCAAAGGAATGAATATGAACACACGATTGACATTGAAACAATTGATAAGTGCTTCAGTACTGGCTCTGGCACTTCCATTAGCGACCCCTGCTATCGCCCACGACGGCCAGCAGCAAGATGGCAAACAAGGTGCACATTGCGAACGCAATCATCATGGTCATAAACATGGATTTAACCACCGCGCTAACAAAGACGGTGTACCACACTTCCTGCGTGGGCTAGATTTAAGCCAAGCACAAAAAGACCAGCTCTTTACATTGCGCCATGATCAGGCACCGATTATTCGCGAGCAGCAAAAACAGCGTCATGAACTGATGCAAGCATTACGCGATACGACTCATGCGCAATCATTCGATGATGCCAAAGCCCAGCAAATTGCAGCAGGCTTAGCTAATTTGGAAAGAGATCAGGTTCTGATGCGTGCCCGTACGCAAGCCAAGGTATTCGCACTTTTAACCCCTGAACAACGCACAAAAGCGCAGACCTTCAAAGAAAATCATGCTAAAGGCGAACGCACTGGTTATAAGTTTCATGGAAAATCACATCACCATGGGAGTGATCAACACCGCAAAATGTAAGCTCATAACAAGTCTGGCAATTTCTTAATTAATTTAAGATGAGATATCAATATTAAAGGCCTTTATGGGCTTTAATATTTTTGAAGTTTGAAATTCCAAGGTCCGCTTTCGGCCCAAAGCCGACGTTCAGTTATCAAAAGTCTCTATACGGATTCAGATCTAATTCCGCCGTTCTAAATAGTGAAGCAGAACACTAATTCGCATTGAAGTTTTATTTATTTTCTCTGATAAGACTCATAATAGTGTTTTAAGATTCATAAGGTCTTCATAGTAAGATGTCATTAAAAAAGTACTCCTTACTGATCTTTCTAATATCAGCCATTACTCTCATAAGCTATCAGTGGTATGAGAGTTTGGGATTAACTGGTATTTCGATGCTCTACTTGATGTTTGTAGTGGGAATTGCTTATCACTATTCCAATTTCCAAACGGTACTTATTGCATTTATAAGCTTTCTCATCATCAACTATTTCTTTGTTGAGCCAAGATTCACCTTTCAAGTAAGTCATGTTGCATCTTGGGCGAGTCTGCTTAGTTTTTTGATTGTATCGGTTGCCATTACTTCTTTGGTGAAACGGCTGAAAGTTGAAACTTTTCAATCACAGCAGGCTTACATGCGTGCAGAGTTTTTAAGAAAGCTAGCTGAAAAGCTTTCATATTCAGACACCATTCAAGGACTATTAGAGGACTGCCAAATATTGCTTGAGAAAGAGTTTGGCAGCACGGTGTTAATCGTTAACAATGAGGTGCCCATACTGGGTAATTACGCTCTTACTTCTGAACAATGCAATGCCATTGCATGGGTGCAAGCCAATGGTAAATCTTTTGGGATTGGGACTAACAATTGGTCTGATGCGGATTTTGTAATTTTTCCTTTCAATCGACTCTCAAGTCATGACCCTGTCGTACTGATTCCCCAAACTGGCCCCTTAGTAGATCACCATTTACTAGAAAGCATCAAACTTGCCGTAGTAAACATTGCAGTTGCATATCAACATCTTTTGCAAAAAGAAAGAACGCTTATTGCAGAAAATCAGGCTAGAGAAGAAGCGATCAGAAGTGCATTACTAGCTTCGATTGCCCACGACATGAGAACACCGCTTACATCGATTTTAGGTGCAGCAACGACACTCAACCAGCCAGAGATTTCATTCAATGAACATGAGAGGCAACACCTCACTACCATTATTTCATCTCAAGCAAAGCATTTAGCACGAACGACAGAAAATATACTGTCCCTGGTCCGATTAGAATCGGTATCTAAAGAGTCCATTGCAAAGGAGATTCAATCACCAGAGGAAATGTTAGGGTCGTTAGTCAATCTCTATCAGTATCAAACAGATGCTCCGCCATTATCCATTCAAGTAAATCAACCCGACATCTTGGTGAATGCTAACCATGACCTTGTGGTTTTGGCATTGGCTAATTTGGTTGAAAATGCAAAGCAAGCCAATATTGATAACAACTGTCCTAATGCCATGATACAAGTTGCCGTGGGCGAATCCGAGGGAAAGGTCTTTATTACAGTGTGTGACAGTGGATGTGGTTTTGCGGATGGATTTAATGTAGATCATATTAAGAAATTTGAATCTAGCCGCAATAAAGGTTTCGGTTTGGGCTTGTCGATTGTGCATGCAGTTGCAAATTTACATCAAGCAGCGCTTATCTTTGAAAAAGGGGAAAAGCATGGGGCTAAAGTCAGCCTAATTTTCAGCAAACCAAATATCGATATTGATCATGTCAAATAACCCATATATTTTAATTGTTGAAGACGATGCTGAAATTAAAAAATTTCTACAGTCCAGCTTACAGTTAAATGGTTATACGGTGATTTGCGTCACTCACCTTGAAAACGCCAAACATCACTTTGCCCGCTTTAAACCTTTGTTAACCATTTTGGATTTAAACCTTCCTGATGGCGATGGGGCAGAGTTCATCACTAGTATTCGCTCCTATTCAGATTTGCCCATTATTGTATTGTCAGCTAAACAGTCGGAGCAAGAAAAAGTGCGTTGTTTTGATTTGGGCGCGGACGACTATCTTGCCAAGCCTTTTGGAATTCAAGAGTTATTGGCGCGCATTCGCGTTAGTTTAAAACGAACGAGTATGATGTCTCTGAGGGATGATGTTTACCTTGCTGGCGCACTAGAAATCCATATGGCGAATCAAACCGTTAGGCTCAATAGTCAACCAGTACACCTGTCACCCATTGAATTTAAGTTGCTGTTTCAGTTAGCACAGAAACCCGGCAAAGTATTTACCCATCGCCAGCTGCTGAGCGCCGTTTGGGGAAGTGAATATGTTGACGAACTTCATTATTTGCGGATTCACATGGGTAGACTACGTGCGAGGTTAGAGAAGAATCCGGCAACACCTCAATATATCCTTACAGAGGCTGGGATAGGTTATCGTTTAGCTGCTAATTAGCAGGTTTTGTTTATGCGATTGATATATTGATGATGTTTAAATGCCCCAATCTTTCATAGGGGCAGTTAAAAATGAGTCAACCATCCAAAGGCCTTGCCGCGCTCACACTGGGAGCTATTGGTGTCGTATACGGAGACATCGGTACAAGCCCGCTTTATACCGTCAAAGAAATTTTTGGGGAATCGACAGGTATCACTTTAACCCATGCCAATATATTAGGAGCAGTATCTGCCATATTTTGGGCCCTTATGTTTGTGGTTTCGCTTAAGTATGTGATGTTAGTACTTCGGGCCGACAATAAGGGAGAAGGCGGCATCATGGCATTGCTTGCTTTGGCATCTTCGGCTGTTCATCAACATCGAGCAAAAACTGTTTTATTTGGACTAGGTGTATTTGGTGCTGCTTTGTTTTACGGAGACAGCATCCTCACCCCAGCCATTTCTGTTTTATCAGCGGTTGAGGGGTTGTCATTGATTACGCCAAAACTTACCCCTTACATTTTGCCATTATCAATTGCTATCTTGATCGGCCTATTCTATTTCCAGAAAAAAGGCACGGACAAAGTAGGCAAACTGTTTGGACCCATTATCGTCATTTGGTTTTTAACGCTGGGTATCATTGGCATTTGGCATATCATCAAAATGCCTACTATCCTCCAAGCCATTAATCCCTTCTATGCACTTCAATTCTTAGTTGATAGAGGGTCAGGAGTATTTCTTGCAGTAGGCGCCGTCGTACTAGCAATAACTGGAGCCGAAGCGCTTTATGCCGATATGGGGCACTTTGGGCGCCCTGCGATTAGGATTGCATGGACAGCTTTAGTATTACCGGGCTTAGCACTCAATTACTTTGGGCAAGGCGCCTTATTGTTAGCACACCCAGAGGCAGTGACCAACCCCTTTTACCTCGCATTTCCAGAAAGCTTGCTTATCCCTGCTGTGGTGCTATCTACCCTTGCAACCATTATTGCATCGCAGGCGGTCATTTCTGGCGCATATTCAATTACCAGACAAGCCATTCAACTAGGGTTTTTACCTCGCATGCGCATATTGCATACCTCAGCAAAAGAGTCCGGGCAGATCTATATACCTGCTATTAACTGGGCGCTTCTCATTGCTGTATGTTTAACGGTCATTGCTTTTAAAAATTCGTCTGCTATTGCAGCGGCTTACGGTATAGCCGTTACAGGCACCATGCTGATTACCTCTATATTGACCTTTTTTGTAGTACGCAATATTTGGAAGTATCCCCTATGGATCGCCTTAGGTGCTACAGGCATATTTATTTCGTTAGATATATTGTTGCTAGCATCATGTTCTGTAAAGTTTTTAAAAGGTGGGTGGTTTCCAATAGCATTGGCAATGATTTTGGTTGTGGTTATGTGGACATGGCGAGAAGGGAGACAGATCCTTTTAAGTAAGATCCATGAGGATGATCCTAAAATGGATCTGTTCATCAATAATCTAGAGAATAGTGATATTTCAATAATTGATCGTACAGCCGCTTATCTCAATGCAAGCAAGGATACTGTGCCTCAAGCATTGTTGCATAATATAAAACACAATCAGGTACTACATAAGACCAATCTGATTATTACTGTGACGTATGCTGATATCCCTACTGTAGCTGCTGAAGAACGTCACTCTGTAAAATTTCTGGGTAAGGGTTTTTGGCAAGTGAGTTTAAATTACGGCTTTATGCAGGCACCAGATATTCCAAAAGCATTAGCTGAATGTGATATCCCTGGGTTCACTTTCGACCCGTTTACCACTTCATATTTCGTGAGTAGGGAAATTATTATTTCTGGACATGGCGGTGCCATGGCTAAATGGCGTGATGATATGTTTAGTGTGATGTCACGAAATGCAGGAAGTGTCGTAGATTATTTCAATATTCCTAGCAATAGTGTTATTGAATTAGGATCACGGGTGCATATTTAAAATAATGCGTGTTTAAGTCAAGATTTATGCCTTATGAAAATTAGTAGCAACTTATCACTATGGACCATTCTGTCCATATTCGCCCAACAAACATTTGCAGCGGAATCGAGCCAACCAGTGCAAAGCAAGTTAAGCGTTAGTGGTTACTTAGAAACCTATTATTTGCATGATTTCAATCGCCCCTCTGATGATCTAAGGCCTGGCTTTACCTACAGTCATAATGTCACTGATAAACCAAGTATTAATTTAGGATTTATTAAAGCAAATTTTAACACTGAATGGGTACGGGCCAATTTAGCCCTAGGTTCAGGCACCTATATGCGCGCTAATTACGCTTTGGAACCGAAAGATTTACAGAAGCTGTTTGAAGCTAATATCGGCCTGAAGCTATCGGATACTGTCTGGATAGACGCAGGCCTACTACCCTCACATATCGGGTTTGAAAGTGCGATTGGAATTGACAACTGGACTGTTACCAGAAGCATGCTCGCAGATAACTCCCCTTATTTCGAAACGGGACTGCGCCTTTCCTATACCTCTGAAGATGGCAGATGGTATGCGAGCGGGCTTATCTTGAATGGTTGGCAGCGAATCCAGCGCCCTGACGGTAATACAACGCCATCCATGGGTCACCAACTGACTTATAAACCCAATTCAAGAATCACCTTCAATAGCAGTTCTTATATAGGCAATGATAAATCCGATGAGGATAGAAGAATGCGCTATTTCCATAATTTTTATGGGCAATATCAGCTCAATGATCAATGGGGTTTGATCACAGGTTTTGATATCGGCGCAGAGCAATCAGAGAAAAACAGTAGTCGATACAATGTATGGTTTACGCCGATAGTCATTGCTAAATTCACGTACTCAGACAAGTTGAGCATGAGTGCGAGAGCTGAGTATTATCAAGACAAAGACCAAGTCATTGTTACTACGGATACGCCTAAAGGCTTCAGGACATTCAGCTATTCAGCCAATCTTGATTATAAAATATCTAAGCATTTTGCATTAAGAGCCGAGCTTAGAAAATTTCACAGTAAAGATAAAATATTCCAACAGAAAGATAGCTTTTCTGAAGAAAGCCTAAGTGCTACGACAGCTTTAATAATGCAGTTCTAGTGCAATTGTGAATGTCTGCTTAGTGTTTGATACGTCGCTTTCTGCCTATAAAAGTTCTTCACACTAAATTAAATTTCCATAATTCCGTTACCCTCAAAGTTTTCAGTAATAGAGGTAATCAGTTGAATTTCTTTTGCGGGTAATTTCTTATACTAATTTGAATAACCATCGTTAGCGCGGTAAATATTCATATATATGCAAATTTAGAGTAAATTGGTAATTTGATTCAACTACAAAAATGAATACTCGATGAAGCTTGTAGTTGAATCCAGTAGTTTATATGTTCAGAACAATTTGAGGTCGTAACACTACCTTAAATACAAGTTGAACTAATTTGTAAAATATAAGCTAATAAATTTCTTAAGCCTTATTAATTTACTTTTCCAATGTTAAAGATTTTATTATGGAAGAGCTATGAAAAATCTCGAAGATGAAAATAGCAGGTTGTTGGATCTGTTGTCATATAACATATTAGACACCCCTTTTGAATCTGACTTCGATAATATCACCAGTTTGATATCGAAAATTTGCGATACCCCTATTGCAACCATCACTCTCGTTGACAAAGAGCGAGAATGGTTTAAATCAGTAGTTGGCCTGGTGGAACGTGAAAACGACAGAAAGATTGCATTCTGTGCACAGGCGATTCTATCTGCGGATATTTTCATTGTATCTGATGCCCTAGAAGATTCTAGATTCAAAGAAAACCCCATGGTGGTTGGGCATCCGAAAATAAGGTTTTATGCCGGTGTTCCTCTGATATCCCCCAATGGTCACCCACTAGGCACATTAGCTATCAAAGATTTTCAGCCAAGGCAACTCACATCATTGCAGATTGACTCTCTGAAAATCCTTGCTGGCCAAGCTATGACTCAATTGGAGTTACGGCGTCAAAATAAGCTTTTGAGTGAGCTATCTGATCAGAACTTTTCAAATATCAACAAACTATCAGCAGTTTTTAATCAATCCTATTTGTTCCAAGGTCTTATGGATGAAAATGGAATTTTAATTGATGTTAACGATATTGCTTTAAATGCTTGTGGCTACCTTCGTGGAGATGAGATAGGCAAGTATTTTTGGGACACGAGCTGGTGGTCTAAAAGCTCCGGTGTAACTGATTACATAAAGGATGTAGTTCATAAAGGAAAAGCTGGGCAAGTAATTCATGCCTCGACTGATTACTTTACAAACTCCGGAGAATGCAGGCAAACAGAGTTTGTACTGACCCCTATTAAAGACGCAAATCAAAATGTGGTTTTTCTTTTAGCTTCTGGACAAGATGTGACTGAAAGAAAAAAAACTGAAATAGAAATAGCACGGATGAATCGATCACTTCGGTTACTAAGCTCTTCCAATGAACTTTTAATTCGTTCGGTCAATGAGTTAGAGCTATTGACCAAATTATGTGAGCTAATAGTTTCTACAGGCAACTATGAAATGGCATGGGTCGGTTTTGCAAACAATGATCCTGAAAAATCAATAAAACCTGCTGCGCACTTTGGAAACATTTCTCATATTAAAGACATAAAACTCACATGGTCTGACGACCCAGTTATAGGAAGAGGTCCGGCTGCAAGGACCATTCGGGGAGGTAAGCCTGTTGTAGTTGGGGATATAACACGCGATAGTGGATTTTCACCATGGACAAACATAGCGCTTAAGCATGGTTTCAAAGGAGTTATATGTTTACCTTTGAATCATGGTGGGACCACTTTTGGTTTGGTAGCAATGTATACAAAAGAAACATTTACTCCTATAACTAGCGAGGTCAATTTGTTACAGGAATTAGCAGATGACTTAGCTTTCGGCATTATCAACATCCGCAGCCAAGAAGAAAATAAAAAGTTTCACGAAGCCTTGCTCAAAATGTCCAAAAGCGTAACTGCTAGCATAGATGAAAAGTTTTTTCACCAGCTTACATATAGCATGATTGAAACTATTGGAGCTGATGCAGGATTTATCGCTCAACTTACTGATGAAAAGCCATTAAAAGCAAAAACATTGGTTGCAGTAGTGAATAATGAAATTATAGATAATATTGAGTATGAAGTTTCAGGTAGTCCATGTAGTTTTCTTCTTGAAAATGAAACATACGTATTATCCAAGGATAAAAATTGCTCGCTTTCCAAAACGATGATTTCACTTGGCATGCAAGAGTATATAGGCCACCAACTCACTAGTAGTGATGGCAAATTAATTGGAATGATTTTCATATTGATGAAAAACATTACACAAGGGACCGATCTAGCAATAGCTTTGTTGAAAGTTTTTGCGGCAAGAGCAAGTTCAGAATTAGCAAGACTCAACTCCGACGTGCATATCAGGAACCAGGCATCTTTATTGGATAAAGCTCAAGATGCCATTTTAGTAAAAGACTTAAACAATAACGTACTATTCTGGAATAGAGGAGCTGAGAGATTATATGGGTGGACAATTGATGAGGCTTTAGGTGAACCGATTGAATCGTTGATTTATCCTGACCCTACGGAATTCAGAATTGCTATGAAAACATTGCTCGAAAAAGGTGAGTGGACTGGAGAAATTGAGCAAGTTAACAAATATTCTAAAAAGTTAATGATCGAAAGTCATTGGACTCTGGTACGAGATGAGAAAAATATACCCCAGTCTGTTTTTTCAATTAACACAAACATTTCCGACCGAAAATTTGCCGAAGAAAAAATTGAAAAGCTCGCGTTCTACGATCAATTGACTGGTTTGCCAAATCGTACACTGCTTACGGAAAGGCTAAAACATGCCTTTAATGTTTGCAGTCGTTATGATACTTATGGTGCATTATTATTCATCGATATCGATAATTTCAAATCTTTGAATGACACAGTCGGGCACGATGTGGGTGATCTTTTGTTGAAGCAAATCAGTCAAAGATTATCTTCGTGTATTAGAAAAACAGATTGCGTGGCTCGATTTGGAGGGGATGAATTCGTGGTAATGTTAGAGAATCTCAGCAAAATTGAAACTGTAGCAACATTTGAATGTGCAGAAATTTCCCAGAAAATTCTCAATAGTCTGAATTCGCCTTACATGCTGGAACATATTGAGCATGTTAGTTCAGCAAGTATAGGTATAACCTTATTTTCGAGGAATGATGACAATATTACAGAGGTACTCAAGCATGCCGATTTAGCTATGTATAAAGCCAAGTCTAGTGGGCGAAACACGATGCAATTCTATGATCCTGCTATGCATTTAGAAATAATTTCGAGAGTATCGCTTGAAGAGGATTTAAGAGTATGTATTACCAAAAATCAACTTTCTTTACACTATCAACCTCAACTAGATGTGCAAGCGAATGTTGTTGGTGCAGAAGCCTTACTAAGATGGACACATCCCAATAGAGGTATGGTTTCGCCAGCTACATTTATACCTATTGCTGAAGACAATAAGATGATTATTCAAATGGGCAAGTGGGTGATTGAAAGCGCATGCAAAAAATTAGTGCAATGGAGAAAAGATACAATTACTTCAAAATTGACTGTTGCAGTTAATGTAAGTGTCATTCAATTCATCCAACCTGATTTCGTGGACCACATCCTACAAACAATCGAGAAATATAAAATCGACCCATCAAAATTAAAAATTGAGCTTACTGAAAGTATTTTTATCTCTAATCATGAAGAAATAGTAGACAAAATGCTGAAGCTCAAAGATAAAGGATTAAATTTTTCTTTGGATGACTTCGGTACGGGATACTCTTCGCTTAATCATTTAAAGAAAATGCCACTGAGTCAATTGAAAATAGATCAATCATTTGTAAGAGATATCATGCATGATGAGCATGATGCATCAATTGCTAAAACTATAATTTCTTTAGCAAAAATCTTAGGTTTGGAAGTAATAGCTGAAGGTGTGGAAACTATAGATCAAAAGAATTTCCTAATCGCGAATGGGTGTAAGTTATTTCAAGGTTATCTCTTCAGCAAACCCCTTAACGAAAGTGATTTTGATACTTTTCTAATGAATTAAGATGGACTTGCAATACCCATTTGCTGATTAGATTTATTATGCTGTCATTTGTAAAATCTTAGTGGAAATTCAGTTAAGCCTGCTGATAAATCTAAGTTCCCTTGGATCACAAAACTAATGTCTGCTTAAGATTGGCCAAACTAAACAGTAACCATCTCCATTCTTCTAAGCAGAAAAAATAAGAAACTGCCCAATGCCATAACCCCAGCAGCTATGTAAAGTCCTGTAGAGTAACTCCCATAGTTGACGGCAATCTGGGCAGTAATTGCGGGGCCAATGATTTGGGCAATACCATAAGCAATCGTCATTTTCCCCATTATCTTGGCCGGTCGCGTTGGATAATAGCGTCCTGTAATACTAAGTACAAGACTCACAATACCCATACATGTACCACCAAATAGGAACGCACCAACCATGACACTTATTAATTCGCCTCCTGTCATTGGAAGCAAAATCCCAATGATTTGAATAAGTGCAGCGATGACGAGTGCGTTCAGCCCCCCAATCCGGCGAGCTATTGAATCCCAGGCAATGCAAGACGGCCCAGCGGCTATGCCAATCACAAGAAATACTAAGTTACCTTTGTCTTCTAGCCCTGGGAGTGAATTTACGATTGATACAATGAATGTAGCGGTGATCACATAGCCAAAGCCTGCACAAAAATACGCTACCATTAAAAGGCTCAGAAAAGCTGGAGTTGGCGGAGAATCCAACAAGATCTTACCAGTGTTAGTAATAGCACTTCGATCTGGAGCAGGAAACCAACTAAACGTTGGAATAAGTAACAATAATCCGATGATGGAAAAAACAAACCACTGCACATTCCAACTAACTGAGGGACCCATTAGGATAGCGGCTGCCGAGCAAACAGCAATACCCAAACCAACGCCAGAAAAATGTATGCCAAGTTCGCTGTAATGATTATGACGAATGAGCCAATTCAGGATTAGTCCACTACCAAACATTAATCCAGCAGCGCTACTTAGGCCAGCGATGAAGCGTGATATTGACCATATGGTGAAATTGTCAGTGAGCCCCATCATTACTGTACTGGCAACGGCAATGACCATACCAATTCTAAATAGACGATCTTTGATTACAATATCATTGATTAATGAGGCTAGGAGTGCTCCGCATAAATAGCCTGTGTAATTAATCGCTGCTAGAAATCCTGCATGTGAAAGTGGGAGGCCAGCTTGCTCATGCATTAAGGGCAAAAGGGGCGTATAAGAAAATCGAGCTATACCCATCGAAAGGATTAGGCTGCATACGCCTGCGCAAAGAACTTTCATGCGCTGAGATTGTTCATTCCGATTTCGCAATATAAATCGTTCAAGTAATTGATATTTGAGTAAGCTTAATCGCCAGTATTATTTTTATTTAATTCAGTTTAATCCAAATGTTCATTATTGAAACAAAAATCTTATTCTGTTCGCATCTATGTATTTTCGTTGGTCGACGGTTTTCGATGGCTCATTTAAATGAACGTCTGCTGAAGGGATGTTAAGGTTGAATGCTGAATTGAGAATAATGAAAAGGCTGGGATCTCAAGTTGACTATCAATTCTGAAGGACAACAAAAAGCCGCCTAATACGTCGTCGCTTTCCGGCCCTTAGCGGACCTCCAACGATGAGCTTTTATAGCAAAATTGCTGGCATTCATAGTCGAAATAGCTACTGCAAAATGTAGAGATTATGGGCAGCGGTAGTTTTGCCGCCGCCCTTCGTTTAACTGAACTTTAGAAATGAAGTCTTAGACTGACTTCAGCCGTTCTAGGCGCGCCCGGTGCATTGAGGTTATTGCTTGCGCCGTGACCTGAAATGAAATATTCCTTGTCAGTAATATTTTTTAGGTTGAGTGCAACATCGTATTTTTTACTTCTGTATATCGCCGCTGCATCCACCGTTAAATAACTCTCTAAAGTAACGGTATTATCCGGAGAAGCGTATCTATCCCCTACATAATTCAGTCCGCCACCGACACTAAAGCCGCTTCCTAAATCGTGCATTAGCCATAGGTTAGCGCTGTGGCGCGGGGTTAGTGCGGCGCGATTGCCTTCCAAGGCGATGACGATTGGTGGAGAGGTATTGGTATTTTGTGTCGCGATCGAATCAGTGATTTCTGCATCCAGGTAGGCATAACCTACTGAGACCTGCCAGCGTGAAGCGATTTCGCCAGCGGCAGTCAGTTCAAGCCCGCGCGTCCGTTGCGTACCCACCGATTGAATCTGGGCAGGATTAGTACCCGGAACCGTATTCTTGATATTTTCCCGCTCCAGATGGAACACCGAAGCAGTGGTCGAAAGTCGGCCACCGAAGAAATCCAGCTTGGCCCCGACTTCAATATTATTGGTCTCTTCCGGCTCCAGTTCCGATTGAGTTGTCGAGAATGCAAGCACTTCGCCTGAAGGCTGGAAGGAGCGGCTATAAGAGACATAATAGGATTGCCAATTATTCGGCTGGAAGACTACACCGGCACGCGGACTCCATTCGCGGTCCGTCCGCTCGCGATCAATACCGCCTCTAAAGTTGTCGTCTACTTTCTGCTTGAATTCGTCGTAGCGAACGCCCACCAGCGCTTTCCAGTGGTCTGTGAGCGTGACCAAATCTTGAACGTAAGCGCTCGTGACTTTCAAAGTAGTCACATTGTCTTGCCTCAAAACAGGCACACCGAAAGCGGAAATATCCGGCTGACCAGGATTGAATAATGGTACGTTAGGACCGGACTGAGCCCGTACTCCGGCCGCATTGGGTAGTGATGTAGTCCAGTTAATCACCTGCAGGTCTTTGTGCTGCTGTCCCACTTCAGTCCCATATAACAGCTGATGTTGAGTATTGCCTAATGTCAGGTCCTGAATCAGTTCCAGCTGATTGAACCATCCATCGTCCTCACGCTGGGTTTCGCCGTGGAAAAGCCTCACTGTTCGAGCAGCCTCATTGACGGTTTGACCAAAAGTATTCTTGCGGTCCAGTTCGTAGTGGTAGCTGGAGAAAGTGTTCTGTATCTTAAGGCTATTGTTGATCGTATGTTCCAGCTTTATACGGCCAGACAGTACGTCGGATTGCGAATAATCTTCGTCTTTCGCATCAGAGGTACCATAAAAAGTATCGATATCCACTTTTGCTGGCTTACCCTGAAAAGCGGGGATGCCCATATCCGTCAGACGACGGTCCCGCAGCTTTTCTACCTGTAATAGCAGTTTTGTGTCTGGCGATAATTGCAAAGCCAGCGATGGTGCAATATGTTCACGCTCCAAAAATCCTTCATCCCTGAAGCTGCCTGAATCTTCTACTGCCCCGGTAACCCGAAACGCCGCTGAATCCCCTAGTGCATCACCAAAGTCGAAAGTTGCGCGTTTCTGTTCATAAGAGCCTGCGGTCAACTCCACGTCTCGCACGGATATGCCTGGCTTTTTGGTAATCCGGTTAATGATGCCGCCTGAAGACCCGCGACCATACAACACCGCAGCAGGGCCTTTTACCACTTCCACACGTTCTATATTGGAAAGATCTCGATAGTAAAGTGCATCGTCTCTGATCCCATCGACGAAGAGGTCGCCAATCGCATCAAAGCCGCGGATGACGAACTGATCACGCTGGCCGTCTCCTATATTAAAAGAAACGCCAGGCACATTTTTCAGAACGTCTTGCATGGATCTTGCCCCCTGGTCTTCGATTAAGACTTCTGGAACAACATTGATGGTCTGCGGAATATCACGCAATGGCGCTTCTATCTTGGCTGCTGTCGTAGTGGTTAAAGGTTGGTAGGAAGACTCGTCTTTAGTCGAGCTTACTGTCACCTCTGGGAGTGCTTCAATAGCAGGTGATTCAGCAGTCGCGTTAGCGCTTGATTCTTCAGCTGTGGCAAATTGTGCACTACTCGCCAGTGCCATTAACACTGCGACATGAATGATTTTTAGTTGAGATTGGTAAAACATGTGGTTATTTATCCCTGTGACTTAGTTTTAATATGAAATAAAGAGGAGCTATCGAGGTCGCCACTAGCTAAGATGGCTAATCAGACTCAGATATCGGCTCAATTATTTTTTTATAAATGAAGATTCATTTAGCCGAACTTCAACTTAATATGTAATTCTAAATGATAATTGTTATTGTTCGCAACAAGATTTATAATTTTGCTTCGCTTTATATGTTTGGCTATTAAATTCATAACTGGCACTATTAATTAACAGAATAGGTTCATCAATTGATGGGAACTTTAAGATGGTTACACAGATGGTTAGGCCTGATCCTCGGCGTTTTTATTTCAATCATTGGATTGACAGGCAGTTGGTTAATCTATGATCGTGAGATTGCTACACCAGAGTACGTGCTAAAAACAAATAAAGTAGCTTTGCCTCTACAAAGTCTTTTTTTAAAGGCAAGCTCAAGGTTACCTGTACATCAGGATGTACAAATTTTATTTCCCAAAAGCCCCACTTTTCCTTATGAATTTAAAACTAAAGAAAAACAGATAGTCATCAACCCATATACGGGAGAAGTCCTTGATATTCGCTCCCCCAATTATTGGCCATTCGGCTGGCTATTACATTTACACAGCGAATTATTATTAGGTAAGGACGGAAAACAGATATCAGGGTGGATAGGTATAGGGTTGATATTGATTACTATCATTGGCATATACCTTTGGCAACCTAAAAAGTGGAAATCTGGATTCAAGTTTAGGGCAAAAAAAAGTCAGTTGGTTTGGCATTACGATCTACATAGGCTGGTAGGTATTCTTTCCGCGCCGCTATTGATGGTGGCATTGGTAACGGGTGTAAGCTTAAGCTTCTCTCAAGCTACATCTGTTTTAGTAAATGGTTTATTTAATCGTATTGCTGATAAACCGCCAATTGTTATAAATGATGGCAAAAATCAAAGAGCGTCATTAGATACTGTGCTTCTGCATGCCAAATTAGCCATGAAAGATGGGCATGCGCATTCTATGTTGGTTCCTTCATTGCCAATCAAGCCGATAGTTGTGCGCATGAAGACGATGAATGATCCGCACCCCAATGGATTAAACCTAGTCTATCTACATCCCCAGGATGGTGAAGTTTTAGAGGTAAAAAAAATAGACCAATCTGAACCGGCCAAACGGTGGTTTAACTGGGCTTTTCCCATACATACCGGGCAAGTGCTACCAGGCCATCTATGGCTATTACTCACGGTAGGATTGATGCCAACCTTTTTAATGTTGACAGGAGTTTATCTATATTTAGTCCGTCGATTCAAGTAGACAATTAACCTTGCTTCTTGCCGTTCCAGAAGGCTACATCGCCTCTTTTGTTTCTACTTAATTCAACCCTGCACCGATAGACAACATAATATTTTGATTGATTTAGGTTGCTTTTATATTGAGAATGATTATCATTATCATATTAGCTAGTTTTGAGCACTTAAATCAAGGAGAAGTTTATGAGGGAAATTATCATTAATGCACATGTACCCACAGATTCTGTTAATGAAGGTTTCATTCCAGCCGCAAAATCACTCGGACTTTCAGTGATCTTGCTTACCGACTGTGCACAGGCCCACCGTGAGCACTTTGCCAAGCAAGACTTGCTTGCATGTCCGGATGAGATCTTAGCGTGTGACGTTTTTAACCCGCTGGCAGTTATTGATGCGATCTCCAGTCGTCAGCAACCGCCAGCGGCGATTTTTTCCAATAGTGACCATCTTCAGAGCAGCACAGCACTGGCGGCGGAATATTTCGGTCTGCCTGGCAAAGCTTGGCAAACGACCTATCGTGCAAAAAACAAAGCGGAGATGCGGAAACGCCTTGCTACGCTAGGCATCGATACGCTTTGGCACGCTGTAGTGTTTGATGCCAAAGATCTTAAAAAAATTCAACATGATGTCCCACTGCCTTGCATCATCAAGCCCAGAGAAGGCGTAGCCAGTCAGAACGTCAGTATGGCCCATAACCACGAAGAGCTATATGCACACTGTGCAGCAATATGGGCAGCGCATGCCGGCCAGGCCCTGCTAATTGAAGAGTATATTGAGGGGCCCTTATATACGCTGGAAACGCTGGGAGATGGTCAAGACCTGATAGTTCTGGGCGGCTTCCAAGTCAAACTCACACCCCCACCCTATTTTGTTGAATTGGATGCAGTTTGGGGCACGGGATTGCCGTCGCTAGTTGAGGCAGAGGTGCTCGAAATAATCCGTAAATTCGGCGTAGGGTTTGGTGCTTGCCATACTGAATTCGTCATGTCCAAGCGCGGTCCGCGCTTAATTGAAATCAACTACCGCAACATCGGTGATTATCGTGAATTCCTGCTGTGCGATGTATTGCAGATTCGCTTATTTGAGACTGTGCTTAGGCTGTATCTAGGTGAAGCGTTACCTAACATTCAGGTCTCGAACAATGCGGCATGGATACGCTATTTTACTGCTGGCGAGGCTGGCCGGCTGGATCATGTGCCGGAGGGGTTCACTATGAGCGAGGAAGCTTTCAAGTTAACCTATTTGCCACTGCGTAAAGTCGGCGACAAGATAAGATTGACTAACTCCAACAAGGATTACCTGGGGGTATTAAGAGGTTCGGGGACCTGTGCAACACAATTGGCCAGTGCGATGGACAGGGCCAGTCAATCGCTAAACTGGGAGATTGCAGCATGAATATGCCTACCATAGTCGATGAATCAGACTGGGCAAAAACGCTGCAAGATGTGGATTACATTTGCCAACGCGTAGTCGATACTCTATTACGCGAGGATGTCAGGCAATGTGTATCCATTGGGCACATCATAAATGCTAACGGATTGCCCGACAGTGCCAAGGCATATTCCCAAGCTGGTCAGCTCTGGCTACAAATTGACCATATCGGTAATGATAAGCTGTGGATACCCGTTAAACACTGTGCATATATGCAGTCGTGGCGACTAAGCCAGTTACCTTTGCTATGTGGTGACTTCCAAAAAAGCAAGCCGATGGCCACCGTTGAGGAAATACTGGGATTCTTCCGTCAGGGCCTTGACGATGAACAGGCACAAGGCTATTTTGACTTTGAAGTTGAATGCAAAGCTGCAACAGAACATCGCAGCGCTTGCGAAAAAGTACGCAGTGACTGGTTCGCAAATTGGCACAGCAGCATGACTCAGGCATGCGGCGCAGATTTGCCAACATGGCATCAGCGCTTACAACATTATGACCGACTTGCCGCATTCCAGGACCATCCTTTTTACCCGACAGCACGTGCCAAACTGGGCTTTAACGTAAATGATCTGGCTCAATATGCGCCTGAATTCCAGCCTGAATTTGAACTCAATTGGCTAGCGGTACCGAAAGCACTTTATAGTCAGCAGGGAGACAATCTACCGCAAGGTTGGCCAGATTTTGCTAAAGTCGGTTTAACAACGCATTTGGCCGAGACCCATACCCTGGTGCCAGTGCATCCATTTGTATGGAACAACGATCTAGACGAATTCCTGAGCAGCAGCGGACTCGCAAACCAGTGCATACGGGCTCCTAATAGCTCAATGCTTGTAGAGCCCACGCTTTCGGTACGTACTTTGGCACTCTGCGAGGAGCCAGCCTGGCATCTCAAACTACCACTCACGATACGCACACTGGGCGGGCGCAATATCCGCACCATCAAACCCAGCACCATCGCCGATGGACACCGTATCCAAACGCTATTAAGCAAGATCATTGAAACCGAACCAGCGCTTCATGATTCGGTATTGCTATCGGCAGAAGACACTGGCGCCCATGTGGCGCAGAAGAACTTCCTGGGATTTATCATACGCCGCTATCCGCAAGATCAATTGCAGGAGTCAAGCATGCTGCCTGTCGCGGCCCTGGCTGCGAAAACGCCTGCAGGAAAGCTTGTGGTTGAAGAGATTTGCCAGTGCTTCTATAAAGGAAACTTGGATCAGTTTATTGAAGAATACTTAACGCTAACTTTGAATCTGCATCTGACATTATGGATTCGTTACGGCATTGCCCTCGAATCCAATCAGCAGAATTCAATGTTGGTACTGCAGGACAATGTGCCACGATTGCGTCTATTGCTGAAGGACAATGATGCGGCGCGCATCAATGGTGCAATGCTCGAAAAGCGCTGGCCTGACTTGGCTACTCGCATCAAGCATCTGGAAGATAAACGCATTCTGGTCAATGACGAATTGCCATTGGCACAGATGTTCACCACCATCACGCTGCAATTGAACATCGCAGCGTTGGTCGAGGCAATTGCAGCGCTTGGTGAACTCAACTCTGAAGATTTATATAAGCGAGTGAAGAATCAGATTAGTCAGGTACTGAATAGACTAGAAGCGGAAAGTGAAGACGTAACGTTTGCACGACGCATACTGCTGGAAGAAGACTGGCTGTATATCAAATATCTGCTGGTGGCAGCTACTCTGGTCGATAAACAGACGACTGGCGCATCTGACGTCAACAAGTACTATGGGCGTACAGCCCCGAATTTCTTGCGGGAGACACATCATGAACCCGATTGATTCCGCAAGCGCTTTCCGTACGCGTTGGATGGTGCTGGCAGTGATGATCAGCCATTTCATTTCGGCTTTCGCAGCACTGGGCATGCCGCCATTCTTCGCACTGATTCTCAGTAAATCCTTGCATAGCGATGCCATCTATCTTGCGGGCTGGTTCTATATCGTGCCTACGCTATTCGCAGCTTTGTCCAGCCCGTGGTGGGGCAAGCTGTCTGACCGCTTCGGAAAGAAACGTCTGCTGATACGCGCGCAGCTTGGTTTAAGTGCTAGCTTTCTGTTGGCGGGATTCGCCAGCAATAGTTATGTTTTCTTGTTTGCCCTTGTGCTGCAGGGTTTACTGGGCGGCACTTTTGCTGCTTCCAACACTTATTTGTCATCTATCCTGTCCGGTTCCGCACTCGTTCGTGGACTTACGGCCATGCAATGGTCTGCACGGGCAGCGCTGGTAGCAGCACCAATATGCATGGGATTGTGGGTCAATACCGAGTCGCCAATTCTGCTGTACCGTTATCTTGCATGGCTGCCCTTGTTAGGAGCGGTGTGCATCGCATTTTTGCCGCAAGGCAATGCATCAGCGGTGCAAAAGTCAACAGAAAAAACAGCGGCCACAGCGCCAGAGATAACAGCACGCCAGATCTATGTTTTTCAGTTCATCTTCGTATTCGCTACCGTTATTACCTTCCCGTATTTTATTCCACAGGTGCAAGCTCAGTTCCCATCGCTAGCAGCGAACTGGGCAGGCTTACTGTTTGGACTACCTCACCTGGTATACCTGATGCTGGCTTTGCCAATGACACGCTGGCTTGGCAAACGCTATTTATTGGTCAACCTAGGCATTGCTTTTGTGCTTCTACTTGCCAGTCTGATCGGACAAGCGCAACAGACAGGCATCGAGTGGCTCGTCATCTGGCGCCTGCTCATGGGCATAGGTATGACCATAAGCTTTATTGTGCTGCATACCATGATCGCAAGTACCATCAAACATCACTCAGCGGGAGAAACCTTCGGCTGGTTTGAAAGTAGCTCAAAATGGGGTGCGGTAGGGGCAGGTCTGTGTGCGGGGGTCGTTTCCGCTCAATTCGGCTTATACAGCCCACTTTGGGTTGGTGCTGCCGCCATCTCCATCAGTATTTGCTATATCGCCGCTGTTAAAACAAATCAGCTGCGATTGAACAGTCTCAGAAACACCGCAAAGGAAAACGCATGAATACCCATTTTAATCTACAGCATCGTCCAGTCACTTCGACTGCAGAACTCAAAGCAGTCCAACGCAGCCAGGAAACGCTACTGAATTGCTATTGCAGGGAAGTAGCGGCGCCAAATGGCGAATTAGCGGTAAGTCCTATATTCGCCCAGAATGAATGGCCCATGTCGGTCAAACTGATTCTGCAGCAAAAAGGCGGGCTTACCATGGAAATACTACTGCCACATACCGCCGAGCGCCTGCTGACCGTTGTCGCATTCCATTCTGCCACAGGAAATTACCGTTATCGTTCACCCGTTTTCCACAAAGCACCGAATAAACCTTGGGCTTTGCTTGAAGACGATAAGCTTGCTAGCGTGCTGCTGCGTGAGCTGTCTCAGAAGTATGATCTACCGCCCAATACCGAATTAATGGAGCAAATACACAATAGCGTCAACATGACCAGGCTAGCCCTATCCTTGCCAGTAAACGAAAGTTTCTCAGATGATCCTGCTGAAGCTTATATCGATTCTGAGCAATCGTTAACTTTTGGCCATCCGTTTCATCCAGCGCCTAAAAGCCGACAAGGGTTTTCCGAAGAGAATTTGATTCGGTATTCTCCGGAGATGCGCACACGCTTCCGATTACATTATTTCGCTATCCGCAAGGAAGACATCCGTCAGGAGTCTTTGCTGCCGGAGTCATGCCCAGAAGCGGTTGCCAGGACATCTCCTGCAGTTGAGCCGGGGTTTGTGGCGATGCCGACCCATCCTTGGCAAGCGGATTATCTGCTGGGCTTACCGCTCGTAAAGCAGGCGCTGGAAAGCGGGCGTATGCGCTACCTGGGCGAACAAGGTCAGGACTTTTACCCCACCTCGTCAATACGCACACTGTACCAGCCGAATAATCCTTATTTCTATAAATTCTCTCTGAACATACGTATCACCAATTGCGTGCGCAAGAATGCATGGTATGAGCTGGAAAGTGCCATGCAAGTAACGCGCATACTACGGCCATTGCTGAACCAACTCTACAACAGCTTCGACGGCATGCGCGTGCTGGAAGAGCCGGCTTTCATGTCGGTCGATATGGGTGATCCAGACAGCGAGGCCAATAAAAAAGTGATTGAAGGTTTCGGCATGATACTGCGTCAAAGCTTCGATGGCATACTGCTGCCGCAAACCAAGCCTATCCTGGCTGGAGCCTTGTTCGGTAATCATATATACAGCGAGCAGAGGCTGAAAAATCTCGTCGAAAATATTGCGACACGTGAAGCGATGCCACTTAATGTTGTTATAGAACAGTGGTTTACTAAATACCTTAAATTGATACTACACCCTGTGCTGCATTGTTACTTCACGCATGGACTCATTTTTGAGCCGCATCTGCAGAATGTGGTGATCGGTATTCAAGAGGATTGGCCGCGCCAGACTTTCCTGCGCGATTTTGAGGGTGTCAAGCTGGTGCGTGAACGTTACCATGCTGACCAACTACAAGGCATAAGCGAGCGCGCACGCGACTCATTGTGGTATTCCAGCGAGCAGGGCTGGAACCGTATATCCTATTGCCTATTCGTCAATAATTTCTGTGAAGCCATCAGTCAGCTGGCGCCGGACCAACCAGCCCTGCAACAGCGTCTGTGGCAGCTCGTAGGTCACAGCTTGCAGGAATATCAAGTACATTACGGCGATACGGTTTCCGCACGTCGCATTAACACTCTGCTTGCTGGCCAGCCATTCCCGGCCAAGACTAACATGATCAATCGCTTTTTTAAACGTGCCGACCGGGATGCCAGTTACGTGCCAGTCACCAATCCCATTGCATTGGGAGGGGCAGCGGCATGGAATTGAGATGGAACAAGCTGACTGCATATTTTCAACAGTTAGCCCATGGCAATACAGAGCCGATAAGTGCGTATGTCTATGACCTTGAAGCGCTTCGTCTGCACGCAACACACATCGTAAATTCGCTGCCGCCTGCCTATGAACTGTTTTATGCCATCAAAGCCAACTCGGATTTACCGATACTTGAAACCCTTGCCCCCATCGTGCATGGTTTTGAAGTTTCATCCGGTGGAGAGCTGTCTTGGGTCAGGCAGCATTTTCCGCAACAAGATGTCATCTTTAGCGGACCGGGGAAAACGGATAGGGAACTGCTGCTGGCCGTTAAAAGCAATGCTGGCGCTATTCATGTTGAAAGTATGGGTGAATTGCAAAGGCTTGGTCTGATTGCAGAAGGAGAAAAGCGTGTTGTATCGATACTGCTACGCATCAACCTTCAATTGCAAAACCTCTCTTCTACAAGCCTGATGATGGGCGGGGGTCCAACACCGTTCGGTATCGCGGCAGATCAATTGCCGGATTGCATCGAATGGCTGCGCAGTCATCCCGAACTCAATATGCAAGGGTTTCACCTGCATTTGCTCTCGCATCAGCTTAATGCAGTGGCGCATTTAGAAATACTGGAAGCTTATCTTCTACAAGCCCGTCAATGGGCGCGTTATTACGACATTGCGATCGATCACATCAATGTCGGAGGCGGTATAGGGATAAACTACCGTGAACCGGATAAACAATTCGACTGGGCATTGTTTGGGGCCGGGTTAAGAAGCCTAGCCGATTTATACGCAGACGGGCCACGAATACGGTTCGAATGCGGACGTTACATCACAGCAGCTTGCGGTTATTACGCGATGCAGGTCATCGATATTAAACAGGCATTCGGTAAAACTTACCTCGTTGCACGCGGCGGTACCCATCAGTTCCGAACCCCATATGCACAAGGCCATAGCCATCCGTTCCGAGTCATGGCGGTTGAGCATTGGCCTTACTCATTCACGCGTCCCCAGATTGAAGGGCTACCGGTAACGATAGTAGGCCAGCTCTGCACGCCTAAAGATGTACTGGCCTATGATGCCGAAATAGAACGAGTACGCAGCAACGATCTTGTCGTTTTTCCGTACGCGGGGGCCTATGCCTGGCATATTTCACATCATGATTTCCTTAGGCATCCGCATCCAGAACATCACTATCTGCCGATCGAGGCTTGAGCATGTTGCGGCATAACAAGCTTAAAGCCCGCCTCAAACAGGATAAGCCCGTCCTCGGCTTACTCAACTCCATTCCCTCGCCACTGATCGTGGAAATGATCGGCTATGCCGGTTATGACTTTGTGATTCTGGATATGGAACATGTAGGGGTGAACCCTGAGACACTAGAAAACATGATCCGAAGTGCGGAATGTGCTGACCTCACCCCATTGGTACGCGTTCCGAGCATAGATCCCGCAACGATAATGCGCGTTCTTGACTGCGGCGCAATGGGCATCGTCGCGCCTCGTATTAGAAACCGGGCTGAAGCGGAACAAATCGTGTCAGCCAGCCGCTATTATCCATTAGGAGCGCGTGGCATCAGCGGCGGGCGCTGTACCGGCTTTGGCACCATCGATCTTGTGAGCTACATGGAACTTGCTAATCGTGAAATCATGGTTGTGGCCATGATTGAGGATCGAAATGGGGTGGAAAATATAGAAGAAATCGTATCCGTACCTGGAATAGATATGATTCTCGAAGGCGCTGTCGATCTTTCACAAAGCTATGGATATCCTGCGCGTCCGCTTGAACCTATAGTACAGAAGGCTATTCAACATGTGGCTTCCAAATGCCAAGCTTATGCGGTTCCTTTTTGCGCCATACCGCGTGCTGAAGGGCAGTTTGAAGCTTGGCGGAAGCAAGGTATGAATGCATTCCTAATGGGGGACGATAGAGGAATCTGCTTTCGTGCACTTAAGGCACAAACCGCAATGTACAAATAAATATTTTCAACCGACATTCATGAGAGTTTACTGGCGTAAAATTTCTGACTGTATCTATTAATACGTAACAAGCTTTTTAGCTACCCAGCATAACTAGAGAAGCTCTAACCCTTCCCATCGACAGGTATCAAAATAATTCTTGAGTTAATCCACTGTCTACATTTGAACGCCTACTTTCCAAGCAAAGTTTGGAGTGTCCGCTTCGGGCCGAAAGCGACAACATCAAACGGCCCATAGCGGACTTTGAGTATTTGCCAATTTCTTAGCAGAAAAATTTAATAAGGCTGCTTCTGGTGCAGATATTAAAACGAGAAGTCCCACTGCGCCCATATTCTATTTTCAGAGTTCTTTCCTAAATTAATAGGGTCTTCTACTGTTAAGCGACTTAATTGAAAACTTAGCTTATTGGAATGTCCTTCCATAAAGTAGTTTATAACTGCACTGAGTTCGGTCTGTTTATCGTTATCACGATCAGTGTTCCACAAATGCATATCGTCCAGCTAGTTCAATACCAGGTGGAATGAACTTAACGATCCCATGCGGAAAGTAACCGGCCTGAACGAACCCACCGAGCAATTTGGACTCTTGATCGTTATTAAAGGTATCTTTAATTTTCTTTGAATGTAATTCTTGTAACAGCGAAAAGCCTTTCCATTTGAAATGCATTTCTTGCATCATTTGACTTACTTTGTATTGGCCAGCTTCTGCGCTACTTTCTTCACTTAAATCATTAATGTCTCTACAGCTTTCTTGAGCCGTCTCAAAAGCGGTGCACCGGCTTCTGTTGGAATTAGCAGCTACGGAAATATTCAGCGCTGGCTGTTCAAGTAAATCTAAATCTGATTGGCTAAATTTCATCTCGCCGCCTAATGCATTCCACTGTAAGCGGCCGGAATACATCATGTTGCCATCGTCATTATTCCGCTCGCCCACGCCCAAACCCGTATATGCACCGACATAATAAGTAATGTCATGCCAGGTATCGGGAAATAGATTGCCTTTGACTTCGATGCCTTGTTGACGATCAACCGTGAATATATCGTTCACAATGGATCGGTTTACGAATTGCTGACTGCCAGATGAGGTCACGCGCTCGTTGTTGTAGCTGACTTTGCCACGCCCAACGCGCACTTGAGCCCATTTATATTTATCGATGGTAAGACTTAAGTCGCGTAGCACGGGTTGAGACCAATCGTATTGCAGGCAATATTTCAACCAAGGTACGTAGGCATGACCGTTCAATTTGGTACGTGCGCGGCGAATCATAAAAGAGTTTTCGTCTCTTTCAAGGTCGGCGAGTGTGCGGGGGTCGCTATCAAACGGCTCTGCATAACGTGCTTGAACTCTGTTTTGAATGGCCAAAGAAACTTATCGTTATCAGTTCTGAATTAAAACCCATTTTTGCCATAGCTGATGCCAGCTTGAATGGTGCCTTTATTTATTCTTTGAGCAGTGGTTTGATTAGTGATTTCTTCTTCAGTGTCTATATTAATTGTAGCCTTGGTGACTTCCTTACTTTCAGTTTTGACTGATTGAATATCTTGCTTAGCCTTAAGCTCCTCCTCAATTCAGCTTTTAAGGAGGCTTTTAATTGCTCAATATCTTCTTTCTTTTCGAAAGTGCCTAGCTTCACACGATTCTTGCCTGGGGCTGCATAAAGCTGTTGCGTATCGCTATCAACGTACAAATCTAATGCCAGTGCTGAGTTATGGAATGCGCATGTTGCCAATAATGTAGATAAAACTCTCTTCTGAATATTCATATAATCAACTGAAATCAATAATTAATATGACGCATATTCTGTCATATTTATTTCACAATTGATAAGTTTGGCTAAATAGCCCACTGTTCATAAGGCAAAACTTGTGATTCCCTATCCTTGGTCTCATTAGACACTAAGTTTCTTTATGAGTATTACTGTGAAAAAAGCCACTAATTACTATTTCAAGAAAACCTCGTGTTATTACGTTTCATTGCCACTATTTAGTACTAAGTTATTCAAGGACTACTTCCGGCCTTCAGCGGTCACTCGAATGATTTATTCCGTTTAGACGAGTGAGTTTTTCTTTGGATTTTAATATTTAGACTTTGAGTTGCTGGCTTTGTATTGAATTGAACACCTATAGGCTCTGGTTGCTTAATAGCGTCGATAGCTTCTTTGATTACAGACCAAGAAGATTTTAAAAACAATATTGCGATTGCAGTTCCTATGACTATATCTGGCCACTTGGAAATAAAAACGTAACTCAAGCCAGCAGCTACCAGAACTCCTACATTAGCGAATAAATCATTGCGTGAGCATAACCAAGTAGAGCTCATATTTAGATTGTCTTCCCTATGAGTATATAAAAGGATGAAGCAAACTAAGTTTGCAATTAGTGCTAAAGCGCCAATCACTCCCATTGTGACTGCATCAGGCAACACGGGATGAATTGCCTTATATATTGCATCACCTAAAACAAATAGACCAAATAGCATCATGAAACCACCTTTAGCTAACGCTACTTTGGCTTGCTGTTGCTGACTTCTGGTTAATACATATAAGCTCATTCCGTAAACTAATGCATCACCAAGCATATCAAGTCCATCTGCCATCAGAGATGTTGAGTGCGCCAGCCAGCCAGTGGTGCTTTCCACTAAAAACATTACCGCATTAATGACTAAAACAATCTTTAAGACACGGCTATGCTTTTCACGTAAAGCGTCGATTTCACAAGATTTATCTTCACAGCAATTAGCCATTATCTTTTTTCCTTAACAACATGTACGCCGCCGGCAATACAAATAGTGACAACAATGGTGCAGTCAACATTCCACCGACCATCGGCGCCGCGATACGACTCATCGCTTCCGAGCCTGTACCAGTACCGATAAGGATAGGTATCAAGCCAGCTAGAATCACTGCCACTGTCATGGCTTTTGGTCTGACTCTGAGCGCTGCTCCTTCAATCAATGCAGCATAATAATCCTCTTCATTATTGAGTTTACCGGTGGCACGATAACGTTCAATCGCATCATCTAAATACACCAGCATAATGATGCCAAACTCCGCAGCTAGCCCTGACAAAGCAATCATACCGACGCCACTGGCAATCGAGAAGTGATGCCCTAAGAAGTACAGAAACCATACCGCACCTACTAATGCGAAAGGTAAACTACCTAGTATGAGTATGGCTGGTGTAATACGTTTAAAAGCCAAGAACAGCATAATAAATATGATGCCCAAAGTCATTGGTACTACATAGCTAAGCCTTTTAGAAGCACGCTCAAAGTATTCGAACTGCCCAGACCAGGCTAGCGAGTAACCTGCTGTTAATTGCAGTTCTTTATCCAGCATGGCTTTGGCATCTTTTACAAAGCCACCCAAATCACGGTCTTGAATGTCCACATATACCCAGACATTTGGTCGAGCATTCTCACTCTTAATCATAGGTGGTCCGTCGGACACTTTGACTTCTGCGACCTCACCAAGAGGAACAGTCGCGCCTTGTTCAGTGATGATAGGCAGAGATTTAAGCTTTTCTACCGAGTCGCGTAGTTCTCTAGGGAATCGAACGTTGATTGGGAAACGTGCCAAACCCTCAACTTTTTCGCCGATGTTATCGCCACCAATTGCAGTAGATACCAACATCTGCACATCATCAATATTCAAACCGTAACGGGCGATTTTTAGTCTATCGATTTTGACATCAATGTAGCGCCCACCAGTGACACGCTCAGCGATCACGGAGCTGGCACCAGGTACTTTTTTCATGAGCCGTTCGACTTCTTCACCTAGTTTTTCTAGAGTAGCTAAATCAGCACCACCAATTTTGATACCTACCGGGCTTTTGATACCAGTGGATAGCATATCGATACGGTTACGAATTGGTTGTACCCAAACATTAGCCATACCTGGGATTTTGAGTCGTGCATCCAGTTCTTTCACGAGTTTTTCAGGTGTCATGCCGGCACGCCATTCATCACGTGGCTTGAACTGTATAGTGGTTTCCAGCATTTCCAATGGCGCAGGGTCTGTTGCTGTTTCGGCACGTCCAGTTTTACCAAATACTGATTTCACTTCAGGTACGGTTTTGATGAGCCTATCGCTCAATTGCAGTATCTCCGAAGCCTTGGAAACAGAGAGTCCTGGCAACGCCGTTGGCATATAGAGTAAATCGCCTTCATCCAGTGGCGGCATGAACTCACTACCAAGCTTACTTAGTGGATAAAGCGTGATAAGCACTAAAATGAGGGCGACACCTAATGTAACTTTTGGGTAATGCAAGACTTTACTGAGCAGTGGTTTATAAATGGCAATTAGTCCACGATTGAGTGGATTGTCATGTTCAGGTCGTATATGTCCACGAATGAAGATCGTCATCAGCACCGGAATCAATGTCACGGATAATCCTGCGGCTGCGGCCATCGCATAGGTCTTGGTAAAAGCTAAAGGCGCGAATAACTTGCCTTCTTGCGCTTCTAGTGTGAACACTGGAATGAACGACAAGGTGATGATAAGCAAGGAAAAGAACAATGCCGGTCCAACCTCGCTGGCGGCATCAATAATCACTTTAATACGCTGATTATTGTTCGGTTCAACATGTGTATTTTTATAATGCTCAAGCTGCCGATGCGCGTTTTCTATCATTACAATCGCGGCATCGACCATGGCGCCGATGGCAATAGCGATACCGCCTAGCGACATGATATTGGCATTGACGCCTTGATAGTACATCACGATAAAACTGACCAATACACCGATAGGCAAAGCAACAATAGCGACTAAAGCTGAGCGGAAATGCCAAAGGAATACAGCACACACCAAAGCCACCACAATGAACTCTTCGATCAGTTTGTGCGTGAGGTTATCTACCGCACGTTTAATCAGTTGCGACCGGTCATAGGTCGTCACAATCTCTACACCTTCAGGCAAACTTTTTTTGAGGGTAGCAAGCTTGGCTTTCACTGCATCAATCGCCTCTAGGGCATTTTGCCCCGCACGCATCACAATGACGCCACCCGTGACTTCACCTTGACCATTTAACTCGGTTACACCTCGCCTAAGTTCAGGCCCGATTTGAATGTGCGCAACATCAGATAATAATATTGGCGTACCACTACTACTCACCATGAGTGGAATATTACGAAAATCTTCAAGCGACTCTAGGTAGCCATGTGCTCGAACCATGTACTCAGCTTCCGCGGTTTCCACCACAGCACCGCCTGTTTCTTGGTTGGCAGATTGAATCGCTGATACGACTTTTGAGAGCGGTATGCGGTAATTACGCAACTTATCAGGGTCAACCTGCACCTGATACTGGCGCACCATACCGCCTAATGTGGCGACCTCAGCTACACCAGGAATGGTCTTCAACTCAAACTTGAGGAACCAGTCCTGTAAGGCTCGCAATTCTCCCAAGTCGTGCTTGCCGCTTTTATCCACCAACGCGTATTCATATACCCAGCCTACGCCTGTCGCGTCTGGTCCTAAACTAGGATTCGCGCCTTTGGGCAACTTTGAGGAAATCTGGCTCAAGTATTCCAGTACGCGGGATCGTGCCCAATATTGGTCGGTACCATCGTTGAATAATATATAAACGAAAGAGTCACCAAAGAATGAATAGCCACGCACCGTCTTCACACCAGGCACGGAAAGCATGGTTGTAGTGAGTGGATAAGTCAGCTGGTTCTCAACAATCTGCGGCGCTTGGCCAGGCCATTGGGTACGGATGATGACCTGTGTGTCAGATAAGTCAGGAATCGCATCTAAAGGCGTTTTAAGCATGGCGAATATTCCCCATGCAATCACCATGAGTGTGGCCAGCAACACCAGCAAGCGGTTATTGGCTGACCAGCGTATGAGCTGAGCAATCATGGTTTGGCTCCCTTCATACCATCTTTCATTGCTGGAGCTTTTTCAATATGCTCAATCATGTATTGCGCTGGCATGTCAGGTTTTTCTTGGGCTTCCGCTTTTAAATCGAACTTCACTTCATCACCGGCCTTAAGTTGACTAAGCTGTTTACTATCTTTGACCTTGAAGCCCATGGTCATAGATGGCCAACCAAGCTCAGCGATTGGTTCATGATACAAAGTGACATGGTTTGACTTAGGATCCACATCAATTACTTTGCCATGGCCCTTGGGCATTTTTTCAGCGGGCATAGTTTTGTCTTTGCTCATTTGCATGTCATGCAAATCACTGTCTTGACCCATGCCTTTGTCCATCGCTTTATCTTGCTGCGATAGCCTCGCCAATACACCTGATAGCGAAGCTTCAGAATCAATCAAGAACTGACCTGAAACAACCACATCTTCACCTTTGCTCAAGCCATCCAATATTTCTGTATAGCTATCGCGTTCTTGCCCTGTTTTAATCTCTACAGGACGATAACCGTTAGCTTCTTTCACAATCACGAGTTTGCGCTTACCAGTCGCAATAATGCTTTCGGTTGGAACAGATAGCGCTTCATGTGTTTGGCCTGTGAACTCGACATTGGCATACATGCCAGGGCGTAAACGGTTACCTTTGTTAGGTAATTCGATACGTACCTGTAGCGTTCTGGAGCTGTCGTTCAACATCGGATAGAGATAACCCACCTCGCCTTTGAATACTTCGCCAGGCAGGCTTTGTAGCTGAACATCTGCAGCAATGCCTGGCTTCAGTCTGGCAGCATCACGCTCAGGCACTTCTGCAATCATCCATACTTGGGAGAGGTCGGAGATTTGTACTAATGAACTCCCAGCCATCAACTGCCCACCTTCACGTACACCTAGTTCAGTGACTATTCCCGATGCAGGAGCATATACGCCAAATCTAGGACTAGATTTACCAGACTTCGTAATGGCAGCAATCTCACCTTCAGTCATGCCCAGTAATTTGAGTCGATTGCGTGCAGCTTGTTTAAGCGAGTTATCACTGTCTACGCTGTTTAATTCCAGTAACGCTAAATACTCTTGCTGAGCTGCCAGCAAATCGGGTGCATAGATTTCAGCGATTTTTTGGCCTTTGCTGACTGGATCACCTACAGCGCGTACGGATAGACGCTCTACGAATCCTGGGATACGTGTTTGTACCGCGTAAAAACGTCGTTCGTCTGGCTCGATACGGCCTACTGCAGAGAAGGATTCACCGAAAATTTTAGTGGATACCTTCTCAAGTCTGATGCCTAAGTTCTGTGCGGTTTGTGATGAAATTGCTACGCCGCCTTCTTCGCCATTGCTGCCCTCATTGGCGTATTTAGGTTCTAGCATCATGTCCATGAAAGGAGACTTGCCAGGCTTATCGAATTTCTGATTCGGCACCATAGGGTCATACCAGTATTTAACGGTTTTACCGCTGCCGTCTTGAACGACCCCATTGTTGGATTGAGCCATCTTGGAATCGCCTGGCATGTTAGCCATAGGCGATTGCACCGATCTTTGCCCAAAAAACCAACCTAATCCTGCTACTAGGGTTAGTAAAATTAACATTATTATTAAATGGAGTCGTTTCATTTTATTTCCTTAATATTCGCGATTTATTACTCAGCGTATCTAGGGTATAGCTTCATATCCATGAAAGGTGATTGGCCAGATTTGCTAAAGTGTCTATCCGGTACCATCGGGTCTTCCCAATACAGAACTTTTTTACCGCTAGCATCCTGTTCAACGTTGTTGCCACTCATATCTTTAGGATCAATCTCGTTCGGAAGCATGACAGTTGGTTTGGCCTCCATAGGTTTTTCCATAGCAGGCATTTCTGCTTTCGGTGCTTGACTGGAGGCTTCAGTATTTTCTTGTTTAGAACAAGCGGCTGCCGCCATTAAGAATGTTGCCAATACTAAAATTTGTGTTGTTTTCATGATTTATTCCTTTTCAATTTGTTTAAATAGACGACTATCGTTAAGTAAATAGCCAATTTTGACGACAGCGCGTTGCTTGTCAGTCAAGATGGTCCAGTGGTCCAATTCGATATCCAGCACATCTCTACGAGCGTCCCAGACCTCAGTGAGGGGTTGCTTGCCAGATTGATATGCAGCTTGGGCGATGCTTAATTTAGCTTCGGCATTGGGGATAAGTTTGGTGATGTGCTCGTTTTCACGGGCTTCAGCAGCTTCAGCATCTGCCATGGCACTTTCCAATTCAGATGAGAGTTCACGCCGTCTGTCTTCGGTCAGCTTGCGTGCCTTTTCGACTAGTACAAGCTTTTCTGCAGTCCGGCGGTCTTGTCGATTAGCACGATCTAACTGCAGATCAATCGATACTTGAAAGCTCAACATATCGCTACGATCGGCAAAACGTTTGCCATAGCCAACTTCCCAGCCCCAGTTGCGTTCCAAATTGGCTTGGGCACTGTCTACATCAAGCTGGGCGACCTTTTCAGATTGAACGGCATTGCGTAATAGTGGATGCTGGTCAATTTGTGCTTGAGCTGCATCAGAACTAACACTATTGCTCATCACCGGAAGTTCAGAAGAGATGGAACGCGATGCTGCCTTGCCTATCCAGCGTGCTAATGCAGCCCGTGCTTTACGCTCATCGCGCTGTGCAAAGATACGCTTTTCATTGGTCATGGATATTTGCGTATCCATGCGTAAGACATCGCTGGTTTTAGTGCCACCTGAGCTCACACTGGCAGTCTGCACTTTGCGTTCAGCTACCATATCGTCAATCATGCGCTGATAAAGCTCAGTCTTTCGCTGCGCCTCATAAACATCCAACCAGGCCAAAGCAACATCGCGTTCGATTGATCTTGCCGTTGCGATTTGCTCAGTATGGAATTGATCTGCCTCGGCCAGCATGCGGTTTGAAGCCACTTCACGCTTTTTACGCGGTGTCATGTCTTGCGAAATGCCCACATTGACCATGGTTTGATCATCACGGTCAAAGCGCAAGCTATCACTACTGGTCACCGGTAGGTTGATGACACCAAGTTTGACCTTGGGGTCGGGTAGCTGTCCTTCTGCGATGGCTGCTTGACGTGACGAAGCCGCTGCGTCATCAAGTGATTGCAGCAATGGTTGGTTTTGTGTGGCTAATTGTATGGTCTCAGCTAATGTCAGCGGCTCTTCTGCTTTCGCAAGGCCAGCTTTTAAAGACAGTGCTAATACCACCATGATGCAAAACCACATGCATATAAATCTTGGCTTATAAGCCAATCTGGGGGCATTCATGAGAGCTCTCCTAAACTTAAATGTGACGATTTAGGGCGTAATTACGCCCTAATGACATCAATTCAAGCTGGAGGCTTTAACGGCGGGGAAAGGTCTACAGATTTTTCGGAAGGAACGAAACTAGGAAATACAATTGCAGCAGAAGCTGTAAAAACGTACTTAGTGGGCGATACGATTGGTGTTACTTGCGTGAACTGGCAACCGGCACCCATGGCACAAGACTTATGTTCAGTACTAGATTTGTGCTTATCTTTACTCATTGAGCCTTCATGGCAGTTTTTCATTCCGGCCATGCTATCTGAATGCATAGAAGACATAATCGATTGAGATGCACATGAAGTCGCACAAATAGCTGCTAGCGCAGGACTTGAAGCCAGCGCCAGAATCAAAACCATTGCTATTTCACGAAAAAATTTCATTATGAAATTACTTTATCACTTCAAACTTGATTCAACAAGTTCTGTTGGTCTAAATATTGAGCGTCTGCTTTGGGCCGAAAGCAGATGTCCCAATTGAGTGTTTCATATGGTGGATAGGGCTTTGGTTTAATTATTGAGATTGTGCTTATCGTCAAATGTTTTCAACTTTATCCATATTTCTTTTTTCATTAACTCAGGAAATAGGAACTTCATCAAATCATCTAAATTTTTATTTCGTTGATACTCATTAGTGGTGTAAAGAAGTTTCCTGAATTTATTTGATTTCCTTTTCCATAAGCCAGTTTTATCTTCTTCAATTATTTGATTGGCACGATTATAGACAAGTAATGCAACTCTAAATATCTGCAATACACTCTTATCTTTCAAACTAGCAATTGTATGAGCAACTTGAGTGAGTTTGTTATATCCACTACCTATTACTCTTCCATATTTAGCTGAATATAGACCACT
>PERG01000011.1 GCA_002928535.1 Methylotenera sp. | reverse complement strand
GAAAGTAATTTTTTCATCATAAATCCCCTTATAAAGCTTCTACGCCGGTTTCACCGGTGCGGATGCGATAAACCTGTTCGAGATTAAAGACAAAAATCTTGCCATCACCAATTTTGCCGGTTGCCGCAGATTTTTCAATTGCGTCTACCACTTGGTCAAGCAAATCATCTTTAATTGCGACTTCTAATTTAACTTTTGGTAAAAAATCTACTACGTATTCAGCGCCGCGATATAACTCAGTATGGCCTTTTTGGCGACCAAAGCCTTTTACTTCTGTCACTGTAATGCCCTGTACGCCAATTGCCGATAAGGCTTCGCGTACTTCATCAAGCTTAAATGGCTTGATAATAGCGGATACAAATTTCATGCTTGTCTCCCAAGGTTGAGAAAATTAAGACTGGCGAATGGCCAGCCTTATTTTAGATTAACTTAATTAAAATACTCGACCAACTGTAATTACGATGCGGTCATCATTTAGGTCTTTACTTTGTGCTTTGGTAGGCGTTCCTTTGCCGTTAAAGCTTGTACCTCCGTAACCTCTGTCACCCCAGTATCTATCATTGTCGTTACCAACGTAATAAACACCCGCGTTCCAACCTTCAGATTTTGCAATGCTGAATGACTTACTTAAACCAACTTTCCAATCGGTATAGTCTGGATTCGTTTCACCGGATAAGCTAGTACTAGGTAAATCACCTAAGCCGTTAGTAAATGTTGGATCCAACTTACCTGCTACATTCAAATGACCAACGTGGCCAACCAGTGTTAGACCCCATACAGGAAGTGGATATGCAGCGTTTAATTCAAGGTAAGTTGTGCCACTAGTGCCGCCATTCCAACCTGTGTCTTTTTCTGCGCCATACCAATCACCAATAGTCATAGATGCTTTAGCACTTAACCATTTATATGATATACCGATGTTAGCCTCGTAAGTATCCCAGCTACCACCGCTAGGGGTTTGTTTTGCATTACCAATGATGCTTGTTGATGAGGTATATTTTTTCCAGCTACCACCTGGATATAGATAACCAATTAATCCCACAGAGTAGCCCAAGCCTTCTACTGCAGGAATTGTCCCCGCATAGCCGCCATAAATATCGATTTCAACATTTGCATCAGGATAAGTATTAGGAGAAACATTTGAACCCCAAATGCCAGCGGAGAAGCCGCTAGAGTGAGCAACGTCGAAGCCGCCTTGGACAGCAGGCTTATGCCATGTTTGTGAAACGCCGCGCGCATAGTAATCTGAGACAAATCCAATATTGGTGGTTACTGTCCAAGGCTCTACTGGTGCTGCCGCTGCTGCTGGAGCTGCTTCCTCTTCAGCAAATGATACTGATGGCATATAAAGCGCACCTAATACCGCCGTTAGTAATAGTGATTTACGCATATTGCTTAACTCCCCTGATTGATTAATTGAACAAAAAAATACATCAAAGCATAAGCAAACCGTATGCCAGTTTAATTTTTATTTAAAATCAATGTGTTACGCATAAATTAATATTTATACATTTTGTGCTTTTTGAAAAAAAACTGATAAACTGGAAAAAAACTTTGAGAGACCACCATGTTTAATTCTATATTTTTAAGTGAAATATCTAATAAAATCAGAGAGATAATTCAAAATTCACCCGTTGGTGATTTAGAAAAAAATATAAATGCACTATTAAAGGGCGCGTTCACCAAAATGGAGCTTATCTCACGTGAAGAGTTTGATATACAGGCAGAAGTATTGAGGAACACCCGTAATAAACTTGAAGAACTAGAGATTAAGCAGGCAGCATTGGAAGCACAAATTTCTAAAGAGAATCAATCCTAAGTTATGAGTCTAGCGGTATTACATAGTCGCGCCTTAAGTGGCATGGATGCCCCCGAGGTAACAGTGGAAGTGCATCTGGCCAATGGCCTGCCAAGTTTTACAATTGTCGGCTTGCCCGAAGTTGAGGTAAAAGAAAGTAAAGACCGCGTACGTGCCGCGATACAAACCGCCCAGTTTGAATTTCCCGCAAGACGTATTACAGTAAATCTGGCACCGGCAGATTTGCCAAAAGAAAGTGGCCGTTACGATTTGCCTATCGCTTTGGGAATTTTAGCTGCCTCAGGTCAGATACCAGTTGCCCCTTTGGCTGACTATGAGTTTGCTGGCGAATTAGCATTAACCGGCGCCCTCAGGCCTGTACGAGGCGCGCTGGCGATGACCTCAAGCATGATGCGACAAACAAACACTTCGAATGAGGGCCAACCCAGTAATCCACGCGCGTTTATTTTGCCCCAAGACAGTGCACTAGAAGCAGCATTGGTGCGTGAGGCAATTATTTACCCGGCACAATCCTTACTTGAAGTATGTGCTCACTTGGCTGGTCGCACACCATTAACCCAATTACAGGCTGCCGATCAAAGCCTCACAATTGACTATCCAGACTTTAATGAAGTTAAAGCGCAACGAGGCGCTAAGCGAGCACTTGAGATTGCTGCTGCAGGCTCACATTCAGTGCTGATGAGCGGCCCACCGGGTACTGGTAAAAGTATGTTGGCAGCCAGGTTTGCAGGTATATTGCCCAGTATGTCTGAAACCGAAGCACTGGAATCTGCCGCGATACAATCACTTAATGCCGGGTACAAAATTGAACATTGGAAACGCCGACCATTTCGCGCACCGCATCATACCGCGTCTGGAGTAGCGCTAGTGGGAGGTGGCGGTGTGCCCAGGCCAGGTGAAGTTAGCTTAGCGCATCATGGTGTTTTGTTTCTCGATGAGTTACCCGAATTCGATCGAAAAGTGTTAGAAGTTTTGCGTGAACCTCTGGAAAGTGGCAGCATCACGATATCGCGCGCTGCGCGTCAGGCAGATTTCCCGGCTCGTTTTCAATTAATTGCAGCCATGAACCCCTGTCCATGCGGTTATTTAGGTCATCACAATAACAAATGCCGTTGTACGCCAGATCAGGTAGCGCGCTATAAAGCCAAAATTTCTGGACCTTTGCTGGACCGCATTGATTTACATATTGAAGTTCCCGCGCTTAAAGAGGATGAGCTTACGAATGCAGACGTAAGTGAAGACTCACAATCCATACGGAATCGAGTGGAAAAGGCACGTACAAAACAATTATCCCGGCAAGGTAAACCCAATCATTTGCTGGGCACGAAGGAAATAGAAACTTTTTGCGCGCCAGACGAGGCAGGCATGCACCTGCTTAAATCCGCAATCTCGCGATTGAATCTTTCCGCAAGGGCTTATCACCGGATTTTAAAAGTGGCGCGTACCATTTGCGATTTATCTGATGAAACACATATTCAATCTACGCATATCGCCGAAGCCATACAATACAGGCGTTACGGGTAATAAGCGATCATGCAGAGATTAATTTCAAAAATTTTCACTTACCCCTCACTGCTGCTTTTAATCGTGCAACTGCTCAGTATCGTGATCAATCCCCTGCTGCAATCCACTAAGTTTCATCAAGCAATTTTTAATTGTTTTAATCTGCTCGCTTTGTCGCTAGCGGTTTGGGTAGTCAATCGTAGCCCAGTGATTAATTGGGTTGCTTGGCTGTTTGCAGTGCCGGCAGTGTTATTCACGATTGCTTATGTGACTACAGGACAGGGTAACTATTTATTATGGGCGCAAAGCCTTGAAAGCATCATGTACCTTTACACGGCCATTGGTCTTGTGATGTATATGTTCAATGACCAGATTATTACCCGCGACGAAATGTTTGCTTCGGCAGCCACTTTTACAGTCCTAGCTTGGGGCTTTGCATTGGCCTATTCCGTATGTCAGCAAATTTACCCCGGTAGCATCATGGGAACCCTGCACCCTGATCAGCCGCGTTCTTGGGTGGAATTGGTCTTCTTGAGTTTTTCCATTTTATCCGGCACGGGTTATGGCGATATCATCTTGATTCATCCGATTGCCAAAGTCATCGGCACTTTCCAGATGTTTGTCGGAATCATGTATATGGCACTGATCGTATCGCGCTTAGTGACATTAACCACTGCGATAACTAAAAATTAGCTGTTAAAATAATGGGTTGATTGATCTCAACCCTACTTAAGCTAATAATCGACCGCATGAGCACCTCTCCCATTTCCGCTATTGATTCCCCTACCGAGCATATCCTGCGTGATTTGCTCGCCAAACGCATCCTGATCCTGGATGGGGCCATGGGAACAATGATCCAGCAATACAAGCTTACGGAAGCGGATTACCGCGGAACGCGATTTGCCGATTTTTCTGCGCCTGAGGGTGAGCGTGAGTTATTTGTTAAAGGTAATAATGAATTATTAACTTTGACGCAACCTCATGTAATTGCCGAAATTCATGAAAAGTATCTGGCTGCCGGTGCCGATATTATCGAAACCAATACTTTTGGTGCGACCACGGTGGCTCAAGAAGACTATCACATGGGACATCTGGCCTATGAGATGAATGTCGAAGCTGCGAAGCTGGCCAAAGCTGCTTGTGTTAAATACAGCACACCAGATAAACCACGCTTTGTTGCAGGTGCACTTGGCCCTACGCCTAAAACTGCCAGTATCTCGCCCGACGTGAACGACCCTGCGGCACGCAATGTCACGTTTGATCAGCTAGTGGAATCTTATCTGGACCAGGCGCGTGGCTTGGTAGAAGGCGGCGCCGACATCCTGATGGTGGAAACCATTTTCGATACGCTCAACTGCAAAGCGGCATTGTTTGCCATCGATACTTACTTTGCGGAAACCAATACACGATTACCGATCATGCTCTCTGGCACGGTGACTGACGCATCCGGTCGCATTTTGTCCGGCCAGACCGTAACTGCATTCTGGCATTCTATCCGTCATGCTAAACCACTCACCATAGGATTGAACTGTGCTTTAGGTGCGACTCTTATGCGACCGTATGTAGAAGAGTTGTCGCAGATTGCGGATACCTTTGTCTGCATTTATCCAAACGCCGGATTGCCTAACCCAATGTCAGATACCGGTTTTGATGAAACGCCGGATGTCACGTCCAGCCTTGTGAAAGAGTTTGCTGAAAGCGGATTTTTAAATATTGCAGGCGGCTGCTGCGGGACTACACCCGACCATATCAATGCCATTTATAACGAAATCAAAGACATTCCACCACGCCGGGTACCGATTCTGCCCCAAACCCTCAAGCTGTCAGGGTTAGAGCCCTTTGTCATAGATGAAGACTCTTTATTTGTGAATGTGGGCGAACGAACCAATGTGACGGGCTCCAAAGCCTTTGCGCGCCTGATTATAAACGAACAATATGATGAGGCCTTAACCGTTGCCCGCCAACAGGTGGAAAATGGTGCGCAAGTGATCGATATCAATATGGATGAAGGCATGCTCGATGCCATCAAAGCCATGACGCATTTCCTTAATTTGATCGCTTCTGAGCCGGATATCGCCCGTGTACCAATTATGATCGACTCTAGTAAGTGGTCGGTGATTGAAGCAGGGCTTAAATGTGTGCAAGGCAAGGCCATCGTCAATTCAATTTCCATGAAAGAAGGCGAAGCCGAATTTATTCGTCAGGCGACGCTCTGCAAGCGTTATGGCGCTGCGGCGATCGTGATGGCCTTTGATGAAAAAGGTCAGGCGGATACTTTTGAACGCAAAATTGAAATTTGCAAACGTGCCTATGATTTATTGGTGGAAAAAGTAGAGTTTGCACCAGAAGACATCATCTTCGATCCCAATATCTTCGCCATTGCCACTGGCATTGAAGAGCACAATAACTACGCGGTGGATTTTATTAATGCCACGCGCTGGATCAAAGAAAATCTGCCTCATGCCAAAATCTCCGGCGGCGTATCCAATGTAAGCTTCAGCTTCCGCGGTAACGACCCGGCGCGTGAAGCGATCCACACCGTGTTCCTGTATCACGCCATCAAGGCTGGGATGACCATGGGCATTGTGAATGCAGGCATGATGGGCGTTTATGACGACTTACCTGCCGAGCTCAAAGAGCGGGTCGAGGACGTGGTACTAAACCGTATGGTTGACCCTACTAATCCATTAGCAGCGACCGAGCGTATGATTGAAATTGCCAGTACCTTAGTGGCAGGCGGCAAAAAAGAAGCTGCCACATTGGAATGGCGCGGCACCCCGGAAAATCCTACTCCTGTCGAAAAACGTCTGGCCCATGCCATGGTGCATGGCATCACTGAATTCATTGTTGCGGACACCGAAGAAGCAAGGCAGAAAGTCGCTAATAGCGGAGGCCGCCCGATTCATGTGATTGAAGGCCCGCTCATGGATGGCATGAATGTTGTCGGCGATTTGTTCGGTCAGGGCAAAATGTTCCTGCCGCAAGTGGTGAAGTCCGCGCGCGTGATGAAATCGGCAGTTGCGCATCTCATCCCTTTTATCGAGGCGGAAAAAGCTGAGCATGAAAAGCGCACTGGTATCGTTGCTAAGCCTAAGGGCAAAATGGTGATCGCCACCGTAAAGGGTGACGTGCATGACATCGGAAAAAATATTGTGTCCGTAGTATTGCAGTGCAATAACTTTGAAGTAGTGAATATGGGTGTGATGGTGCCAGCGTCTGAGATCCTTGCTATGGCTAAGGCTGAGAATGCCGATATCATCGGCTTGTCAGGTTTGATTACGCCTTCACTAGAGGAAATGGCGCATGTGCACGTGAAATGCAGCGTGACCCGTATTTCCAAGGCCAGCAAATGCCCTTGCTGATCGGTGGTGCTACCACGTCGCGCGCTCATACCGCAGTAAAAATTGCTCCGCATTATGATGGTCCGATTGTCTACGTGGCGGATGCTTCACGCTCAGTGACGGTGATGCAAAATTTACTCACGCCTGAAACGCGCGGCGCTTATCTGGCCGAGATTCAAGCGGATTATGAAAAAGCCCGTACCCAGCATGCCAACAAAAAAGGCACGCCATTGCTGACGATAGCCCAGGCCCGTGCTAATAAGGCCTCACTTACCTTTACCGGTAGCAACACACCCGTGAAGCCAAAATTCATAGGGCGGCGCGAGATCAAGAATTTTGACCTCAGCATTATTGCGCAATACATTGATTGGACGCCTTTCTTCCAGACTTGGGATTTGGCAGGGTTCTATCCTGCGATATTGAAAGATGACGTCGTGGGTGAAGCTGCCACTAAGCTCTTCAGCGAAGCCCAAGCGATGTTGAAAAAAATCATCGATGGCCGCTGGCTCACTGCCAATGGGGTATTGGCATTACATCCTGCTAACCGTATTGGCGATGACGACATTGAGATCTATACCGATGAAACCCGCAAGGAAGTCGCTTTTACTTATTATGGAATGCGTCAGCAAACGGTTAAGCCAGTCATCGATGGGATGCAACGTCCCAACCAGTGCCTGGCAGATTTTATTGCACCAAAAGGGATTGATGACTACATCGGTCTGTTTGCAGTGACGGGTGGCTTGGGCATTGAAAAACATGAACAACGTTTTGAAGCGGCGCATGATGACTACAGCAGTATTATGCTTAAAGCTTTAGCTGATCGTCTGGCCGAAGCGTTTGCCGAATATTTGCATGAACGTGTGCGTACCGATTTTTGGGGTTATGCAACGGGTGAAAACCTAAGCAAGGAAGCGTTGATTAAAGAAGAGTACCTTGGCATCCGCCCTGCGCCTGGATATCCAGCCTGTCCGGATCATACAGTGAAACCAGATATGTTCCATTTGCTGCAAGCTGAGTCTATTGGCATGGAGTTAACGGAATCCTTTGCGATGTATCCTGGTGCAGCAGTCTCTGGTTTCTATTTTGCGCATCCAGAATCCAAATATTTCAGTGTTGATAAAATCGGCGTAGATCAATTAGAAGACATGGCAAAACGACGCGGTTTGACCAAAGCGTATCTCGAACGCTGGCTGGCACCCAATCTTTCATAGAATTAAGTGTATAAGCACAATTAAATAAAAGTGCTTATAAACTATGTATTTGCTAGAATTAGTTAACTTAACACTTTAGTTCAATATGCATATTCACATTTTAGGTATTTGCGGCACCTTCATGGGTGGTATTGCAGTGCTGGCAAAAGCCTCAGGACATAAAGTTACCGGCTGTGACGCCAATGTCTATCCGCCGATGAGTACGCAACTCGTTGCACAAGGCATTGAACTCATAGAAGGTTTTGATCCCGGGCAAACCGCACTGAATCCCGATATCTATGTGATTGGTAATGTAGTATCTCGCGGCAATCCATTGATGGAAGAAATCCTGAATCGTGGCTTGCCTTATATTTCTGGCCCGCAATGGCTGGCTGAAAATGTGCTGCAAGGTAAGTGGGTGCTGGCTGTCGCAGGCACGCATGGCAAAACTACGACTTCTTCCATGCTGGCCTGGATACTAGAATATGCCGGTTTAGCACCGGGTTTTTTAATCGGCGGTGTTCCGCAAAACTTTGGTATTTCAGCTCGCTTGCCAGGTATACCCAAGCAAGATGCCCATAGCACTTCTCCTTTTTTCGTGATTGAAGCCGATGAATACGATACGGCGTTCTTCGATAAACGCTCGAAATTCGTACATTACCGGCCGCGTACTGCCATATTGAACAATCTTGAATTTGATCACGCCGACATTTTTAATGATCTTGCTGCAATCGAAACACAATTCCATCATCTCGTCCGTACGGTGCCACAGCAAGGGCTCATCGTGTCAAATGGGCGTGAGCAAAGCTTGGATCGGGTGTTGGAAAAGGGGTGCTGGACGCCGGTTGAGAAGTTTGCCGGTCTGGATGACTGGGCCATAGCCAACGAAAGCAATGATGGAAGCTTTGATGTGATGTTCCAAAATAAATTTTTGGGCAGGCTCATGTGGCAAATATTTGGCCGTCATAATCAGATGAATGCGCTTGCCAGCATTGCTGCGGCGCGACATGCCGGGGTAACAGTTGAAGTTGCAATTGAAGCATTAAGCCAGTTTGAGAACGTAAAACGCCGCATGGAAATCCGCGGTGAAGTGAATGGCATTACGGTATATGACGATTTTGCCCACCACCCAACGGCTATCACCACCACCGTGGCAGGCTTACGGGGCAAAATCGGTGCATTCAATAAAACGGGTGCGCGTATATTGGCCGTATTGGAACCGCGCTCTAATACCATGAAGCTAGGTGTAATGAAAAATGCCCTGCCGGAAAGTTTAACAGAAGCGGACATTGTATTTTGCTATGGTGCGAATCTGGGCTGGGACGCAGCTGAAGCTTTGGCACCCATCAAAACCAAAGCAAGTGTTTATGAAGATTTGAATACGCTGGTTGCTTCGATTGTGCTCGTTGCCCAGCCTGGTGACCATATTTTGGTCATGAGCAACGGCGGATTTGGTGGCATCCATCAAAAACTACTCGATGCATTGCAATAATTGTGGAAAAAGTTGCTCAAAATAAGGTTGCGCAGGCTGTAACCAACTCAAAAATGAGCGGGCTGACGATCGCCATCTGGATTTCCATATTGGTCCATGCGGTCATTCTAAGTATCCAGTTCCAACCGGAACTCAAGAAACTCCAAGATAAGCTGCCGGTGCTTGAAGTGTTCTTGGTCAATGCGAAAACAATGAGTAAACCTGAGAATGCAGAAATCTATGCTCAAGCTAATCTAGATCGCGGCGGTAATACTGAGCAAGACCGCAAGTTGAAATCTGCCTTGCCCGCTATTAAGCAACAGAAAACTGACTTCACTGTTAAGCCATCTGCAACCCTCAAAGAAAGCGCAAAAGCTGCTAAGAAAACAGCGGATGAACAAGAGCTGCAGCGTGTTGCTTTGTTGGAAAAGCAGGCACAGGAACTCATGACACAAATTGCATCCACGCAAAAGGTAGACTCCAAGTTTGCCCAGACTGCATCCGCTAAAGAGCCGGAAGCGGGAACACAACAAGCAAGTAAAAAATTGGATATGCATGATATTACTGCGGCAGCTTTGGAAATGGATCGTTTGGAAGCTTTAATTTCCAAGCAACAGGACGAATATCAAAAACGGCCCAAGAAAAAATTCATCGGCGCGCGAACTAAGGAATATCGCTATGCACTCTATGTAGAGGCATGGCGGCAAAAAGTAGAAAAGATCGGCAACTTGAATTACCCGGAAGCGGCCAAAAGCTTGAAGTTGTATGGTCAACTGCAGATGACCGTTTCAATTAAATCGGATGGCACGATTGATTCAATTGAGATTAACCGCAGTTCCGGACATAAAATCTTGGACGAGGCAGCAAAAAGAATTGTGGAACTCGCAGCGCCTTATGCAAAATTCCCGGATGATGTCCGTAAAGAGGTTGATATTTTGGGCATTACGCGTACTTGGACGTTTACTAAAGAAGATAGTCTCGCCACAGGTGAGTAATAAAATTATGACTGATTATTATAAGCATCACGTTTTTTTCTGCCTGAACCAGCGCGAGGATGGCGAGCCGTGTTGCATGGACAAAGGCGCAGAAGCCGCTTTTGACCATATGAAGGCGCGTGTCAAAAAACTGGCCTTGAATGGTAAAAATAAAGTCCGTATCAACCGGGCAGGGTGTCTGGACCGTTGCGGGGAAGGTCCGCTAATGGTGGTATACCCAGAAGCGATTTGGTATACCTTTATCGATAATGAGGATATTGATGAAATTATCGATAGTCATTTGCTACAAGGGAAAGTCGTCAAACGCTTAGAGGTTTAACGGACTTTAAGCATCAAACAAAACTGGATCAGTCAGAAGCTGACAGGATGCATCTGAAAAAAAGGATTAGACGCTATTAATGACTGTTTAAAGCGCATTCGATATGCGCTTTAATTTTTTCGGTGAGCGTATTGACAGTCTCAGTATTGAGGGGGGCATGATGTGCTTCCCGCACTACCTCACCCCAATGCGAATTCGGAAAGTGCTTGTCGTTTTCGAAACGTGGAATGACATGCCAATGGATATGCGGCGTTTTATTGCCCAAACTGGCTAAATTAATTTTGTCAGGATTCAGGGTTTCCCGAATGGCCAGCTCAACTGCAAATACCGTTTTCATGACGCGGGCCCGATCTTGCGGTGGCAGGTCCGTCATTTCTTTCACATGCGATAGTAATTCAACGCGGCAATAAGCCGGGTAATCCGTATCGTTCATTAACATCACGCGGCAAAAATCATCCTGCCATAACTGGGTGGTTGCGGTAGGCGCACATAATGCGCAGATGGGTTCGGTGCTCAACTTATGAAGCCGCCAGCATGCGATCAAGCGTGAGTTTGGCCAAATGTGCTTCATGTTCAGGCACTTTGATCTGGTTCACGATATTGCCTTCCACCAAGTTTTCCAAGGTCCAAGCCAGATGTTGCGGATCAATACGCGCCATGGTGGAACACTCGCACACCACATGGCTCATGAATTGCACGAGCTTACCTTGCGGTTTCATCTGTTCGGCCAAGCGATTCACCAGGTTCAATTCTGTACCTACCAGCCATTTGGTATTAGCAGGTGCTTCACTGACGGTTTTCAAAATATATTCCGTAGAGCCTACATAATCGGAATGCAAGCACACTTCAAACGGTGCTTCTGGGTGAGAAATCACAAATCCATCAGGATGTTCAGCACGGAATTTTGTAATATTCTGCAGACGGAACATTTGGTGCACGGCGCAGTGGCCTTTCCATAGCAGGATTTTGGCATTTTTGATCTCTTCTTCAGTGAGTCCGCCCATGGGTTGATCCGGATCCCAGATCGGCATTTGTTCTAAAGGAATGCCCATTTTGTAACCTGACCAGCGGCCCAGATTCTGGTCTGGGAAAAACAAGACTTTCTCACGCTGTTTAAAACCCCATTCGAGAATTTTGGTAGCGTTGGTACTGGTACATACGATGCCGCCATGCTCGCCACAGAAAGCTTTTAAATCAGCCGCAGAATTGATATAAGTGATGGGGGTAATGACGTCATCAAAGTTCAGTACTTTATTAAGTTCTCGATAGCTGCGTTCTACTTTGGCCAGGTTGGCCATATCCGCCATAGAGCAACCAGCTGCGAGGTCAGGCAAGATCACGACCTGATCGGGACGGCTTAAAATATCTGCGACTTCCGCCATGAAATGCACACCCAGGAAGACGATATATTTGGCATCCAGGTTTTCGGTATAGCGTGACAGTTTCAAGGAGTCACCGGTGTAATCCGCATGGCGATACACCCCTTCATTCTGGTAATGGTGGCCCAGAATAACTAAGTTTTTGCCCAGCTTTTCCTTCGCAGCAACGATGCGGTGCTGGCATTCTGCCTCATCATTCGCTTGAAAGCGCTCGAATTTAATCGGGATGCTTTTAAGCTGCGGATTGGAAATGATTTCTGTTTGCATATCTATGGAAGCCGTTAATTTAATTAATCAAAACAATATTTTACAACTTTAATCCATGACGTTCACCTAATTTACTTAACGCGTCAACATTGGTCCAGGAAAACACGCGTTTGGCAGCCTCACGCCAATCTACCCAATCATATCGAACATGTTCATTAGGTTCTAGTTGTATGGGTATGGGGGCCGGTAATTCAAGTCCAAAAATATGTTCAGTATTGTGCGTTATACCGGGTGCATAGCGATGACGCCAATGTGGGTAAATCTCGTATACATTTGAACATTGCCAATCCTCTAAAGAATATTGGGTTGCATCCAAACCCGTTTCTTCAAACACTTCACGTATGGCAGCATCGTAAGGCGTTTCGCCAGCTTCAATGCTGCCGGTGACCGATTGCCAAAAGCCGGCTTTATCGGCACGTTCCATAATCAATACCTGCAAGTTTCTTGTATGGATAAGTACTAATGCTGAAATCGGGGTTTTGAACATGCCTCGAATTTTAGATATAGATAATGTGAGATGAAAATTTTGAAGTGAGTTCGCGGTTATGCATTGATTTCGGCAGGTTTCTTTGGTGCGTTGACAAGATTTTTTGGTAGCTGAAACACTACGCTTTCCACTACGCCTTGCAGTTCTTGTACTTGACCAGCGCCCATTTTTTGTAAAGTGCTTATCACTTCTTTCACAAGCACTTCCGGGGCCGAAGCACCTGCAGAAACGCCTATCCGTTTTTTGCCAATCAGCCAAGCGGGGTTCAAATAACTAGCATTATCGACCATGTACGCTTCAACACCCTGGTTCTGCGCTACTTCGCGTAATCGGTTGGAATTTGAGCTATTTGGAGAACCAACAACAATCACGAGATCGCAATCTTTGGTCATAATTTTTACAGCATCCTGGCGGTTTTGGGTCGCATAACAAATGTCTTCAACCTTGGGTGCATGAATGTCAGGAAACTTGGCTTTTAATGCATTGATGACGAGTGCAGCATCATCCATAGACAGTGTGGTTTGTGTGACAAAAGACAGTTTTTTCGGGTTTTTCACTGTTAAGTTTGCGACGTCCTCCGGGGTTTCTACCAGGTACATGCCACTAGTGCTGGAATCGCCTTCAGCTTGACCCATAGTCCCTTCCACTTCCGGGTGGCCCTTATGGCCAATCATGACGATCTCCATACTCGCGGCGCGCATTTTAGCGACTTCCATGTGCACTTTTGTTACAAGTGGGCAAGTTGCATCATAAGCTGTGAGACCGCGCCGTTCCGCTTCTGCACGAATGGCTTTTGAAACCCCATGAGCGCTGAAAATTACGGTGCTACCGGCAGGGATTTCGTCCAATTCTTCAACAAAAATGGCGCCTTTATTTTTTAATTCATCTACAACAAACTTGTTATGAACGACCTCATGGCGCACATAAATAGGCGCGCCGAATTTCTCTAATGCCTGTTCAACAATAATAATGGCGCGATCTACACCCGCGCAAAATCCACGGGGGTTAGCTAATAAAATATCTGCGCTCGGATTATCTGACATGGACGGTTTTTTTCGTAAAGTGACTCAAGGTATAATGCCTATTTTAACCCAAATCCAGACTTGCATAAAATCTGGGCCTGCTTGAAGCGAATGACCCCAAAAATATGAAAAATGCCGCCAACAAAAATACAGCGACGTTATTGATTACGTGTCCTGATAGCAAGGGCATCGTAGCGGCCATCGCCGATTTTTTGTATCAACATGATGCCAATATTTTGCATGCCGACCAGCACCAGGATGCCGAAAATAATCTTTTCCTTATGCGCGTTGAATGGGACTTGGATGGCTTTTCATTAACGCCAAATAATTTCGAGACCCATTTTGCGGCCATTGCCCAGCGCTTCAGCATGGAATGGCAATTAAAGCTTTCGCAAAAACCGTTGCGCGTTGCGATCATGGTTTCGCAATATGACCATTGCCTGGCCGATTTGTTGCATCGTCACAAAAACGGCGAATTAGCTTGTGACATCCCGTTGATTATTAGTAATCACCGTGACACAGAAGCGCTGGCTAGATTCTATGAAGTAGACTTTCACCATATTGAAGTGACGAAAGAGAATAAAGCCTCTGCTGAAGCGCAGCAGTTCGCATTATTCGAGCAGTATAAGATCGACTTAATCGTGTTGGCGCGCTATATGCAAATTTTGTCGCCAGATTTTGTCGCGCGTTATCCCAAACAGATCATCAATATCCATCACTCATTCCTGCCGGCATTCATTGGTGCAAGGCCTTATCATCGGGCATTTGAGCGGGGCGTGAAATTAATTGGCGCAACCAGCCATTACGTGACAGAGGTGTTAGACGAAGGTCCAATTATTGAGCAGGATATTGACCGTATTTCGCATCGGGATCAGGTAGAAGACCTCATTCAAAAAGGCCGTGATTTAGAGCGTATTGTTTTATCGAAAGCGGTGCGTTGGCATATCGAAAACCGCATTTTGCTTTATGCGAATAAGACGGTTATCTTTGATTAATTTAAGATATGGCTAATAAAAAAGCGAAGCATGTGCTTCGCTTTTTTATTGGCATCGTACTATCCAAAATTATGGGGGCAATACAATTTCAGAAGAAAATAAATCTGCAATTACTTCGCGCTTCCTAATTAAGTGGCATTGATCGCCGTCGACCATCACTTCTGCAGCACGTGGCCGAGTGTTGTAATTGCTGGCCATGCTCATGCCATAGGCCCCAGCGGACATGATGGCCAATAAATCCCCTTCTTCAAGCGCCAACTCACGATCATGACCTAAAAAGTCGCCACTTTCACATACTGGACCGACAATTTCATATACCAGGCTGTCCCCAATGCGTGGCTGGACAGGCTGAATATCGTGGTAAGCATCGTATAAAGCGGGTCGCATCAAATCATTCATAGCGGCATCGACAATGGCGAAATTCTTCGTTTCTGTATGTTTGAGGTATTCGACTTTAGTGAGTAAAAGGCCAGCATTGCCAACTAAAGCCCGGCCTGGTTCGAAAATTAATTTGATTTTGCGTGCGCCTAGTTTTTCCCGCATCGCTTTTGCAAAAACATCGAATGCAGGAGGCGTTTCGCCGTTATAGCAAATCCCGATGCCACCACCGGCATCAATATGCTGAATATGGATATTGCGTTGGGCTAGAGCATCTACTAGCGCCAGTACGCGATCAAAAGCATCTAGAAAGGGCGATAGCTCAGTAATTTGTGAGCCGATATGGCAGTCAACCCCGTGAATCGCAATGTTTTTCATAGCGGCAGCTTGGCTATAAATATTCAAGGCTTCTTCATAAGCTACACCGAATTTATTATTTTTTAAGCCGGTAGAAATATAAGGGTGAGTTTTTGCATCTACATTTGGATTAACACGTAAAGAGATGGGCGCCACTTTGCCCATTTTTTCTGCTACTTGATTCAAACGGCGAAGTTCACTCTCGGATTCGACGTTAAAGCACAAAATATCTGCGTCTAAAGCAGCTTCCATCTCTTGCTCAGTTTTACCTACCCCAGAAAATACAATTTTTCTAGGGTCACCACCAGCCGTTAGCACGCGCGCCAACTCCCCGCCTGAAACTATGTCAAAACCTGCACCTAAACTAGCGAATAAATTCAAGATCGCTAAGCTAGGATTAGCTTTTACTGCAAAACAAACCAAATGGTCGCAACCAATGAAGCCGCGGCTGAAATTGGTGTAAGCATTGGTTAAAGCAGATTTTGAATAGACATAACAAGGGGTGCTGTAGCTTTGCGCAATGTCGCTAAGCGCTACATTTTCTGCATGCAGAACAGCATTTTTTTTGATAAAAGGATTCACGTTTAAAGGCTTTGGAAATAAAATTAGTTTTTGGCTGGTGTTTCTTGCGGATATCGTTGCTCAGGGATATATAAAGGTCCTTTGGTACCACAAGCATTCAATGCATTGCATATCGCTACTAGAAATATTATTCGTATCATGCACCAGTGAGTATTGTTTTGCATATTCCCCTGCCTAACATTGAGGCCTTGATTTAAAAAGTCAGCGTCATGCTGCTAAATATCAAGTGATTAGTAATTAGTATCTGATTTTAACATAAAGGTATGTGTACTGATTTAATCGCTGCCGCTTGTCTATGGAATTTTACCGATTATCAGCTGACGCTAGACATAGCTGGGAGGCATGTGCATGATACGTTTTAACTTGAAAGGGAAAGTAATGTATACCTTAGGAAATTCGCAACAGGCGCGCTTATCAAATGGAGTCTCACACAAGGTCAGACTTAAGGGTTTTACTTTGATTGAGCTAATGATTACAGTCGCAATTATTGGAATTCTTACTGCAATAGCCTTACCTAATTATCAGCAGTATGTCATCCGCAGTAGTCGTGTTGCGGCGCAATCGCAGATGATGGACATTGCAAATCGTGAACAGCAATATCTTCTGGCGAATCGTGTATACGCTAACAAGGCTAGTTTAGGTTTCAGTTTACCTTCAGAAGTGAGTGCTAAGTATACCTATGATATTACAGTAGACAACGGTGTGTCCCCGCCAACTTTCCTAATTACATTTACACCAATCGCTGGCACTGCACAAGCTAGTGACGGTGCAATTACGCTTGATAGTAAAGGGACGAAATCCCCGTTGGAAAAATGGTAATCATGCGGCTTTTATCACCCAAACATCAAAATGGCGGCGCTCTACTTGAAGTCCTAATCACAATCGTTATTCTTGCTATAGGTTTGTTAGGTTTAGCGGGGTTGCAAATGCGGTTACAAGTGTCAGAGATGGAGTCATATCAACGCGCACAAGCATTGATTTTGTTAAATGACATGGCTAGCCGCATTTCTGCTAATCGTTACGCAGCAGCAGATTATATTACCGCAAGCGCGCTTGGTGCAGGAATGGCCTGTCCTACTTCGACTTCAACTCAACAGGCAAGAGATGTGAGTGAGTGGTGTAATGCACTGCAAGGTGCTGCTGAAACTTCTGGGGTTAATAATGTGGGCGCAATGATTGGTGGGCGTGGTTGTGTAGAAAGTTTGGGCAGTAGTGAGTATATGATAACTGTCGCATGGCAAGGCTTAGTCCCAGTTTCAGCACCACCAATAAGTGTAACGTGCGGTCAAAACCAATATAACGCGGCAGGGGCTGGCGCACAATGTGTTAATGATCTTTGTCGTCGTGTAGTAACCACAATTGTACGTATTGCAACACTGACATGAATATTTCCAGTATTAACGTCTTGAAGTCAAAAAATGAGCTAGAGACTTTTCAGAAGGGGTTTAGCGTAATTGAATTGATGATCGCAATTGCTGTTGGATTGCTCATTTTGGTTACACTTATTGCATTGTTTCTCAATATTAACCGTACCAATGAAGAGCTGGCCAAAACCAATAGCCAAATTGAAAGCGGCCGCTTTGCTATACAACTACTGCAAGATGACCTTATTCATGCAGGATTCTGGGGGGGGTATGTCCCACAGTTTGATGACCTTACGGTTGCTGTAGAGCCCGCAGATGTACCAACAGTGGTACCAAATCCATGTGTGAATTACTCAACTTGGACACCAACCCATAAAAATAATCTAATTGGAATTTCAGTACAGGCTTATGCTGATACCCCTCCATCAGGTGCAGGTTGCGTGACAGATTTATCTGCTAATAAAAAGAGTAACACCGATGTTTTGGTGGTCCGTCATGCAGAAACCTGCCTTCCGGGCGAAGTTAATTGCGAGGCTGATGTTGCAGGCAAACTTTATTTTCAATCATCACAGAGCTATTTTCTTCCTTTACCCCGCCCTATTCCTGAGCCCAATTGCCCAGTAACTAGTCTTACGAGCGATGCTGTACCTTATGTGTTAACTACAGCAGGGTTTAACACATTGCACAAGAAAAACTGTTCAACCGTCATTACTGAGAAGCGTAAATTTGTTTCCAATATATATTACGTTCGTGATTATGCGAGCACAGAGGGCGATGGGATACCAACCTTAATGGTTTCTCAGTTTGATCTAGTGGGGGGTACGCTTGCACATCAAGAAGCAATGCCATTGGTTGAAGGTATCGAAGGTTTTAACGTTGAGCTAGGAGTCGATAGCCTGAGTGATAATGGTACTAATATCATTACCAATGCAGATGCCTCTAAATTGTATAGTGCTGCCCTAATATGGGATGATCCAGAGAACTTGATATCTCCGATTAATCGTGGCGATGGCCGGCCAGATGGGGCATTCATAAGATGTACTGACGCAGTGCCATGTACGCCAGCACAGCTCACTAATACTGTAGTAGTTAAATTGTACGTATTAGCGCGTGCTGACAAGGTAAGTGCTGGTTATACCGATACTAAAACTTATGCTTTAGGCGGCACGGTACTAGGACCATATAACGATGGTTTTAAACGTCATGTTTTCTCTACCACCGTGCGCTTAAATAATATTTCGGGTAGAAGAGAGACGCCATGAGACTACCAATACTTTCTTATAAAAAAAGTCAGCATGGTATTACCTTGTTCGTCAGTCTTGTCTTACTTGTACTAATTACGCTTATGGTGACTACTGCTTTTACCCTCAGTAACACTAATCTTAAATCTGTGGGTAATATGCAAGCGCGTAATGAGGCAATTTCTGCGGCTAATAAGGCGATTGAACAGGTGATAAGCTCGTCTTTTACCACAAGCCCTGCCGCTGAAACGATTAACGTTGATATCAACAACGACAATTCAACAGACTATATCGTCTCTATAGCAACACCTGTTTGTGTGCAGTCATCAATAGATGCGCCTGCTAACCTCAGTAGCGTTACTCTTCCAATTACCATGACCTCGACCTCAAGTTGGAATACGCTATGGGAAATTGAGGCGGTAGTGAATGATGCTATTACAGGTGCCAAAACTACAGTACGTAGTGGCACACGGGTGTTATTAACGCAAGCTCAAAAAAATGCCGTGTGCTCTTAAAGTGAATTAAGTCATTAGGAAATATCATGAAAAATTATCTGCTTAAACATTTACTGATTATTGGCTTGTTGACTGTCAATACTTCAGTCATGGCAGAAGACGTTGATTTATTTATCGGATCGCCAGCAAGTGCTACAGAGATTCCAAACGTCCTTATTATCTTAGACAATACAGCCAACTGGAATACACCTTTTACTAACGAAATAGCTGCGTTGGTATCTACCATAAACGCATTACCGGTTGGTACTGGCGATGTTCCAAATTTTCGACTTGGCCTGATGATGTTCACGGAGACCGGTGGCAGTAACTCGGGTAATGATGGTGCGTATGTGCGTGCTGCGATACGCGATCTTAATACGGCTAACAAAGCTAAATATGTCAGTTTAATCAGTAGTCTAGACGTAACAAGCGATAAATCGAACGGCGGTAAAGTGGGCAAGGCCATGGAAGAGGCTTACCTTTACTTTGCCGCTAAAGCTCCACACGCGGGTAATAATAAACAGAAAACAGATTACACAGGCAATACGTCTGGAACAGCCTCTTCTAAGGCCATTTATGCACTTGCTGGTAATGCCTTGACAGCTAAGGCTGGAGCTACTTATGTTAGCCCTATAGTAGCGAATTGTGCCAAGAACTTCATAGTCTACATTAGTAATGGTGCGGCGCAAGACAATACATCCGACATTGCACAAGCTACGGCTGCACTAACTGCTGCGGGCGGCAGTACAACTGTTATTCCTATTTCACCGAGCGGCTCCCAAGATAATATGGCCGATGAATGGGCACGGTTCATGAAAAAAAATAAGGGTATTAAAACTTATACGCTTGATGTAGATAAGGTAAGCACAGGGCAAGGGCCAGGCTTTACTACACTTCTAAAAAGTATGGCATCTGTAAGTAGTGGTAAATATTTTGATGTGAGTAGCAGCGGCACTGATATTTCAGAGGCATTGTCCAATATTTTCTCTGAAATCCAATCTGTGGATAGTGTGTTTTCATCTGTGAGTTTGCCGGTCAGTGTAAACACCCAGGGTACCTTTCTAAACCAAATTTATGTAGGTATGTTCAGGCCAGACCCCAGTTCATTTCCTAGATGGAATGGTAATTTAAAACAATATAAACTGGGCTTTAGTAACAATGTATTGCAATTATTAGATGCTGATAATGCGGCTGCCATTAGCTCTAATAGTGGTTTTATTCGAGAATGCGCGCGTAGTTATTGGACACCCACGGTACTAGATACCTATTGGTCATTTAGTCCCCAAGGAAATTGTTTGACGGCTAATACCGAGAACTCCAATACTCCTGATGGCAATATCGTAGAAAAAGGCGCTCAAGGCTATCAATTACGTAGTGCTACGCCCACTTCTCGTAACATGAAAACCTGTTCACCCGCTTCATGTACTACGTTAACAGACTTTAAAACAACGAATACCGCAATCACCACAGCATTACTGGGGGCGGCAGATACTACCGAGCGAGATCTTCTCATCAATTGGCAACGTGGTCTCAATGTCGATAATGAAAGAAATAATGCGGTGCTCACCGAGACGCGCGCCTCAGTGCATGGTGATGTAGTGCACTCTCGGCCGGTAGCAATCAATTATGGTACGGATGCTGCGCCGCAAATAGTGGTATTTTATGGCGGTAATGATGGTGTTCTTCGTGCTGTGAATGGTAACCGTACGGCTGGCATTGGCACAACTGCTGCAGGGAGTGAGTTGTGGTCATTTGTTCCGCCAGAATATTACTCAAAAATTAAACGCAATCGCGATAACACAACTACTATTAGTTTCCCCGGCCACACGACAGGCACTCCAACACCACTGCCGAAAGACTATGGGTTTGACGGTGCAATTACGGCGTATAAACAAGGGACTACTACTTCCATTTTCGCTACGATGCGTCGTGGAGGTCGCGCTGTATATGCTTTTGATGTCAGTACAGCTTCTACTCCTGTCCTAAAATGGAAGGTCGGTTGCCCCAACTTGAGCGATGATGTAGGTTGCACTAGTCTTAGTGATATTGGGCAAACCTGGTCATCTCCTAAAGTCATCACGTCAGCTGGTTACGGTTCTGGCAACTCACCAATGCTGATTATGGGAGGCGGATACGATGTATGCCACGATGCGGATCCAAATAGTGGCTGCACATCTTCAAGTAAAGGAACCAAGATTTATGTATTGGATGCTGCAAGTGGTTCTGCATTAAAAACTTTTAATACAGATAGTAGTGTAATTGCTGACCTTACCATTGTTCCGGACACTACTACCGGTTTAATCAAGTATGCTTATGCTGCAGATTTGGGCGGGAATATTTATCGTATTTCCGGGGTTGATGCTAATACAGCGATCGGTACGACTGCTCCAGGTAGCTGGACAATCACGAAAGTTGCAGCCTTAGGGGGTAGTGGAGCTAATAACCGGAAATTTATGTTCGCACCAGACATTGTAGATGACAATGGTACTTATAATATATTAATTGGTTCAGGTGACCGTGAAAAACCGCTGGCAAGTTATACCTCGGCTAGTGCTGTAATAAACCATTTTTATTTGGTGAAAGACAAGCCGGCAGATACTACTTGGTTAACATCCGAGAATACTAATTGCGGTGCGAATGTAATGTGTACTAATTCCTTATTGGCGATTACCTCTACTGACACCCCAACACAAGCAGATTTAGCGAGTAAAAAAGGTTGGTATTTGGTCTTGGCGTCAACCGAGAAGGTAGTGACCAATGCGATTACAGTATTTGGCACCGTTACTTTTAGTACACACCAGCCTACTGCGCCAAGTGGTGGTCAATGTGACAGTCTTGGTACAGCAAATGTATATAACATTAATTACAAAAATGCAGCGCCAGTGGGTGCTACCGTACGTGGTCAAGTGATTGCGGGTGGGGGTTTACCACCCTCTCCTGTAGCAGGCATGGTAACCCTAGATGATGGGTCAACAGTACCCTTTATTATCGGGGCGAGTCCGGATTCTGCACTACAAGGTGGGGACCCAGTACCGGCGTCAACGGTCGTTCGCCCAAGAAGTAGGGTTTACTGGAATATCAAGAAATGATGAAAATAGTGACCATGTTTTCGAGGTTCTATTTGATGGGCTTTAAAAGAAATGGGGCTGGATTTCAGCAAGGCTTTTCATTAATCGAAATGATGGTAGTTGTTACGATAATGGCTATATTAGCGTCAGTTGCTTTTCCGGCTTTTGATGACGCTTTACTTAGTACTAAATTACGTTCTTATGCTAATAATTTTATTGCAAGTACTCACCTGGCACGTAGTGAAGCGATTAAGCGCAATGCGGTTGTTACTCTATGTGTATCCACAAATGGTACAAGCTGTGGGGCAGGAGGATGGGAACAGGGTTGGCTGATATTAAGTGGTGCTTCCGTTCTTCAGTATCAACAGGCAACGGCTTCAGGCTATAAAATTACAGAAGCTAATGGTATTGATAGTTTAAGCTTTCAGCCAACCGGCATTGGAGTGACGCAGGCAACATTAACTTTTTGCCGTGCAACATCGTCTACAGGCGAGCAAAAGCGTGTGGTTACTCTCAGTAGCTCAGGTAGAGCCTCAGTGAGTAAAACTAGTGCGGGAGCTTGTTAAAGCTGGATATGAAATTATACTTTTCATAAAGTAGGTAATAAATATCTACCAAATGCCTTGAGTACAAACAGGCTGCTTCGTATTAATAGCTTTATTAATAAGCTATATTTAGTTCAAGGGCTTCCATCATGACACTGGCAGGATTGCATGGTTGTGCAAAGTCGTACGTCTGCTTTGCAATTTCTACCATCCCTGTGGGGCTGGTCACATTGATCTCAGTGAGATAATCACCAATCACATCAAGCCCAACCAGAAACAAACCATTGGTCTTTAGTACAGCGCCTACTGTACTGGCAATTTCCCAATCACGCGCGCTTAATGGCTGGGCGACACCTGTGCCGCCAGCAGCAAGATTGCCCCGCGTTTCACCTGCTTTAGGTATGCGCGCTAAAGCATAAGGCAGAGGTTTTCCATCGATGACGATAATGCGTTTATCACCTTGCTTGATCGCCGGTAAATAGCGTTGTGCCATAATAGTCCGCGTACCAAATTCAGTTATGGTTTCTAGAATGACACTGATATTAGGGTCTTCAAGTCCTAATCGGTAAATACTAGTACCGCCCATGCCATCCAGAGGTTTAACAACAATATCTTGATGCTCAGCTAGAAATTCCCGAATCAAACTATTGTCAGCGCTAACCAAAAACTCTGGTGTGAATTGTGGAAAGCGCGTAACGGATAACTTCTCATTCCAGCTACGAATTGCAGTCGGATCGTTAAAGACTTTTGCGCCTTGATCCCTGGCGATTTCGAGCAAATAAGTACTGTAAAGATACTCATTGTCAAAAGGGGGGTCTTTACGCATGATTACCGCATTAAAATCGGCAGGTACATATTCCGCTTCCGGTTCCAGAATATAATTTTCTTCTACAAAGTTAAACTTTTTAGCTTTGATACGCGCTGTGGCGCCGCGCAAAAAAAGATCATGTTGCTGGCTGATATAGATACTATGACTACGGCGCTGAGCCTCGCGCATGATGGCAAGGGTTGTATCTTTGGCCGGTTTTAATGACGCGATAGGGTCAATGATAAAAAGAAATTTCATCGCAATTAGTCGCTAAGGGGGTCTAATTCCTGCAGCTCCATAGCAGCCGCAAGCAATGCTAAACGCGCTACTACGCCATAAGCATAAAAGCGATTCGGTAATGCATCGGGTTGGCCCGCACAATCAGGCATGCTGCAAGGCTTTTCAAAAGCAAGCGGAACGAATTGTGAGCCTGGTGCGTTCAAGTTCTCATCTATTCCCCGGCTGGTATGTACACGGTAAAAGCCGCCGATCACAAAGTGATCCATCATATACACCACCGGTTCGGCCACAGCGTCATTAATGCTTTCAAAGGTATAAACGCCTTCTTGAATAATGACTTCCGTGACTTGCAGGCCTTCTTTAACCACTGACATTTTATTACGCGCTTTACGATTCAAGTCACGTACATCGTCAGGCGACTTTACAGTCATGATGCCCATGCCATAGGTGCCAGCATCCGCTTTTACAATGACAAAAGGTTCCTGGGTAATGCCATATTCCGCATATTTGCTGCGAATTTTCATTAATAGCTCATCGACTTTGAGCGCCAGGCATTCTTCGCCTTCGCGTGCATGAAAATCAATCTGGCCACAGGTAGAGAAATAAGGGTTAATCAGCCAAGGATCAATATCAAGTAGCTTGGAGAAATCTTCTACCACGCGATTATAGGCCGAGAAATGTTGTGTCTTGCGACGCGTACTCCAGCCTGCATATAAGGGCGGAATCAAGTCCTGTTCAAGATCCTTCAATATGTCCGGGATGCCTGCAGACAAATCATTATTAAGCAGAATTGCGCAACTATCAAAATCGCCCAATTCAGGATTAATGAGCTTGATACGATTACCTACGCGCACGACAGGTTCAAGTAGTAATGTATGGCCATCATGCGTGGTTAAGGTTGTGGGTTCGGTAATTTCAGGAGAAATAGAACCAATACGCACTTCTAAACCCGCCTGCTTCATGATGTTAGCAAGCTCGACCACATTGCGCAGGTAATAAGTATTACGAGTGTGGTTTTCCGGAATAATCATTAAACGGTGCGCTTCCGGACAGACTTTTTCTACAGCGACCATAGCCGCTTGTACGCTTAGAGTTAGAAACTCTGGATTGAGATTATTAAAACCCCCAGGGAACAGGTTGGTATCCACCGGTGCTAGTTTGAAGCCCGCATTACGTAAATCGACACTGGCATAAAATGGCGCCGCATATTCCAACCATTGCGAACGGAACCAATGCTCAATCTTCGGCATGTCGTTCAACATGCGTTTTTCCAACGTTAGTAGAGGACCGTTTAGTGCAGTGGTGAGATGGGGAACCATAATTACCTTTTTTAAGTATTAGCGACTATATCACTCGAATACTAGAGCATATAAGTGCTTATATGACTTGGTGCGCTTGTGCATCCGCATGATAACTACTTCTTACCATGGGGCCACTCGCGGTGTTATTAAAGCCCATGGCATCGGCTTTTTGTTTTAACTCATCAAAAATTTGCGGCGTGACATATCGCATTACCGGGAGATGATGCACACTGGGTTGCAAATATTGGCCCAAGGTCAGCATACTTACCTGATGCGCGCGTAAGTCGTGCATGACTTGCAATATCTCATCATCTGTTTCACCTAAGCCCAACATCAGGCCGGATTTTGTCGGCACTTGCGGATACATTTCACTGAATGTTTTGAGCAGGGTTAATGAATTTTGGTAATCCGAACCTGGCCTGGCTTGTTTATATAGGCGTGGCACCGTTTCCAAGTTGTGGTTCATCACATCCGGTGGCGCTTTACGCAGGATTTCCAATGCCACATCCAAGCGACCCCTGAAATCCGGTACCAGTATTTCAATCTTAATATCCGGGGAATGCGCACGTACTGCATGAATACAGTCGACAAAATGCTGGGCGCCACCATCACGTAAGTCATCCCGGTCTACAGAGGTAATGACGACGTATTTCAGTTTCATTTGCGCAATAGTACGTGCCAGGTTTTCCGGTTCGTTTACATCAGGTGGCAGAGGTTTACCATGGGCCACATCGCAAAATGGGCAGCGACGCGTACAAATGTCGCCCAGAATCATGAAAGTGGCAGTACCACTGCTGAAACATTCACCGATATTGGGGCAACTGGCTTCTTCGCACACGGTATGCAGCTTATTCTCGCGCAATACTTTTTTAATTTCTTGATACCGCGCGGAATCCGGCACTTTCATGCGGATCCATTCCGGCTTGCGTTGCATAGGCTGTGGAATGATCTTGATCGGTATGCGCGATGTCTTCGCAGCATCGATTTCCTTCACACCGGCTATTTTCGATGCTGGTTTAATGATCGTTGTTTCAGTCATACGCTATTTGATATTCCTAAATTTGCGGTGAGGTGATTAATTAACATTTCACCTAGGGTATTGAAATCGCTTGTCATGGCCAAGTCCTGGGTCTGTGTAACTTCTAAGCCACGATAACCGCATGGATCAATTGCTGAAAATGGGCTTAAGTCCATGTTTACATTTAAACTTAGTCCATGATAACAGCAATTATTTTTAATACGTAACCCTAAAGAGGCGATCTTAGCCCCGTTCACATACACGCCGGGAGCATCTGCCTTAGCCACAGCGGTAATTTGATGCTGCGCCAGTAAAGCGATAATTGAATCTTCTAATTTATTTACCAGGCTTCGGATATTGAGAGCGTGGCGCGTTAAATCCAGCAATACATACACAACGATTTGACCCGGTCCATGATAGGTAATTTTTCCACCACGATCCGTTAACACAAGCGGAATATCATCGCGTTGCGGCAGGCTTACATTTTTGCGATTGAGGCCTAAGGTATATACGGGCGTATGTTCTGTGAGCCATAGTTCATCGGCCGTATCTGCCGTGCGCGTAGCTGTAAATTGCTGCATGGCATGCAAGGTTGTTTCGTAGTCGGTGATGCCTAATCGTTTAACGATCAATGGATACAACATCGTTTAAAGCGTGAACTTAACCAATGGATGTGCACTTAATAATCGATAGATGTCATCTAGCTGTGCTTGTGAAACGACCTGGACAGTACAAGTCAGGCTGATGTATTTTGCGCCCGAGCTCGCGCGCATTTCAACATGGCTGGCGTTAAATCCAGGTACGATAGTTTGAATCAAATCAATAATGGTCACTGAAAATGCATCATGCGTTTCTCCCATGACCTTAATTGGAAAAGCACAGGGAAATTCAATTAAAGGTGGCGGGGTATCGGGGTCTAAGTCAGCCATAGTGTTATTGCATTAAAAGTTTCAGTGAGTCCCAAGCGCGTCCGAAAATGCCGGCGATCTCTACAGATTGGATTGCGACCAGTTTACGTTCATCTATAGTTTTGCCATTTAAAACGAATTTGATCGTGCCAATGACCTGCCCTTTTTTAATGGGCGCCACTAAAGGTTGCGTACTGGATATCAAAGCTTTAACGTTTGCGTATTCGCCCTTAGGTAAAGTGATGTACACGTCATTCGCTACCGTAGAAGCTACTTGGTTTTGATCGCCTTTCCACACCTTGAGTTGATTGATTGGCTGACTTTGTTTATAGACTAATTGCGAATCAAAAAACTGAAAGCCATAATTTAAAAGCTTTTGGCTTTCCGTAGCGCGGGTGGAATCTGTCGGAGCGCCCAGGACTACGGCAACGCGGCGTGTATTGCCACGTTTGGCGGAAGATATAAGGCAATAACCTGCTGATTCTGTATGGCCGGTTTTCATCCCATCAACATTGGGATCCAGCCATAGCAAACGATTGCGGTTAGGCTGCGTGATTTTGTTGTAGGTATATTCTTTGGTGGAATACAGGCGCTGGTATTCATTAGGAAAGTCACGGATCAATGCCGTGGCTAAAATGGCCAAGTCCTCCGCTGTGGTGTAATGCTGTGGGTCTGGTAAACCAGTTGCATTCACGTAATGGGTGTTCTTCATACCTAGACGTTGTGCTTCTTTATTCATCATGTCAGCAAATAGCGCTTCAGAGCTGGCAATACCCTCTGCCAAAGCAATCGATGAGTCATTGCCGGACTGGATAATGGTGCCGTGTAATAACTCATCAACTGTCACCGGTTTGTTAGGCTCAATAAACATCTTAGAACCCTCAATTTTCCAGGCAATCTCACTTACCGGTAAGGTCTGGGTGAGTTGCAAATGGCCATTCTTTAGCGCTTTGAAGCTTAAATATGCCGTCATGATTTTCGTTAAAGAAGCCGGTTCAACGCGCATATTGCTGTTATAAGCTGCAATAGTATGTCCGCTATTAAAATCTTTTAATAGATACGCTTTAACCGCTAAGCTTGGCGGCGGTGCAATTTGGGCTGCTGCATGTGCGTTTTGCACAGAGGCAAATAGCGCTAAGCTAGAAAAGAGAAATACGTTAAAAAGTCTAATGAAATTATGCATGGATTCTTGGTTAACTATTGGAGTTGAACGATGGCTGAAGTATTCAGCCGTTTACGGATATTGGCCGCAGAAGCGTTGGCTTCGGCTTTACTTGTGTAAGGCCCAAGCCTGACACGATACAAGCCGTTATTATACACGTTCGCTAGACCGACATTTTCTGCGAGTTCCAAACTTTGGATTTTCTTCTGTAACAGATTGCCATTGGTTTCACTTCTGAATGCGCCGGCTTGTACATAATATTGTTGGGTTTCTAACGTGGGTGTGATATCGAGTGGTGGCGGTAAAGTGCTGGAAGTTGTGGCATCTGAAGTATTGATTGCTAAGTTCGCATCTGCGGGGATCGCCACATTTTTTGGTAAACCCTGCATTGCTTGAGGGCTGGTATCAATCGCTTCTACTTTTACTAAACCACTGCCTTGGCCTGCCAAGCGTAGCTTGTAAGCGGCTGCATAAGATAAATCGATCAGGCGATTATGTTTAAAAGGGCCGCGATCATTGATGCGCACAATGACGGAACGGCCATTGGCAGGATTAGTCACCCTGGCATAGCTGGGCAAGGGCAAAGTGGGATGCGCGGCTGACATGCCATACATATCGTACACTTCACCACTAGAGGTTTTTCTGCCATGGTAACGCTTACCATACCAAGAAGCGATGCCCTGTTTTTGATAAGGCGAGTAACTGGTCATAGGGACGTAACGTTGTCCTAATGCCGTATAAGGTTTATTGGCACGTGGCAATAGTGCTTCTGTTTTTAAAGTGGCATCAGGAATAAGATCAATATTGGCAGGTGGATTCTCGCCGGGCCCATCATCTAAATAGTATTTACCTGTGTTCGTTTTTGGTGTTGCTCCTGATGCAGGAGCGGAATCATCGACAGTAGGTTTGACTGCGCGTTTACCGCCACAGGCACTGAGCAAACTTAGTAATATTACGATCCATAAAAAAACCAAGTTTTTGCTTAGAAACATTTTATTCAACCCCATTACGTTGCCACCAATTTTTTATGTGTTTGAATGCTCATTAAAATACCAAAGCTCAGACACAGAGTCACCATTGAAGTGCCACCATAACTAATTAAAGGTAATGGCACCCCTACCACGGGAAGAATGCCGCTCACCATACCAATGTTAACAAATGCGTAGGTAAAGAAAGTAAGGGTTATGCTGCCCGCTAACAAGCGTGAAAAAGTACTTTGTGCTTGTGAGGCAATAATTAAACCGCGAATGATGATTAAACTGAAAAGAAACAGTAAGAGTAAGTTCCCCATGAACCCGAATTCTTCACCGAATACGGCAAAAATAAAATCAGTAGTGCGTTCAGGCAAAAAGTCTAGTTGGGCCTGCGTCCCATTGAGCCAGCCTTTGCCAGCGGTGCCGCCAGAGCCTAGTGCTATAATCGCTTGGATCGTATGGTAACCGGCGCCTAGCGGGTCCTGCGTTGGATCTAGTAGTATTTCAATACGTCTGCGCTGGTAATCATGCAACATGGACCAGAATACAGGGCTTAACGCACCTAGCAATACTGCGCCGCCCAATAAGAAGCGCCAGCTTAAGCCTGCTAAAAATAATACGTAAAACCCCGAGGCACTAATTAATAATGCCGTACCTAAATCCGGCTGCTTCATGATTAAGGTGACAGGGATCAAGAGTAATACTCCGCCAATCGCAAAATCTGCAATACGCGGCTTACCCTCTCTTTTAGCAAAATACCAAGCAAGCATCATTGGCATGGCAATACGCATGATTTCAGAAGGTTGGATACGCACAAAGCCCAAATGTAACCAGCGCCTTGCGCCATGGCTAATTTCACCGAATAATGCCACGCCAATTAATAATAAAACACCAAAGGCATACAGCGGAAGAGCAATACGCTCTAATTGGTTGGGGGCAATATTGGCGGCTACCCACATGAAGCTTAAGGCCACAATGATGTTCACACCTTGTCCGTACACACGACCCATATTCTGCCCAGAGGCAGAATAAAGCACAAATAGCCCCACCATTAATGTGAATAGCAGGCAGGCCATGAGGAATGAGTCGATATGTTTGACTAAACCTTTAAAGAGTTTACTAATCATGGTGTTCTTCAGCCTCTGGCTTTACTGGCACATTAGCGTTGATGGCTGCATCAGGTAGTGCGACCTTCGGCGCTTCCGGCACAGGCGTTTTACCTAATAAGTAATAATCCATCATTTTCCGGGCAATCGGGCCAGCGGTAGAGCCGCCATGTTTGCCATTTTCCACAATAATCGCAATGGCTATCGTTGGGTCTTCAGCAGGTGCATAGGCTATAAACAGGGCGTGGTCCAGGTGTCTAGGGTTAATGGTATTCTCGTTATATTTCTCATTTTGTTTAATGCCGATCACTTGAGCTGTACCGGTTTTTGCTGCAATACTATAGCCAGCGTTAGCACCTACGCTGGCAGCTGTTCCGCCCGGCAAGGTCACGTCGATCATACCCCGTTTCACGATATCAACATTCACCGGATTGAGCTCGATTTTATCCTTTACTACCGGAGCGACCGTTTCTTTTTCGCCAGTTAAGGCATTCTGAATTTGCGTGACTAAACGAGGCTGAATGGCAACGCCATTGTTCGCCAATGTGGCGGTGGCATGGGCTAACTGCAGTGGTGTAACTAAAGTATAGCCTTGTCCGATGCCGACAATTACCGTTTCCCCCGGATACCATTTTTGTTTAAATCGGCGCATTTTCCATTCTGGCGTTGGCAGTAAACCTTCAATTTCTCCTTGAATATCCAAGCCGGTTTTTTTGCCAAAACCAAAGTGGCGCACGAAAGAGGTCAACTTTTCAATTCCCAATTCCATAGCCAAGCCATAAAAGAAAGTATCGCAAGAAATGGTAATGGCGCGCTGCATATCTACAATTCCATGCCCGCCGGGTTTCCAGTCACGATAACGATGCCTGTTGTTAGGCAGAGTAAAGTAACCAGCGTCATGGATCGCAAAAGGCGGAGCGCGTTTACCCGCTTCTAAGCCGGCAAGCGCAGTGAAAGGTTTGAAAGTGGACCCCGGTGGATAAATCCCGCGCAAGGGACGGTTAATCAGCGGTTTATCTAAAGACTCGTTCAGTAGCTTCCAGTTCTCTACATCAATGCCATCGACAAATAAATTAGGATCGAAGGTGGGCTGGCTCACATAACTTAAGACTTCACCGGTTTTAGGGTTAATGGCAACTAAGGCACCGCGATAATCACCAAAAGCCGTTTCGGCAATTTGTTGTAATTTGCTGTCTGCAGCCAAGATCAAGTTATTGCCGGGCACAGGCGCGGTGCTGGACAGTACGCGAACTGCATGCCCATCCGCATCGATTTCTACTTGTTGGAAGCCAGTGGTGCCGTGCAGGTGACGCTCATAATATTGTTCGATACCGCTCTTGCCGATGTGATCCGAACCTTTGTAGTTGGAAAGGTCGCCATTTTTTTCCAGATTGACCAGGTCCTTATCATTAATACGCCCGATATAACCGACCATGTGTGAGCCCAGCTTACCCATGGGGTAATGGCGAAATAGTCGGGATTTAATTTCTACCCCAGGGAAACGATAGTGGTTAACGGCAAATTTCGCCGCTTCTACTTCATTCAGATGGGTACGAATTGGCACGCTTTCGAAGCTATGGCTTTGCTCGCGGAATTTTTTAAACCGTTTGCGATCGAGTGAACTGACTTCTACAAGCTGGCTAATTTCGGCAATGGTCGCTTCCAGATTTTCTACTTTTGAGGGCGTAATTTCTAAGGTATAAACAAAAAAGTTATGCGCCAGTACTACGCCATTGCGGTCTAAAATTAAACCGCGGTTAGGTACGATGGGCACAAGCGAGATGCGGTTATTCTCAGCGAGCGTTTGATAATGATCATATTGCTTGATCTGCAGGTAAAAAAAGCGGAAAGCCAGCAGGCCAAACAGGCATAACACGACTAAACCGGCAAAACCTAACCTGAGCTTGAAATAATATTGCTCATGCTGGTAATTTCTAAGTTCTGCGCGCATTACCGACTACACGCCACGCGTGCGCCCACCTGTTTTCAACCCGAACAATACAGCGATCTGCCACAATAAGATGCCGGTAAAGCTGGGGATGAAATATTGCCAACCAAAAATCTCAGCGCCACCAAAAAGCTTAAGTAATAACAATGTGAGCTGTGAAATCATTAATAGCAAAAATACATAAAATGCCTGTTGCATATTATTGAATAACACCAGCCGACGTTGGTAATTGACAGCAAAGTAGGCTGTAACCGTATAAGCCAATGCATATTGCCCAAAAACGCCGCCAGTAGCCAAGTCTACGAACAAGCCTACAAACCAGGCGGTGCCAACGTTACACAAATGCGGGGCACGTATCAGCCAGAAGATGATGACCAATAATACAAAATCGGGCCTAGCTTGTAAGGCACTGCCAGACCAAGGCAGCAGCAACCCCATAAATGCCAAAAGCAAAGAGAGATATATCGTTTTAAGATTGCTACTGCGCATGCGGCTGGTTTACTTTGTTGGGCGCTGCTGGATCGCTGATAACTTTTTCAGGTGCTGCAGGAAGAGCGGACGTTTTTTTACTAGTAAGATCAGAAAGTACTTCTTTCGGCAGGATCTCCGGCTTAGGAATGCTGACTAATAATACTTGTCGGTGATGCTCTACTCCACCGGTGGGCACGCATATGATGCGGGCAAAAGGTGAATCTGGCGTAATTTCAATGTGTGACACTGTCGCCACTGCAAGTCCGGCTGGATAAATTCCATCGATACCGGAAGTCACTAATTTGTCTCCCTGTTTGATATCCACATTGGTCGGTAAATAAGGCAGGTCCAAGGTGTTGTCACGACCGTGCCCGAAGGCTATGGCACGTAAGCCGTTGCGTTCAATTTGAATAGGGATAGCAAGCGATTTGTCGGTAATTAAAGTGACTTCGCTGCTTAGTGGATAGATGCGCGTGACTTGGCCAATAACCCCCGTCGCATCCACCACTGCTTCGCCTATTTGCACTTGATGGTTTTCGCCGCGATTGACAATCACTTTCCTCGTGAAAGGATCGCGGCCCACATACATGATTTCACCTAATATACTATTCTGCGTTAAGCTTTTATTGGCTTTTAGTAGCTCGCGCAGGTTTTCATTTTCTAGCGTGAGCGTATTGAGCCCTTGCAATAAAATGCTTTGCTCCAATGTTTTGAGTTGCAAACGTTTGTTTTCAGCTAGCAGGTAGTGATGCGTGGAAAAGTAAGTATTGATATCGCGATACACTTGACTGGGTAAATTTGCTACTAATTGCAATGGGTGCAAAATGGCTACTAGGTTTTGCCGTAAAACAATGAGGTATTGCAGCCTGGAATCGGTTGCCATTAAAGCAAGGGATAAAGCGGAAAAAAACACCAAACGCGCAAAAGGGCTGGGGCCACGCGCGAAAAATGCAGGGGCTTGTTGTTGCTCAAATTTATGGTTGAAGCCGTGCATCATGGGTAAACTATTTTAGCTTTTAACCTTTATGTGAGGTTTTTGTATGAAATCAATGTAATTTTAGTCGGTTTTACCAGACTCTGCCTTGTTAACCAGCATAAAATTAGGCCGTATCAAACGGCCTAAGGGGGTTAGCAAATAGTTGCATTATTCGTGTGCAAATACGCTGCCTAATTTATCCATTTCTTCCAATGCACGACCACAACCACGCGCCACGCAAGTTAAGGGGTCTTCCGCTACAATGACTGGCAGGCCCGTTTCTTCCACTAGCAATCGATCCAAGTCACGCAGCAAAGCACCACCCCCTGTAAGAACCATGCCTTTTTCAGCAATGTCCGCGCCCAATTCAGGTGGCGTTTGTTCCAGTGCAGATTTCACAGCGCCCACGATCGAGTTCAATGGTTCGGTCAGCGCTTCCAAGATTTCATTGCTGGAAATGGTGAATTTACGTGGCAAGCCTTCAGCCAAATTACGGCCAGTCACTTCCATTTCTAAAACAGCAGAGCCTGGGAATGCAGAGCCAATTTTTTTCTTGATGGCTTCAGCGGTAGGCTCAGAGATTTGCATGCCGTAGTTGCGGCGGATATAGTCGATGATGGCCTGGTCAAATTTATCGCCGCCTACGCGCTCGGATTTCGCATAGACAATACCGCCTAGAGAAATCACCCCGACTTCAGTGGTACCGCCACCGATATCGACCACCATTGAGCCAGTCGCTTCTGCCACTGGCATATCAGCGCCAATCGCAGCAGCCATGGGCTCTTCAATCAGGAATACTTGTTTAGCACCCGCGCGCTCAGCAGATTCTTTAATGGCACGTCGCTCTACTTGGGTTGAGCCGACAGGTACGCAAATGATGATGCGCGGGCTCGGTGAAAACCAGCGTGAGTCGTGTACACGGCGGATAAAGTATTTCAGCATTTGTTCGGTAATAGTGAAGTCGGCAATCACGCCATCCTTCATCGGGCGTATAGCTTGAATGTTAGCCGGCGAACGGCCTAGCATGCCTTTGGCTTCCGCGCCCACAGCCAGTAAAATCTTCTTGCCGCTTGGGCCGCCTTCAAGACGAATCGCGACTACTGAAGGTTCATCAAGTACGATACCGCGACCGCGTGCATAAATGAGGGTGTTTGCTGTACCCAAGTCGATGGCAAGATCGTTTGAAAAATAACTATTAATAAAACCCAACATTATGTTTTTCCCGTGTTATTACAAGCGCGATGCTCGATGTCAGCTTAAAGCGTATGCACCTTAAGGTGCGCATAAAATCAGGGTATAATACCCCATATCGTATTGAAAATTAAGATGTGATTACATCTTGTTACAAAACTAAAGCAATTAATTTAAGTTATTGAAAAGACATCAGCATTTTAAGGTAAAACTGCTGTTGTATTAACTGGTAATCCCTATTTAAATTTGGACTTTTGAAGCATGGCACTTAGCATTGAAGATATCAAAAAAATTGCCCATCTGGCACGCATAGAAGTCAGCGAACAGGAGGCCAGTGCAACCCTAAGCAAGCTTTCCGGCATTCTTGGATTAATTGAGCAAATGCAAGCGGTGGATACAGCAGGGATCATCCCAATGTCGCATTCGCAAGACTTAAGCCAACGTCTACGCGATGATGTGATTAGCAAAACCAATCAACGTGAGGCTTTCCAAGCCATAGCCCCCACCCTCAATAATGGCTCGAACGAGCCAGCGGTAGCGGATGGTTTATACCTTGTCCCTAAAGTAATCGAATAATCAACATGATCAATAGTAGCTTAAAGCAGCTTGGTGAAATGCTCCAGGCAAAAACCATATCGAGTGTGGAGTTAACACAGTCGTTCCTGGATCGCATCAAACAATATAATCCTAGTATTAACGCCTATATAGCGTTAAACGAGGCGGAAACCCTGGCTCAGGCGAAAGCAGCTGATGCACGGCTCGCAAACGGTAGTGCCGCCCCCCTCACTGGTATTCCAATTGCGCAGAAAGATATCTTTTGTGCCAAAGGCTGGACCACGACTTGCGGCTCCAAAATGCTGGCTAATTTCGTTGCACCTTACGATGCACATGTGATCTCTCAGTTCGATGCAGCAGGTGCTGTGAATCTGGGTAAAACCAATATGGATGAATTCGCCATGGGGTCCTCCAATGAAACCAGTTATTTTGGGGGTGTAAAAAATCCTTGGGATTTTGATCGAGTACCGGGCGGCAGTAGCGGCGGCAGTGCCGCAGCAGTAGCAGCTAGGCTTTGTGCGGCAGCGACTGGTACCGATACCGGTGGATCGATTCGCCAGCCGGCTTCCTTGTGCGGCTTTACCGGCTTGAAACCAACGTATGGCGTGGTGTCACGCTATGGCATGATCGCGTTTGCGTCATCCCTAGACCAGGCTGGACCGATGGCCAAAAGCGCAGAAGATTGCGCCTTGATGATGAATGTGATGGCTGGGTTTGACGAGCGCGATTCCACAAGTCTGAATCGAGAGAAAGAAGATTACACGCGTGACCTAAATAAACCTTTGCAAGGTTTGCGTATTGGCTTACCTAAAGAGTTTTTTGCTGATGGCCTGGATGCTAATGTGGGTAAGGTCATTGAAACGGCGATTGCTGAATATAAAAAACTAGGCGCTGAGCTCGTCGATATTTCATTACCGAATACTGGCTTATCGATTCCCGTGTATTACGTGCTGGCGCCAGCCGAGGCATCCAGCAACCTATCGCGCTATGATGGCGTGCGCTACGGCCACCGTGCTGAATCCTATACTGATCTGATGGATATGTATTGCAAGAGCCGTGCGGAAGGCTTTGGCGCCGAAGTGAAACGCCGCATCCTGATTGGTACTTATGTGTTGAGCGCAGGGTACTACGATGCTTATTACCTTAAAGCGCAGCAGATTCGCCGTTTGATCGCGCAAGACTTTGAGGAAGCGTTCAAGCACTGTGATGTCATCATGGGGCCCGCAGCACCCTCCACGGCATTTAAAGCGGGCGAAAAAGTCGATGATCCGGTCGCGATGTACCTGCAGGACATCTATACCATCTCAACCAATCTGGCTGGCCTGCCAGGCATGAGCGTGCCAGCGGGGTTCAGCAACGGGCTACCGGTTGGCCTACAAATCATCGGCAACTATTTTGATGAAGCGCGCATGTTGAATGTGGCGCATCAATATCAACAAGTGACAGATTGGCACAGCAGAATGCCCGAGGAGTTGAAGTAATGGAATGGGAAGTCGTCATCGGGCTGGAAACACATACCCAGCTGCAAACAAACACCAAGATTTTTTCTGGCGCCTCGATTAAATATGGTGCCGAACCGAACACGCAAGCATGTGAAGTCAGCCTGGCGTTACCTGGTGTCTTGCCAGTATTGAACAAAGAGGCCGTGCAATGCGCAATTAAATTTGGCCTGGCCATTGATGCAGAGATCGCGCCGCGATCTGTGTTTGCACGCAAAAACTACTTTTATCCTGACCTGCCCAAAGGCTACCAGATTAGCCAGTATGAACTGCCAGTGGTCGGCAAAGGTGCGGTAACGATTCAGGTGCCAGCTGTAGGTAAAAACCCGGCATACGAAAAAGTCATCAACATCACCCGTGCGCATCTGGAAGAAGATGCCGGTAAGTCCGTGCATGGCGCGGTTGAAGGCATGAGCGGTATCGATTTAAACCGTGCAGGTACGCCTTTGTTGGAGATTGTGACTGAGCCAGATATGCGTTCAGCCGCTGAGGCTGTGGCTTATGCTAAGAAGTTACACGAGCTGGTGCAATGGATCGGCATTTGCGATGGCAATATGCAGGAAGGGAGCTTCCGTTGCGATGTGAACGTTTCTGTACGCCCCAAAGGGTCGGATAAGTTAGGCACGCGACGCGAAATCAAGAACCTCAACTCTTTCAAGTTCATGCAGCAGGCCATTGAGTATGAAACACGCTGGCAGATCGGGACCCTGGAAGACGGCGGCACGATTCAGCAGGCAACCGTGTTATTCAATCCGGACACTGGCGAAACCCGTGCCATGCGCAGCAAGGAAGAGGCGAATGATTACCGCTACTTCCCCGATCCTGATCTACTGCCGTTAACCATTACCGAAGCTGATAAAGCCGCGGTTCAAGCGACTATGCCGGAATTAGCCGGGGCCATGAAAGCGCGTTTTGAGACTCAACATGGGTTATCAGCCTACGATGCCAATGCCTTGACCACCTCTCGCGAGTTGGCAGCTTATTTTACCGCTACCGTGGATGCAGGCGCTGAGGCCAAACAGGCGGCCAATTGGGTCATGGGCAGCATTTCCGCAAAATTGAATGCCGAGAATCAGCCTATATCAGCCTCGCCAGTGAGTGCTGCTAATTTGGCGCAGCTTTTGAAACGTATTGCAGATAACACCATTTCCAACAATGCCGCTAAACAGGTGTTTGAAGTTATGTGGGTAGGTGATAGTGATGTCGATGCCATCATTGAGAAACTTGGCCTCAAGCAAGTTTCAGATAACGGCGCGATTGAAGCGATTATCGACGAAGTGTTAGCCGCGAATCCAGCTATGGTAGAAGAGTTCAAAGCCGGTAAAGAAAAAGCGTTTAATGCACTAGTGGGTCAAGCCATGAAAGCTTCGAAAGGCAAAGCCAATCCAGCGCAGGTGAATGAGGTGCTTAAACGTAAATTAACCGGTTAGTACTCCCGTTAGTATTTAAGGTTGGGGAGTGACTTCTGGGGCAGCATTAACAGGTGGAGTACTGTTGCTATGGTACTTAAGTTCTACGTAGCGTTTCTTATCTTCATCAAAGCGTTTACGGGTACTTTCCATCACTGCTTGGCGCTCGGCAATCTGTTGATCCAATTTGGTGATTTCTGATTGGGTGGTTTTTATGTCGGCTGAAACATCCGCTGGTAAGGCCTTTTTCTGTTTTGCGAAGCTACCCGCATATTTTTGCTTTTCGGCTAATCGTTTCTGGCTATTGGTTTTCTGCATTTGCAGTCCTTCCAAGGTAACTTTGTCAAGTTGTAAGTGACGGTCGCGCGCCAAGTCGATTTCATCCTCATGGGTAAAAGCACTCAATAAAGCACGGTCTTTTTTGCCTTGTTCTAATTTTGCCTCATCAGCAGCAAGGTCTTGGTACACATAAGCTTTGTTGCGTTTTACTGTAATGCCCTGCTGATTGATAACTGAATTTTCGCGATTGGAATATTGCGCTGGAATCTTATCCCCGTATTGCGTCACCCCTTTATCGTCTTTCCATTTGAGGATGCGTTTGGGTTCTTCCGCTTTGCTTAGTTGTGAAAATGTAGCTAATACCAGCAAACTTATACTAGCCATCATCCAAAATGGATAAGGGCTTGATTTGTTGCTAAGTATGCTGCTAATTTTTACGGCAGTTATCATCATTCGCCTTCGAAAAAATTTGCTCAAATAGTTAGTCGACGCCATAAGTATGGCGATATTTGGCTAAAGAATGCAAATTGTGCGCCAAATCAGCATGGCTTTGCAAAAAGGCCACCAAGTCATTTAAGTTTGCGATGGCGCAAACAGGAATCTTATTATTTTCAATGACTTCCTGAACCGCCGACAGTTCCCCAACGCCTTTTTCCTGGCGATCAATGGCAATCGCCACGCCGCAAGCACTGGCGCCATGGGTGCTGATGAGCTCCACTGATTCCCTGACTGAAGTTCCCGCCGAAATCACGTCATCGATAATGAGCACGCGGCCTTTCAGCGGACTGCCGACGATGACTCCGCCCTCGCCGTGATCTTTAGCCTCTTTGCGGTTATAGGCGTAAGGAATATTGTGACCATTTTTGGCAAAAGCGATGGCAATACTTGCCACTAATGTAATACCTTTATAAGCCGGACCAAACAGCATATCGAATTCAATGCCGGAAGCTTTAATTGCTTCGGCGTAAAATTCGCCGAGTTTCATCAGGCTTTCGCCATCGTTGAATAGCCCGGCATTGAAAAAATACGGGCTTAAGCGGCCGGCTTTGGTTTTAAATTCACCAAACCGTAAAACGTCTTTTTGAATGGCAAATGCGATAAACTCTTGCCTGAATTGCTGTTGCTGTGTGGTCATGGATAGCTGCTTTTTATTAACTAATGTTTTGAAATCTAAGGATTAAGTTTGAGAATTATATCGCTAAACCTAAACGGCATACGCTCAGCAAGCAATAAAGGTTTGTATCCATGGCTGTACAACCAGCAGGCGGATATCGTCTGCATGCAGGAAATCAAGGCGCAAGCCACGGACATGACGGGTGAAATGCTCAATCCCGAAGGCTATTACGGCTATTTCCATTACGCTGAGAAAAAAGGCTATAGCGGCGTGGGCATTTATTCAAAAGTCAAAGCCGACGCAGTGATTGAAGGCTTGCGCATGCCGGATATCGACAGCGAAGGTCGTTATCTGGAATGCCAGTTCGGTAATTTAAGTGTGGTCTCTTTGTACTTACCATCCGGCTCCAGTGGCGAACTCAGGCAATCTTTTAAATTCAGTATGATGGAACGCTTTCTGCCGCATTTGCGGGAGTTAGTAATGAGTGGGCGCGAAGTGCTGATTTGCGGTGACTGGAATATCGCGCACCAGGAAATTGATTTGAAGAACTGGCGTGGTAACCGCAAAAATTCAGGCTTCCTACCTGAAGAACGCGCCTGGTTGACGCAATTATTTGAACAGATTGGCTGGGTCGATGTGTACCGAAAACTGCACCCGGAAACGACTGACGACTGCTATACCTGGTGGAGTAACCGCGGCCAGGCGTGGGCCAAGAACGTAGGATGGCGTATTGACTATCAGATATCCACACCGGGATTTGCCGCAAAAGCGCAATCGGCCATCATCTATAAAGCGGAACGGTTTAGCGACCATGCCCCACTCATCATTGATTATGCTTGATTAATGCGTTAAGTAAGTTTGAGTGCTTAACGTTTCAAGCCTTGGTTAATTTCATTCCACGGCGCGATCTTGAATAGCAACAGCATGCCGGGCACGGCGATGATGAAGCAGAAAATAAAGAAGTTTGTCCAGCCCATGCTATCCACCAGGTATCCAGTGGCGGCATTGGCAAAAGTGCGCGGTACGGCCATCATGCTGGTAAAGAGCGCAAACTGGGTTGCGGTATAAAGCGGATGGGTAGTGCGGGCGATAAAAGCGACAAACGCGGTGGTACCTAATCCTACCCCGAACGCTTCAATACCGATGACAAACCCAAGCTGCATGAGCGGAATAGACCCAGGGTCTTTAAATGGCCCTAGCCATGCCAGCCAGGCGAAACCCAAAATGGCTACCATCTGCAATACACCGAAAATCCAAAGTGCGCGGTTGATGCCGAGTTTCACCATCCATAGCCCGCCTAACAAACCGCCAATGACACTGGGCCATAGGCCGGCATTTTTGGCGATCAGGCCGATCTCCGTTTTGCTGAAACCCATATCCAGGTAGAAAGGCGTTGCCAAAGCCACCGCCATACTGTCGCCAAGCTTATATAAAAACAGGAACGCCAGTATTAATACGGCATATTGCCAGCCATGTCGGGTAATGAATTCATGAAATGGCTCAACGACGGCTTGTTTTAATGTACGTGGCCTGCCCTCGGCAAGTTGCGGTTCTTTTACCAACAATGTCATTAACAGTCCTGGCAGCATGAATAGTGCAGTAATCAGAAATACACTTTTCCACGGCATATGATCGGCCAAAATCAAGGATAAAGAACCTGGGATCAAGCCGGCAATTTTATAAGCATTTACATGGATGGCATTGCCTAGACCGAGCTCTACCTCTAGCAAAAATTCCCGTCGGTAAGCATCAATCACCACATCCTGGGAAGCGCTAAAGAATGCAACGACAGTTGCAAGATAGGCAATGGTCCAGATATCTAGCTGAGGGTTTAGCGAACCAAACGCCGGTATCGATAGTAATAGCGCGGTTTGGGAAATGAACAACCAGCCCCTTCGGCGGCCTATGCCTTTAATGAAACCGAGCGGCGAGTAACGATCGAAAAATGGTGCCCATAAGAATTTCCAGGTGAATGGCAAGCCGATTAAGGCAAACAGCCCGATGGATTTCAAATCTACACCTTCAGACCGCAGCCATGCTGGTAATAAACTAATCAATATATAGAGCGGCAGGCCAGAACTAAAGCCGGTAAAGATGCAAATCAACATGCGTTTGTTCATTAAGACTTGCCAAACGCTGGTTTTATTTGTCATGAGTTTTACGGGTTAAGTTAAAGATTACTTTTGAGCCGGTACATGGCTAAACTGCCAAACAGATTAGGCAGGAAAGTCACTGGACTGTTATTTGTTAATACTAGACGTTCTTTGATTTGGATGTGACTGTTGGTACAAAATTGATCAAAGTCGTTAATCGTGCATAAATGCACGTTTGGTGTGTCGTACCACTGGTAGGGCAGGTCTTCAGAAACTGGCATTCGTCCGCCCAATATCTGATAACGGTTGCGCCAATAGCCAAAGTTGGGAAAAGTCACAATGGCTTCACGGCCTACGCGCAACATTTCCTGCACGATTTTCTCGGTATTGTGCATGGCCTGTAGAGTTTGGGAGAGGATGACCGTGTCGAAAGACTGGTCTTCAAAGCCGGATAAGCCCGCTTCCAGATCCATCTGGATGATATTCACGCCACGCGACATACCTGCCAACCAATTGGCATCATCTTTTTCTACACCGTAGCCGCGCACTTCCAGCGAAGCTTTTAAGTATTGCAATAATGTACCGTCACCACAACCTAAATCAAGTACTTTGGCACCAAACGGCAGCCAACTGGCGATGATGGCGAAATCATGGCGGAATGCGGTTAAGTCAGCGTTGATTTGCACAGACTGGTTCATACCACACCTCGCAATTTTGTATTATTTACATCGATTTTATTCAGATAGCTACGTAGGATCGCATGGTAGTGCGGGTCAGGCATGAGGAATGCGTCATGACCATGCGCGGCTGTCACTTCAGCATAACTGACCGTCAATTCGTTATCTAATAAAGCTTTCACAATCTCGCGAGAACGCGCAGGTGAAAATCGCCAGTCACTGGTGAAAGACACTACGAGGAATTGCGCTTTCACATTGGCCAGCGCTTTACTCAGATCACCATCATAATTCAAGGCCGGGTCAAAATAATCCAGTGCCCGTGTCATGCGTAAATAAGTATTGGCATCAAATTCACCAGCAAATTTATCGCCTTGGTAACGTAGGTAGGACTCCATCTCGAACTCGACATCGAAATTGTATTGCAGCTGATTGCCGACTTTATTCTTGAGCGTGCGACCAAATTTTGCGCCCATTGCATCATCGCTCAAGTAGGTGATATGGCCCAACATGCGCGCGATGCGCAAGCCGCGACGCGGCACTACGCCATGCGCGTAGTAATCACCATTATGGAATTCCGGGTCTGTAATGATGGCTTGGCGTGCCACTTCGTTAAATGCAATGTTTTGTGCCGTTAGATTAGGGGCAGAGGCGATCACCAACCCATGCTTTACGCGGTCCGGGTAACTTAAGGTCCATTGCAAAGCCTGCATTCCGCCTAAACTGCCGCCCACCACAGCCGCTAATTGCTCGATGCCCAGATAATCGGCAAGCAATGCTTGAGAGTTTACCCAATCTTCAACGGTTAATACCGGAAACGTCGAACCCCATGGCTGCTGTGTGGCCGGGTTGATGCTGGACGCGCCGGTACTACCATGACAGCCGCCCAGGTTGTTCAGGCCAATCACAAAAAACTTATTCGTATCCAGCGGTTTATCTGGACCGACCAAATTATCCCACCAGCCCGGGTTTTTATCACTTTCATGATATTTTCCGGCCACGTGATGGTTACCGGATAAGGCATGGCAGATTAAGACCGCATTGGATTTATCTGCATTCAGTTGACCATAGGTTTCAAATACCAAGTCGAATTGGGGCAAAACCGCACCGCTTTTTAAGGTGAGCGGCGTGTCGAAATGCGCGGTTTGAGGGGCTACAAGGCCAACTGAGTTATTTTCTAGCATCGCGTAATTATACTATGTGAAGCCACCAAAAATAATTTGCTGTTAGCAGTAAGCTGAAAAGACCCATTAGAGAATTAAAGCTAATCATCAATAGTTGGCTTAGTTAATTTTTGCGCCTAAAAGGATACAAGAATTGGCTCCAGTAACCGTTCGGCACAGGATGTCCGCCTATACCATAACCGCTAGGCCACTGATTTTTAGGCATATAGTAGGTACCAAAAAGCTTATCTAACCACGGAAAATGAATGGCAAAATTCACATCAATTGCTTCTTTCTCAATACCATGATGCCAGTGGTGAAAACGAGGCGTAACAATAAATGGTTTTAGCCATTCCACATTGAAACGGACATTGGCGTGTACAAAAGTGGCATTTAAATAAACTAACAAAATATAAAGATGCAGTGCACTTTCGGCAAAGCCTAAAGCATACATTGGAATAATAGTGAGGGCGCGTAAGCCAATAATTTCGACAATATGCATGCGTGACCCTGCTAACCAATCCATTGCTTGCGCAGAATGATGGACGGCATGAAATCCCCACAAGAATGGCAATTGATGAAATGCGCGGTGAAACCAATATTGCACCAAATCAGTTAAAAACATGACTTCTATGACCTGTAACCATAACGGTTGGCTTGCCATCATTTGCCGGAGCTCCGACCAGTGACTGGCATGTTGCAAGATAGCCATTGAAGGCGCTAGCGTTAGATAAGTGAGGCTTTGGACTAGCAAGCTACTCAATAGAAAATAGAATAAATCTTCCCGCCATTCACTTCGGAACAAGGGCTGGTCTTTCAGCCGGCCAAACATTTTTTCTAATGGTATAAACAATACACCCGTGAGTAATAGATTGAGGGCAAACCAATCTAAGCCTAAATTTGTGTGTGCAATTGCAGCGTGTGAGATTTGTCCTATTTGTCCTAAGGTAGTAGCCAAGAAGACTATGCAGATTGCGCTGAACCCTAATATCTTGTTACGTCTTAAAATTAAATTAGCACACGCCAGCAAAAAGCCAACAATTAAAAAGCCTTGAATGACGGTTTCAAACAAAGGGTTTCGATGAATGACAGCAGTCAACTCTTTCATTGAGAAAAAACTTGGGTATTGCCAGCTCAACAGCAAAAATAAACCAGCAAGACTTGTGATGAGTGCACCTACGCCGCTAAACCATCCTGAACCAAAAGTACGTTGCTCATGTGGAGCTTCTAAATCGTTGCGGATTGCAAGGCGTAATTTATTGATCATGGCGACCCTTTTTTATTTTAATTATTAAGTGTAATTATTGATGCCAGCTATCTTAATTAGAGTCTTCTATTTTTACAAATGAGAGATTACATTTAATGCCAATGCGTGCTGACAATAAGCGGATTTTTCGCGATAGTGACACGATCATTGCCACCCAAATCTTTAATAGTTGCAATATCTACCAAGCCACTATCTGCCATTAAATCGGCTACGGCTTGTGCTTGGTTAAAGCCATGCTCCAACATAAGCCAGCCCTGTGGTTTCAGGTAAACCAGGCAATCCTGCACGATCCGGCGGATATCATCTAAGCCATCGGGGCCGGAAGCTAACGCAGTGATCGGTTCAAATCGTAAATCGCCCTGTTGAAGATGTGTATCACTTGCTTCGATATAAGGCGGATTACTCAGAATTAAGTCAAAGCGTTTGGGGTTAATAGTCGAAAACCAATCGCTATGCAGAAACTGCACATTGGCGATATTTAAGTTTTTCGCATTTTTCTGGGCAATAGTTAGCGCATTTTCACTTGCATCTATGGCCATCAATTGTGCATGCGGTCGATGATCGGCAACAGCTAACGCAATCGCGCCTGCTCCAGTTCCTAAATCGAGGATTTCAACCTTTGTATGGAGAGGAATTTTTGCTAATGCAGCTTCTACCAATGTTTCTGTATCCGGCCTAGGTATCAAGGTATCCGGCGTAACGCATAGTTTTAAACCATAGAATTCGCGATAACCGAGTATGTAGGCAATAGGCTCCCCTTGTAAGCGACGTAAAAGTAGCGTTTGAAACTCGGCATGGTTATTAGCTCCCAAAGCATCGATTTCATGGGCAATGAGCCATGCACGCTCTACCTTTAAAGCGGTTTGCAGTAGTAACTGCGCTTCTAGTTGGGCTTCGTGACTATCTAAAGCGAGGGACTGGATAAGCTGCTGTTGGGCAAATAAGCCATGCTCGCGAATGGTTATTGGTGTGTGGTTCAAAACATTTTCCTGCTATTAAAGCAGTTAATTATCATCGCCTAGTGTTGCAAGCAAGTCGGCTTGGTGCTCAGCCATCAGTGCGCCAATCAGTTCATCCATATCGCCTTCAGTAATTGCGTCGATCTTATATAAAGTTAGGTTAATACGATGGTCAGTGATGCGTCCTTGCGGATAGTTGTAAGTGCGAATACGTTCACTGCGATCGCCGGAACCGATCAATGATTTACGCTCGCTGGCAATTTTGCTTTGCTGTTCATTGACTTGTGCCGCTTTAATACGTGCTGCCAGCACCTGCATTGCCTGTGCCTTGTTGGCATGCTGGCTGCGGCCTTCCTGGCATTCCACGACGATCCCCGTTGGATTATGCGTGATACGCACTGCGGAATCGGTTTTGTTAATGTGCTGGCCGCCAGCGCCAGAGGCACGGTAAGTATCGATACGGATATCTGCCGGATTGATCACAACGTCATTGATTTCATCGACTTCTGGTAAGACGGCAACGGTACAGGCAGAGGTATGAATACGACCCTGGGTTTCGGTATCCGGCACGCGTTGCACACGATGGCCGCCAGATTCGAACTTGAGTTTGGAATATGCGCCGTAGCCGTCAATTTTGGCAATGATTTCCTTGTAACCACCAATCTCCGATTCATTGGCAGACATGATCTCGACTTTCCAGCGCTGACGTTCGGCATATCGGCTATACATGCGGAATAGGTCCCCGGCAAATAAACCGGATTCATCACCACCCGTGCCCGCCCGAATCTCAAGGAAAAGGCCTTTTTCATCATTGGGGTCTTTAGGTAATAACAACGTTTGCAAGGCTTTTTCAATGGCCTCTAATTTCGCTTTGCCGTTTTCAATTTCTTCTTGGGCAAATTCCTTCATGTCCGGATCGCTCAACATATTTTGAGCTTCTTTAATATCAGCCTCAGCCTGCGTAAACGCATGATACTGCTCAACGATAGGCGTTATTTCAGCGTGCTCCTGCGTGAGCTTTCTGTACGTATCCATATTGTTGGTGACGCCTTCGCTGCTCATTAAGCGGTTCAGTTCTTCTAATCGCTCGCTTAAGGTAGCGAGCTTTCTAATCATGCTAGGTTTCATTTTAATCTCTAAAATTCAAATTTTGGACGTATTGCTACGTTGCGCGGTGCTCATCAATTCGCCGTACCTTGTGTACTGTGATTGTGTTCGGGGCGTCCTTGCTCTACATTCCAAAATTTGTATTTTTCATTGTAGCTTCCCATTAATTTTTTATCTGGTACAACTGTTTCATCAACTGCTCTAGCCGCACATGCTCGTCACCCTGGGCAAGATTCAAGGCATGGCTGGGCGCATGCAAAAACTTGTTGGTGAGCGCGGTACTTAAGGCTTCCAGCACTTTATCCGGGCTTTCACCTTTTTGAATGAGCTTAAGTGCTTTTTCCAACTCAATTTTACGCATGGCCTCAGCCTGGTCACGCAAAGCTTTGATAGTAGGCACAGCTTCACGTTTTTTCAACCAATGCATGAAATTTTCAACGCGCGCGGCGACGATCATTTCGGCATCAATGGCCGCTTCCTGGCGATTGACCATGCCATCAGTGACGACTTGTGCCAAGTCATCCACCGTATACAGGAATACATCATCAAGCTCAGCGACTTGCGGTTCGATATCCCGAGGTACGGCAAGGTCCACCATAAAAATCGGCCGGTGCCGGCGGGTTTTAATCGCACTTTCTACCATGCCTAAACCGATAATCGGTAATTGGCTAGCCGTAGAAGTGACCACAATATCGAACTCAGCAAAGCGCTCTGGCAGATCATTTAACAAAATCGCTTCGCCGCCGATTTTCCCCGCGAGTTCGATGCCGCGTTCCAGTGTGCGGTTGGCAACTACGATCGATTTGGGTTTCTGCGCGGCAAAGTGGTCAGCACATAAGCTGATCATCTCACCGGCACCGATAAACAATACCTTCTGGCCGCTGATGTCGCCAAAGATACGCTGCGCTAATTTTACGGCTGCTGCGGCCATAGATATCGAATTGGCGCCGATATCGGTATTAGTACGCACTTCTTTAGCCACTTCAAACGTGCGTTGGAATAGCTTATGTAGCAAAGTACCCAGCGTACCGGCATCCTGAGCGATTTTCACTGATTGCTTAAATTGGCCTAGGATCTGCGGCTCACCCAACACCATGCTATCTAAGCCGGAGGCCACACGGAACGCATGTTTCACGGCTTCGTTATCCGGCAGGGTATAGATATAAGGTTGGATGCTGTTGGTTTCGAGCTTATGGTATTGCGATAGCCAGGCAAGCGGCTTGGCCGGATTATCTGTGCTGCAGTATAGTTCGGTGCGGTTGCAAGTCGACAGGATTGCTGCCTCGCTGGCGTCATGCAGGGTCAGTTCGCGTAAGGCGCTGCCAAGATGCTCGCTATCGAACGCGACATGTTCGCGAATCTGGATGGGTGCGGTCGTGTGGTTAACGCCGATGACATAGAGCTGCATAGCGCGCTAGCAATCCCTTTGATAAGCAATTCGTTGCAACGATTGCCGTGCGCCATGTCGGTTTTGATCTGTGTGCGTCATTCGCTGCGCGTCTCCTAACGCTACATCTCAATTAAATTCTTGACTTGATTTTAGACCGTCAATTTTCATTCGTCTTAAAGAATGATGAATATGGTCCAAGGTGTAATTTTCCCGTATTGGCTAATGTTAAGCAAGAAGCTTATGTAAACGAAGAAATAAAGTTAAAATAACGGCTTAGAATCAATTTAGTTACGCTAAATTTAGCCTGTTAAAACACATTATGGATGTAGCCATGGATAAAACTTTTAGAATCGCCCCTAGTATTCTTTCTGCGAATTTCGCCAAACTCGGTCAGGAGATTGAGGATGTCATCAACTCCGGTACCGACATCGTGCACTTCGATGTAATGGATAATCATTATGTGCCTAACCTGACGATAGGTCCGCTGGTATGTGACGCCATCCGTGAAACAGCAAAAAAAGTCGGCGCCTTAATTGACGTGCACTTGATGGTAAAACCAGTTGACCGCATCATCCCTGACTTTGCTAAGGCTGGTGCCAATATCATCACGTTCCATCCCGAAGCTTCTGACCATATTGACCGCAGCCTGGCCATGGTGCGTGATTTGGGCTGTAAATCCGGCTTGGTATTTAATCCGGCCACCTCACTGAGCTACCTGGATCACGTGATGGATAAGGTCGATATGATTTTATTAATGTCTGTGAACCCTGGCTTCGGCGGTCAGAAATTCATTCCTGAAACCCTCGAAAAATTGAAATTGGCCCGTGCACGTATTGATGCCTACTACGAAAAAACCGGTCGTCAAATCTGGCTGGAAGTGGACGGTGGCGTGAATGCACAAAATATCGCTGAAATCGCGCGTGCCGGAGCCGATACATTCGTAGCAGGCAGTGCGATTTTTGGTGCGCCTGGTGAAAATGATAAAAACCGCTACGACACTGTAGTCAGCGCGATGCGTGCTTCATTGGCTGCAGCTTAAAAAAACTAAAAGTATCGTCACAAACTTTGTTGTTAAAGAAAATTTAAACGCTCACATACTCAAATGTATGCATCGTAATTAAATTTTCTTTAACGCCTAGTCTTGTTTAGATATTTTAATTTTTAGATAAGTCGTGAGCAAATTTAAAGTGAAAGTCGTCATGATTGATCTTGACGGCACGCTGGTGCATACCGCCCCTGAAATCGCGCAGGCAGCAAACCATATGTTGGCAGCAATGGGTAAGCCCCAGCTGGCTGCAGAGCAGATACAAGGGTTTATCGGTGAAGGTGCGCAAATATTAATTAAGCGCTGTCTTAACCACGCTTATAAGGCCGAGCCGACAAGTGAGTTATTGGCAAAAGCGCAGCCGCTGTTCTTTGAAGCCTATGCAAAAGTGGTCGCTGAGAGCCAGCCTTATCCAAATGTGATTGAAGCCTTAATCGCCATCAAAGCAGCCGGATTCAAGTTGGCTTGTATTACCAATAAGCCTGAGGCTTTTACATTGCCTTTACTGAAGCAAAGCCAGCTACTGCCTTATTTTGATGTAGTGGTATCTGGCGATACTCTGAAAAAAAAGAAGCCTGACCCGGATCAAATTATATATATCTGCGAGCAGTTTGGTATACCGGTCAATGAAAGCTTGTTGATTGGCGATTCTAAAACCGATGTAGAGGCAGCGCGTAATGCAGGCTGCTATGTATTTACCGTGCCTTATGGCTATAATCAAGGGTATAGTATGGAAATCGGTGCGGTAGACGCATTGATTGACCATATAGGGGATGCAGTGGAGCTGATCGCAACATAATCTTCACTGCGTTGAAATAAGAACTATAAGTATTCAATTAATTAATATGTATTTCCTGCTCAACAATAAAACACTCAGTTGGCGATGGTGGCGAAGCTAGTAGCGGCAATTTGCCGGCCATATCATCGACCCATCAAGTTAGGAAATGTATGTTTAATACCATCAGTTTAGAAGAATTCAACGCGCTCAGCGCGCAAGGCTATAACCGTATCCCGCTCGTGCTGGAAACTTTTGCCGACCTCGATACTCCGCTTTCCCTGTACCTCAAATTGGCAAATCAGCCTTATTCATACCTGCTGGAATCCGTGCAGGGAGGTGAACGTTTCGGCCGTTACTCTATTATCGGTTTACCTGCTAAAACACGTATCGTTGCGCGTGGCCGCAAAGTAGAAGTAATCGTACAAGATACCGTAATTGAGTCTGCCGACAATATTAACCCCTTGGATTTCGTTAAAGACTATCAATCCCGCTTCAAGACGCCGCCTTATCAAGGCTTGCCGCGTTTCACGGGTGGCCTGGCGGGCTATTTTGGTTATGAGACGGTACGCTATATCGAAAAACGCCTTGCCGATACCGTGAAGCCAGACGCAATCGATACACCGGATGTTTTGCTCATGGTGTCTGAAGAGTTGGCGGTAGTGGATAACCTGAGTGGCAAGCTTTATTTCATCGTATACGCCGACCCATCTCAAGCGAACGCTTTTGATAATGCTAAACAACGCTTGAATGACTTGCTCAAAATGTTGCGTAAGTCAGTGACCATCCCTACTTCTGTGGCGATGGCGAAAACGCCAGCAAGCTCAGAATTTGGCGAAGCAAATTTCAAAGCGGCAGTCAAACGCGCCCAGCAATACATTCTCGATGGCGATATTATGCAAGTCGTGCTTTCGCAACGCATGTCACAGGCGTTCTCTGCACCGCCATTGTCACTCTATCGTGCACTGCGTAGTCTGAATCCATCTCCTTATATGTTCTATTACGACATGGGCGACCATCACGTGGTAGGCGCTTCGCCGGAAATTCTGGTGCGTTTGGAAAACGGTACCGTTACAGCGCGCCCAATCGCCGGAACACGCCCGCGCGGCAAAACGCGTGAGCAAGATATCGCCTTATCGGTAGAGTTGCTGGCTGATCCTAAAGAGCGAGCCGAGCATGTGCAGCTCATGGATTTAGGTCGCAATGATGTTGGTCGTGTGGCAGTGACCGGCTCCGTGAAGGTCACCGACAATATGATGATTGAGCGTTATTCGCACGTAATGCATATCGTCAGCAATGTAGAGGGTAAGCTAAAACCCGGCATGGATGCGGTTGATGTGATTAAGGCAACCTTCCCGGCTGGTACGGTATCTGGTGCGCCTAAAGTACGGGCGATGGAAATTATTGATGAGCTGGAACCCAGCAAACGTGGTATTTATGCAGGCGCGGTTGGCTACTTGGGTTTTAATGGCGACATGGATGTTGCGATTGCTATCCGTACCGGTGTTATTAAAAATAATCGGCTTTATGTACAAGCTGGTGCCGGGATCGTGGCAGATTCAGTCCCTCAAAGTGAATGGGAAGAAACCCAAAATAAAGCGCGTGCGGTACTCCGTGCTGCTGAACTAGTACAAGAAGGTTTAGACCGTACCTAATGGGGTGCTTAACCTTTAAATAGAGGTTGGCACGCTTATTTTCATGTAGAGTTCGTGATATGCCAAATGCCTTCTATTTCAAGATAGCGAAATATATCGTCGTTTTTGCCGCTTACCTGATTACGGCTAAATTAGGTTTGCTGGTGCCTTATAAAGAGTCCATCGCCACCCTCATGTGGCTACCCAGTGGTATCGCGGTTGGGGCAATCCTACGTTGGGGCAATATCAGCTTACCGGCCATCTATCTTGCCGCAGCCTTTACTGAATATTCAATGGGAATCCCGGTATTGGCAAGTTTAGCCATTGCCACTACCAATACACTCGCACCTTATATCTCCGCATACTTATTAAGAAAAGCGCAATTCAATGAAAAACTGATCAGGCAAAAAGACATTGGCCTGATGATAGGTGCGGCCTTGCTGGGGATGCTGGTTTCTTCTGGGGGCGGAATTTTAGCGTTATATCTCTCTGATATTGTGAAGGCGGAGAATATGAATCGCGTATGGTTTATTTGGTGGGTAGGCGATACAGTCGGCGTGATACTGGCATTACCACTTACTTTGAGCATTCGCAAAACCAAGATTAATCTCAATATTACCCAGTATTACCAACTGGCTTGCTGGTTAGTTTTCTTCACGGCTTGCGAGTTGATTATCTCCAACTTGGGGATGGGCTTGAATAAGCAATTTATGTTGTCTTTGTTCTTGATTATGCCAGTCCTGATCTGGGCTTCAATGCATTTTGGCCTTATTGGCGGCTCTTTAGTGGTCATTACCCTGTCTAGCATTGCAGTATGGGCGACCTCACAAGGTTATGGTGCGTTTTACAGCCTGGATGCCAATGAAGGTATATTTTCGCTGTGGGCGTTTATTGTGACCCTCATGGTGGTAATGCTGCTGATTTCGGTATTGCAGTCAGAAAGAAATATGGCGGAGCGCGCCATGCGCAATAATGAGCGAAAACTGAGGTCCGTCATCGACGGCGCTCTAGATGGCATTATTAGCATTGATGCCAAGGGCGCAGTTATCGAGTTCAACCCGGCAGCCGAGCGAATATTTGGCTACCAAAAAAAGGATGTGATGGGCCAGTCGCTTGCCAATCTCATCATACCGCCTGCTCAGCGGGATGCGCATAATCACAAACACCTTGAATTCGTATCGACAGGCAAGCAACACATGTTTAATAAGCGGGTGGAGTTAGTCGCCCAGCGCGCGGATGGCAGTGAGTTCCCTGTAGAACTTACCCTTACTGCACTCAATGACTTTGATAACCAGATCGTGACAGGGTTTATTCGCGATATATCTCAACAGAAAAAAGCCCAGCAGGAAATAGAGAACATTGCATATTACGATTTGCTTACGGGTCTACCCAATCGGCGGCTATTGATTGACCGTTTCCAGCGTGCGGTCGTAAAGGCCAAACGTGAGAAAAGTTATTGCGCACTCATTTTTGTGGACCTTGATCATTTTAAAGCACTTAATGATACCAAGGGACATGATGCAGGCGACCAACTTTTGATTGAAGTAGCCAGACGTATCCAGAATGCGATACGGGCGGGCGACTCGGTAGCAAGGTTAAGTGGCGATGAGTTTATCCTGATCATCGAAAATTTAAGCCAGCATCAGTCTATCGCATCTGAGCAAACCGCAGAAATTGTACAAAAATTACTCAGTGAACTGGATAAAACTTATCAATTTGGGGTGTTTGAATTTAACACCACCGGGAGCATTGGCATTACCTTATTTAATGGTGACCAGCTCAGCTTTGAAGAGCATCTGCGGCATGCCGATACTGCTATGTATCAAGCCAAAACAGCGGGCCGTAATACTTACCGTTTTTACGATTTGCAAACGCAGCAAACCTTGGACAAAGGCTTTGCGGTAGAAGCGGCGTTACACTCTGCCCTAAAAAATAAAGAGTTCTACCTCAATTATCAAAATATTGTCGATGAGAACCAGGAAGTGATTGCGGCTGAAGTGTTATTACGTTGGCAACATCCGCAATTAGGTGAGATTAGCCCTGTAGAATTTATTCCGATTGCAGAAGAAAATAACTTGATATTAAAAATAGGGTATTGGGTGCTAGAACAAGCCTGCCTGCAGCTTAAAGCGTGGGATGGTCATCCTGTATTTGATCCGATCCGGCTTTCTGTCAATATCAGTGCTAAGCAATTTCTGTATGTAAATTTTATACAAGAGTTGAACGCGCTATTGCAAGTAACAGGTATTGACCCTGGAAAATTAAAGCTGGAACTTACTGAAACAGCGGTTATTGATAATATTGAAGATGTGATAAAGAAATTTATTACTTTGAGGGAATTAGGGGTACGTATCTCACTAGATGATTTCGGTATAGGCCATTCTTCTTTGGTGTACCTTAAAAAATTACCGGTTACCCAAATTAAGATTGATCAATCCTTTGTGCAAGACGTACTTACCGATTCCAATGATGCTGCCATCATCCAGATGATTCTGGCGATTGGAAGGACCATACAATGCAATATCGTGGCAGAAGGGGTAGAGAACCGGGCGCAATTTGAAATGCTCAAAAGCTTCGGCTGCAACTACTTTCAAGGGTTTTACTTCAGCAAACCCGTTACCTTAGAAGACTTTGAACAAGCGCTGCTAAAGCGTTAATCTAGGCCTACTATGTCCTTATATAGAAACTGCGCGCACTTGGGCTAAATCGGTTTTCCCTTGCAATATTTTACTGATGCCGTCTTGTTTAAGGGTGCGCATACCGGCAAATAAAGCCGCCTCGAATAATTCACTGACGACTGCATGGGTTTGGATCAAGTGCTTAATAGGAGGCGATACCGTCATGAGCTCATGTATCCCAATGCGGCCTCGATAACCCGTTTTATTACATTCTGCGCAACCTACCGGGCGATATAAAGTAAATTTCTTATCTGGCGCAAACTGGCTTTGCCATAGGATTAAAATTTCTACTTTAGACCAAGCGGTATCATAGATAAATTCATCCGCCAAGGCATCTATTTCGGCATCACTGGCTTCATAGGCTTGCTTACATTTTGGGCATAAGGCTTTTACCAGGCGCTGGGCTAAAATAGCTTGTAAGGCATCGGCGAAATTAAAAGGATCCATGCCTAAATCTAAAAGGCGTACCACGCTTTCCGGTGCGCTATTGGTATGTAGTGTTGAGAGTACCAAATGACCGGTTAAAGAGGCTTCGATGCCTACCCGGGTAGTTTCTTCATCGCGCATTTCCCCTACCATAATGACGTCTGGGTCGGCACGTAAAAAGCTACGCATCGCTGCAGCGAAAGTCCAGCCGATTCTGCTGTTGACTTGCACTTGCCTTAACCCCGCTTGGGTGATTTCTACCGGGTCTTCAGCAGTCCAGATTTTACGTTCTGGAGAGTTGATATGGCCTAATAATGAATGCAAAGTTGTAGTTTTACCGGAACCTGTTGGACCGCAGACTAGAATAAGGCCATAAGGGCGCTGCATTAAAGCGTCTAATGCTTTGTAATTAGCTTCCGACAGCCCCAGCTTATCCATTGGCAAAGGTTTAGTAGAGGCGAGTAAGCGTAAAACAATATCTTCCAAACTATTATTGGTGGGAATCGTCGCGACCCGCAATTCTAATTTTGCCGGGCCAAAATGCGCAAAATTGATCTTGCCATCTTGGGGTTTGCGACGCTCTGAAATATCCAGCTGCGCCATAATCTTAATGCGTGAAATCATGGCCGCGCGTGCATTAGCCGGAATTTCAAAATAAGGAATCAGGGTGCCGTCCTTGCGAAAACGGATGCGGGTATTCTGTTTGCCTGGATAACTTTCAATGTGAATATCAGACACGCCATCTTCATGTGCATCCATAATCATTTTGTTAATAAGTTGGACTAGGGTATTGTCGGACTCGGCGATCGGCTCTTTTGGTATGTCCATCTCGATGCTTTCGCCGAATAGCTTCTCTTTCAGGGCATTTGCATCCATCTGGCTTGCCGGCGTCGTGAGATGCATTTCATACTCTTCGCTTTTGTTACGCTTGCTGGTTAAGTCCATATTCAGTGCGGCAGCTCCGCTACCATAGTATTGGCTAATTGCAGCTTGAATATCTTCAGGAGATGCCATTGCGGGCACAATTTTTTTCTGTGTTATGAAGCGCAGATACTCTAATGCAGCAGAATTAAGCGGATCCTCTAAGGCTACGATGAGGTTAGTCTCATGCAAACATAAAGGCATCAGATGATAGCGTACTGCGAGTGATTCACTAATCAGCCGGATGGCGTTGATATCAAAGTTGAATTTGGCAAGGCCCACATAGGGAATCCCCATTTTCTTGGCTAGTACGCCCCGCAGGGTACGGTGGTCAATAATATCCATTTTGACTAAAATTTGCCCTAGCTGCATGTTTCGATTGACCTTTTGCTTGGCCAACGCTTCGGTGAGCTGCGTTTCTGAGATCAGGTTAAGTTGCCTGAGTGCTTCGCCCAGTTTGAGGATAGGCTGACCTTCCTGGAATTTGATGGCTTGGTCCAGTTGCTCACGCGTAATGATCTGATGTTCGGAAAGATAATCACCAATACGTTGCTTGCGAAGTTCTTGCTGATGAATCAAAGCAGCATCAATGTCTGCGCGGCTGGCTAAATTCTGGTCAATCAGAATCTCACCGATTTTTTGGCCTATCTGAAAATGATTGATCGCAGAATGCGGAATGAAACAACGGATAACTTTATCGTCTGCATTAGGTAAAAAAAGATATAAACCGACCCCGGTATTGGAGTATCCGATGGTCTCCCCGTTGACAATTTCCTTGTCAACAAATTCTACGGTATAGGATTGGCGCTCAGAGGGTGGGGAAACTTCTTCTGCGCGATCTTCCAACGAGGTTTGCTGTTTATTTAAAAGCAGCGCTTTAATCAAACGCATACTTTTAATATCATCCAGGGGAATCACTGCATTGGCTTCACTGCGAGTCGGCAAAAATAGAAGACTGGATTCTTCCGGTAAAAATCGTATGAGTTCACCTAGCGATTTACTGCCATTACGAAAATAGATTAAACAGGTCTCTGGCCCATCTTCAAGTCCATCATGATTTACATGAAAGTAAGGTGGCATAGGCCATTCAAAAGCTGCTGTCATGATCATAGTCGTCACTTTAAATAATAGAGCTATTATTGGATGTTATTGAAGCGTGGTGCTGTTTGACACAGTAAACGGACTTTTGTTTATGAGCAACTTCTATACAAATTCAAACCTCGCTAGTATCCTACCAAACTCGTGTCGTAATATATTAATTTCAGCATATTTAAAAATCATAATTACGATCAATCGCATACAGTAAATAATAACAGGGTGCATATGGTACGTAAATCACACGGACAGCCAGTCATCATCGTTGGCGCAGGGCGCGGCGGTTTCGCCTTGCTTGAATTGTTTTTAGAAGATCAATTGGTAGAAGTGATTGCGGTGGTAGATAAAGATCCTGCCGCAGCTGGTATACAACTGGCGCAGTTTTATGAGATTCCTACTTTTACTAATACCAGACAAGCTTTTCTGGCGTGTAAAGACCAGCCGGATTGTATTATCTACAATCTTACCCACGACGATAAAGTGGCCAAAACCGCCGGAGAGGTTTTTAGCGGTAAGAAAGTAACGGACGGTTTGGAAGCTAAATTGTTCTGGCAAATTGTCATGAACCTCAAGCGTATCAGAGAGGAGCTTGAAAGTAGCCAGGTCCAATTAAACGCCATCATTTATAACGCACTGGATGGCATCATCACGTTTAACGATAAAGGGGAAATCCAAGGATTTAATCCAGCGGCAGAGCAAATATTTGGTTACGCACAAGATGAAATCATTGGGAAAAGCATTCAGGTCCTGATGCCGGATATGGTGGAAAGTGGGGATGATGCCTTCATCAACCGCTTTCTACGTTCACGGGAGTTCGTATTGATCGGGGTTTGTGGTTATGAGCTCTCTGCCAAGCGCGCAAACGGGCAGCGCTTTCCATTAGAGCTGTCTACTTCAGAAATGGTCCTGAACGGGCAACGCTACTTTGTCTGTATTGCGCGTGACATTACACAGCGCAAAATTGTAGAAGAAGCTACCCGCCATGCTGCGCATCATGATTACCTGACGGGGTTGCCTAACCGTGCGCTTTTTCTGGAGCGGTTGGAGTACGCTATTCCATTAGCTAAGCGAAATGCCTTCAAAGTAGCCTTATTGTTCATGGATTTGGATGGATTTAAAGAAGTCAATGATAATTTTGGTCATGCCAATGGCGATTTGCTTTTGCAGGAAGTTGCCGGCCGATTGCTCGAAGTGACGCGAGGCTCCGATGTGCTAGCCCGCATTGGAGGAGATGAGTTTACCTTTATTTTGAACAATGTCGGCAACCAAGAGAATGCACAAATGGTGGCGAATAAACTCATTGAAACGCTTTGTAAGCCTTTCAGCTTAGGCGGCAGTGTCGCCAGGGTGGGTGGCAGTATCGGGATTGCAATGTACCCGGACGATGGAACCGATTCGGAAACTTTATTAAACAAAGCAGATGAAGCCATGTACCTGGCGAAAAAAAGTGGTAAGAATACCTGTAAACTTTATTCAGACCTACAAACGAGTGAAGCGCTGTAGTCTCGCGGTTTTTAATGCCTGGTACTCTGTGAGATAATACATGTCCTCATGATTCCGACTAAAAATCTAAAGGTAGCGCCCTTAAGGATTGCTGTCTTAGGTGTTGCACTAGGTCACAGTAAATTTGAAACCAGTTGCTTAGCTTAAAAAGTAGATAGATAACATTATGTTGCTGATGATAGACAATTACGATTCCTTTACCTATAACTTGGTACAGTATTTAGGGGAGCTGGGCCAGGATGTGCAAGTGCATCGTAATGATGAAATTACGCTGGAACAGATTAATACCATGCAGCCAGAAAAAATCGTCATTTCACCTGGTCCATGTACACCTAATGAAGCGGGCATTAGTGTGCCGCTCATCAAGGAATTTGCGGGCAAAATCCCTCTATTAGGTGTTTGTTTAGGCCATCAGAGCATTGGCCAGGCGTTCGGTGGCAATATCATCCATGCCAAACAGCTTATGCATGGTAAAACCTCGCTCATTCATCACAATAATGTTGGTGTGTTTAAAGACCTGACCAATCCCTATACTGCCACGCGTTACCACTCATTGGTGATTGAGCGTGAAACGCTACCGGATTGCCTGGAAATTACAGCTTGGACAGAGGATGGCGAGATTATGGGGGTTCGCCATAAAACACTGGCGATCGAAGGTGTACAGTTTCACCCGGAATCGATCTTGACCGAACACGGTCACGATCTATTGAATAATTTCCTGAAAGCCTAGTGTGTCTTATTCCCAAACCCTGAATATGCTGGTCAGTGGACAAGATCTAAGTCCGCCAGTGATGCTGGACATGATGGGCCAGGTAATGGGCGGTGAGCTCACGCCAGCACAAATTTCAGCCTTGCTAGTGGCACTACGTATCAAAGGCGAAACCGTCGATGAAATCGCCGCTGCGGCAACTGTCATGCGCGAATTATCGACCAAAGTAGAAATCGCAAAACGCCAGTATCTAGTCGATACTTGTGGTACCGGCGGGGATGGTATCCAGACGTTTAATGTTTCGACAGTCAGTGCATTTGTTGCTTCGGCTGCAGGTGCTAGCGTAGCTAAGCATGGCGGCCGCTCAGTGTCCTCAACCTGTGGTAGTGCAGATGTGCTTGAGGCTTTGGGCGTTAATGTCAATCAGACGCCAGCACAAGTGGCAGATTGTGTGAATCAGCTTGGTGTCGGTTTCATGTTCGCGCCTAACCATCATAGTGCAATGAAACATGCTGCGCCGGTACGCCGTGAATTAGGCATTCGCACGCTATTCAACCTGCTTGGGCCACTGACTAATCCGGCCGGTGCAAAACGCCAGGTCATGGGGGTATTCTCCGCAGCTTTAACAGCTAAATTAGCCAAAGTGTTGCAGCAGTTAGGTAGCGAGCATGTCATGGTGGTATGTGGCGCGGATGGCATGGACGAAATCTCTTTTTCTGGCGACACTTATGTGGCGGAACTGAAAAATGGCCAAGTGCATGAATATGTGCTGAACCCGCAGCAATTCGGTCTGGGTTTGCATGCGCTTGCCAGTATTCAGGTAGCCGATGCACAGGCTTCCAAAGCAATGATTTTAGATGTGCTGGCGGCTAAACCTGGCCCTGCGCGCGATATTGTTTTACTGAATGCTGGGGCCGCTATCTATGTGGCTGGATTAACCGATACCTTGCAACAAGGCATCCATAAGGCCGCTGAAAGTATTGATAACGGTGAGGCAAAACGCAAGCTTGATCAGTTGGTTGCCATGACCAATGCAGTTGCAGCAACTGTCTGAGTTTTGCCTTGAACCAACGTTATTTATTGCTGCGCTGTTTATTAATTAGCTTAGCCTTACTGCTTAATGCTTGTGAGGCCGCGCCTCCTGACGTATCTGCGGTATCGCAGCTCACTAGCTCAGAAGCAGAAAATGCAAATGCAAGTGTAGAAGCTGCGTATGCAAAAAAGTTAAGTGATGTCCAGGTCAGTGGTCATGGCATCGTGACAAAACTCTTGCCGGATGATCAAAAAGGCGCACGACATCAGAAGTTTCTGGTGCGCATTAATGCTCAGCAAACATTGTTATTCGCGCATAACATTGATTTAGCGGAAAGACTGCCTTTGAAAGTGGGTGACATAGTGTCATTCAATGGCGAATACGTGTATAACCCAAAAGGGGGCATTGTGCATTGGACACACCGGGATCCGCAGGGCAGACACACACCAGGCTGGGTTATGCTGCAGGGCAAAAAATACCAATAATTTAACGTTAGCTTAATTTTTTATGTCAGATATCCTCAATAAAATCATTGCCACTAAAGTGGTTGAAGTGGCGGCTGCTAAAGCGCAAAAGTCTTTAGCGACTCTGCAGGCGGACGCACAAACTGCATCGCCTGTGCGCAACTTTGTGCAAAGCATCCAAAATAAAATTGACCAAGGCCAAGCGGCGGTAATTGCCGAAATCAAAAAGGCCAGTCCTTCTAAAGGCGTTATCCGTGCAGATTTTCAGCCTGCAGAAATAGCGAAAAGCTATGCAATAGGGGGTGCTGCATGCTTGTCAGTACTCACTGACGTTGAGTATTTCCAAGGTTCCGTGGCGTATCTGAAGCAAGCGCGGGCAGCATGCAATCTGCCAGTGTTACGCAAAGATTTTATGATTGATGAATATCAGGTCTATGAAGCACGGGCTATGGATGCGGATTGTATTTTACTCATTGCTGCGGCATTAACCCTTGAGCAAATGCAGGCATTAGAATCAGTAGCACACTCGCTCGGCATGGCCGTGCTAGTAGAAGTGCATAATGGTGAAGAGCTCACAGCGGCTTTACAACTAAAGACGCCTTTATTGGGCATTAACAACCGTGATTTACGGACCTTTGAAGTAACACTGAACACAACATTGCAATTACTGCCTCGTATTCCTACGGACAAAATCATCGTCACCGAATCCGGTATCTTTACCAAAGACGATGTAGCGCTGATGCGTAGCAATCAGGTCCATACATTTTTAGTGGGCGAAGCCTTTATGCGTCAGCCGGATCCAGGTGTTGAACTAGCGAAAGTATTCGAGTGAGGATTACACCATGAGCTACCCCTATGCCCGTCCGCGCCGTATGCGCAAAGATGAATTTTCACGCAGGCTAATGCGCGAGAATTCCCTCACAACAAACGATTTGATTTATCCGGTATTCGTACTGGAAGGCCAAAGTCGCATTGAAGAAGTCGCTTCCATGCCTGGTGTTAAGCGCCAGAGTATTGATATCTTATTAAAAACTGCCGAAGAGTGTATCGCGCTCGGTATTCCTTTATTGGCGTTATTTCCGGTGGTGGATGCGGGGCAAAAAAGCCTGGATGCCGCAGAGGCGTTTAATCCGGAAGGATTAGTTCAGCGTGCGGTGGCTGCACTCAAGCAAGCTTATCCTCAACTGGGTGTCATGACTGATGTGGCTTTGGATCCTTACACCACCCACGGTCAGGATGGCTTGATTGATGATGCTGGTTATGTGTTGAACGATGACACGATTGAAGTATTGGTCAGGCAAGCGGTTTCCCATGCGGATGCCGGCGCCGATATTGTAGCGCCTAGCGATATGATGGATGGTCGCGTAGGCCAGATTCGCGAAGCGCTGGAAAGCAGCGGCCATACCCACACCAGAATTTTGGCTTACTCTGCTAAATATGCATCCGCATTTTATGGGCCGTTTCGTGATGCGGTCGGATCAGCGGCAAATTTAGGGTCTGGTAATAAATACACTTATCAAATGGACCCTGCGAATAGCGATGAAGCCATCCAGGAAGTGGCGCTGGATATTTACGAAGGCGCTGATATGGTGATGGTGAAACCCGGTATGCCTTATCTGGATATTGTGCGCCGTGTAAAAGATGAATTCGGTGTGCCGACGTTTGCCTATCAAGTGAGCGGTGAATACGCCATGTTGAAAGCCGCAGCGCAAAACGGCTGGCTGGATGAACGAGCATGTGTTTTGGAAAGCCTGTTAGCGTTCAAACGTGCGGGCGCCGATGGGATTCTGACTTATTTCGCGATGGATGTTGCACGCTGGCTGCATCCCCAAACCTAACTAATCACTGCTCTGAATCAACGCATTTACATCTTCAATATTGGCGCGCTCAGCATTGCTGCCATCGGCAGCGCGCTTCGTGGCAATACGGATATCATCTGATTCAAACACGCTTAACTTAATCAACCCAGTGTCTGTTTCCAGTGTAAATACCGGCACATTTTTACGATGGTCACCCTTTTTATCCCGCTTACCGTCATTTATTACCCGATAGGATTTTTCGTTAATATCGAACGGAATGTCCTGATTCAACAGAAACATTTCCAGTTCCTTCATGCTGTCGGCAAATAAATGAATGTGGGTTTCACTGCCTAAGCCTGCAGTACCATCCAACACGGCGCCAGTTAAATAGGGATTAAACCGTTCCAGTAACTGCATGGTAAATAGGGCATTTTTACGTAATGCCAGCAGGTTGCCAGGATGCTCTTCGCTCAAATAAAGGACATTATAGAGTTTGATCTCGTCTTCAATTTCGCTGTTGGAAGGCAGAATACTATTGTCCATCGCCCCTAATAAGCGTCCAGCTTTTTTCTTGGCATACGCAAAATCGGATATGCCGTCCTCTGCCATCATACGCGCAGCATGTTGGGCAATTCGCTGTCGCAATTGTGCCAAGTTTTCTTTTGCCATAATAATAACTCATTAACCTGGATTAGTAGGTTTTAGAGGATTGGGTTGAGGTTCTCTAATCACCTTTGGCGGTAACGGTTGAGGCGGTGCCCGGTTAGGCAGCAAAGGTGAGAAAGTGCTTTCAGACGGTGGAGGCTGTTCGGCATCCGCTTCAGGATCATCGATCTCTTCATCGTCCGAACCTCCAAAGAGCTCAGAGAAGAAAGAAGGGCTATCGGGGGGTGGATTCTCATGATAGAAATACTCATAAATGCCTTCACTATCATCTTCATCTGTCCGTGTGCCCGTCACCGGATCAATTTTAATTGCGCTGATTCCCTCTGGCACTATTGGATCTACATCGGGGAAGCTGCGCAATGCAGTGGCCATATAACGAATCCATATTGGCAATGCTGCCGCTCCGCCCGTTTCAGTCCTGCCCAGTGACTGCGGTTTGTCATAGCCTACCCATGCCACAGCGACCTGCTTGGGGCTAAAACCCGTGAACCAGGCATCATAATGGTCATTGGTGGTGCCTGTTTTCCCAGCAATATCGGCCCGTCCAAGCCTTAATGCACGCATGGCAGTGCCATGCCTAACCACGCTTTGCATCATTGAAGTCATGATGAACGCATTGCGCGCATCAATAACACGCGGTGCATCCTTGCCAGCTTGGGTAAAATGCGTTTGCATCAGCACTTTACCGTTTTGATCTACTATTTTTGCGATCAAATTAGGTTTAATACGGTAGCCGCCGTTGGCAAATACAGCATAAGCATCTGCCATTTGCCAGACTGTCGTCGAGCCAGCGCCAAGTGCCATGGTTAAATAGGCAGGATGGTTCTTCGGCGAAAAACCGAAACGGGTGATGTAATCCTGGGCATAATTCACCCCGATTGCTTGCAAGATCCGGATCGATACCATATTTTTGGACTTGACCAGGGCTTGCCGCATGCGAATCGGGCCATCAAAAGTGCTGTCAAAGTTTTGTGGCGCCCAGGCTTTATTGCCTGTTTCATTTGCTGAAAAGTTTAATGGCGAGTCTTCAATAATAGAAGCAGGGGTATAGCCTTTTTCCAGAGCGGCAGAATATACAAAAGGTTTAAAGCTGGAGCCAGGTTGGCGCCAAGCTTGAGTGGCATGATTGAATTTATTTTTGTTGAAATCGAAACCGCCTACCAATGCGCGTACAGCTCCGTTCTGAGGGTCTAATGCCACGAGGGCAGCTTCAATTTGGGGTAACTGAACGATCTGCCAACGATCTTCGCTACGTTTAAAAACCCGTACCAAAGCCCCTGGCTTTAAGAGACGCTTTTTAGGATCTTTATGTGTCAAAGTCTTATCTACTAAAGCCAAATCTTTGCCCGTAATTGTTAAATCTAAGCCATTTTTTGCGCGTACGATCACTTTTTTAGGAGCAATTTCCGTGATAATGGCGGGTACTAAACCATTCAGCACTTCAATCTCATCAAGTGCTTTATCCATACTTTCATTAGAAGCAACGATATCCTGACCTAACTGTTTTTCAGGGCCACGATAGCCATGGCGAAGGTCGTAATCGATAATGCCCTCACGAATGGCTGCATTGGCAGCTTCTTGGTTAGCTTTGCGAATCGTCGTATAAACCTTCAAGCCACTTGAATAAATATCATCATGATATTTGGCATATAAGCTTTGGCGCACAATTTCAGCTACGTATTCTGCGTCTAGATCTCTAGATTGCTTAGAAGCTTTAAAACGAAGTGGCTGTTTCAACGCTTGTTGATAAGTCGCTTCCTTAATAAAGCCAAAGCGATACATATCATGCAGCACTTCTTTTTGACGTTGAATGGCGCGTTTAGGATTTACAAACGGATTGTAACTAGAAGGCGCTTTAGGTAATCCGGCTAATAATGCTGTTTCAGCTAAATTTAGTTTTTCTAAAGGCTTGCCATAATAAACTTGAGAAGCTGCCGCAAAGCCATAGGCGCGCTGACCTAAATAAATCTGGTTGATGTACAGTTCCAGAATCTTGTCTTTGCTTAAGCTGTGTTCGATTTTAAGGGCTAATAGGGCTTCATTGATTTTACGTTTATAGTTACGTTCGCTAGTTAAAAAGAAGTTACGTGCTACTTGCATGGTGATGGTACTTGCACCTTCTCTGGCTCCACCGGATAAATTATTCACAATCGCCCGCATGATGCCTTTAGTATCGATCCCGCCGTGTTGGTAAAAGCGACGGTCTTCAATCGCTATAACTGCGTCTTTCATGTTTTGCGGTACATTTTCAATCTTTACATAGGCGCGACGCTCCTCACCAAACTCACTAATCAAGAAGCCATCTTCCGAATAGACTCTTAAGGGTAACTTAGGCCGATAATCAGTCAGTGCATCTAAGGAGGGCAATGCGGGATAAATTAAAGCAGCGGCTATAGCCACTAACGCAGTAAGTGATAAGGCACCTACGACGAGTGCAAGTAGAAAATAGTGCCACCATTTATTTGGAGTCATGGAATTGGACGATTCTATTAATTAATGTCCTGCTATTATAAATTGCTACGCTGATCCCTGCGAACTTTAAAGAATATTTAAAATATTTAGTAACAAATTGTAAATAAAATTGCTTTACAGGGGTTAAAGTTGTTGCTAGGATTTAATGTAAATTATTAGAAATGTCCGTAACTAACGAACACAGAAAAGGAATTT
>PERG01000010.1 GCA_002928535.1 Methylotenera sp. | reverse complement strand
ATTTAGAAGTAGAAGCCATTAAATAAAATTACCTAAAAAGTTAAATCCCACCTAGCAGTGGGCTAGTTAAAAAACCGCGAATCCGTGAGATACGCAGGCGAAAAAATAATACTAAATTCCAAAGAATAGAATTATAACTAAAACATTGAAAAATAAAAGACTATTTACAAATTTAATGCTTTTTTATTGCTTTTTATTTGCGGTTTCAAAGTGCCTTAAAACAAAATTTACTGCTTCGTTGATGTCTAAATTGTCGGTTTTCAGTAAAACAGCATGCTCTGCCATAATTAACGGTGCACTGGCCCTATTTTTATCCCTAGCGTCGCGTTCTTGCAAATCCAGTAAAATCTCGTAGTAATCTGCTTGAAGGTTTTTACCCAGCAATTGCTTATAACGGCGCACTGCACGCGTTTCAGTAGAAGCTGTCAAAAAGATCTTCAAAGCTGCATCTGGAAAAATTACCGTACCCATATCACGGCCGTCCGCCACTAAACCAGGTGCTTTGCGGAAACTATGCTGCAAAGTAACTAAAGCAGCGCGGACATTGGGATGCACAGCGACTTGTGAAGCGCCTTTGCCCATTTTTTCAGAACGAATCAACTCACTCACATCCTGATTGTTGAGCATTACTTGGTCATGATTAAAGCGTATTTCTAAATTATTTGCGCACTCTGCAACCGCTGACTCATCGACCCAGGGGATATCTTTCTGATGCGCGGCTAGGGCCACGATACGGTATAGCGCCCCTGAATCAAGGTAATGAAATCCTAATTTCTGTGCCACCAATTGGGCGACAGTACCTTTACCACTTGCTGATGGGCCATCAATGGTAATGACCGGGATAGATGAATTATTCATTTATAAAATTTATCAAAATATTATTAACAATCAATTAGATTTAATGATTTGGTCAGTTCATGATAGCTAGATCTAAACCTATTCAGGGAAAACGAAAATGGCTAAAACGATTTCTTTTGCAATTTTACACTTCACAGTGGCCTTTACCGTCGGTTATTTGTTAACAGGCAGCGTCATGGTGGGCGGACTATTAGCGGTGATTGAGCCTGCTTGCAATACTGTTGTATTTTATTTTCATGAAAAAGCCTGGAAAAGGTTTGAAGAAGCTAACCCTACAGGGCACGCCAAAGCAGTCAGGCTAGGCTGGTTGCACATCCATTAAATATTGTTTAATTTAAGAAACGAGCTTTTTGAATTCGGTAAAGTAATTAGGGAAAGTCTTGGCCACACAATTGGGATCATTGATCGTAATGGGCACGTCGCCGAGTGATACCAGTGAGAAACACATGGCCATGCGATGATCGTCATAAGTATCAATCACGGCTTTAGGCGTTAACTGTGCAGGAGGTGTGATCTTGATGTAATCCGCACCTTCTTCAACAATCGCACCAACTTTGCGCAATTCGGTTGCCATGGCGCTGATGCGATCGGTTTCTTTAACACGCCAGCTCGCAATATTTTTAAGTGTGGTAGTGCCTTCGGCAAACAAAGCTAATACAGCTAAAGTCATCGCTGCATCAGGAATGTGATTGCAGTCCAGTTCAAATCCTTGGAGTTTTTTTACAGTTTTTTTGGCGGTAATGGAATTGTTCGCACCACAGATCTCAACGCCTAGTTTTTGTAACTCATCAGCAAATTTTACATCGCCTTGAATGCTATTAAAATCTACGCCGGAAACCGTAACTTCCCCAGCAATCGTCCCGGCAGCCAGGAAGTATGAGGCACTCGAGGCATCGCCTTCAACAAATATTTCTTTAGGGCTTTGATAGCGACTATTGGCTGGAATGGTAAAACGCTGCCATCTATCACGCTGAACAGTGATGCCAAATTTCGCCATCAGGTTTAAAGTGATTTCGATATAAGGTTTAGAGATCAGCTCACCAACGACCTCAATGGTTGCAGACTGTTTGGTGAGAGGCAGCGCCATTAGCAAAGCCGTAAGAAACTGACTGGAAACATCGCCGCGAATTTTAATGGTTTGAGATAAATCTAGCTTGGCAGGTGCAATCTGTAAAGGTGGAAAGCCCTCATTCTCTAAGTAACTAATATCTGCACCGGCTTGGCGCAAAGCATTTACTAAATCGCCAATAGGGCGTTCATGCATACGCGGCACACCTGATAAGTGGTAATCGCCATTAGATAAAGATAACGCTGCGGTAAGAGGCCTAAAAGCTGTACCAGCATTGCCTAAAAACAGGTCTGCTTGTTTATTTGGAAAATTTCCATCGCAACCAGTTACGCGCCAGGCATTTTCAGCAAAATTCTCAAGTTTTATCCCAAGTTTCTCCAGCGCTTCCAGCATGCGGGCAGTATCGTCTGAGGCCAGCAAATCGCGGATTTCTGTAGTGCCATTCGCTAGTGCGGCTAACAGCAAAGTGCGATTGGAAATACTTTTAGAGCCGGGTAGGGTAATAGTGCCTTGAGCATGGCTTGCGGCGGGAAGTGTCAATTGTTCCATTGCGTTATTCAATAATATTTAAGTTATTTTTTACCGTTTGCCCAAGCATTACGAGCAACACTGGCGCGCGCAAATAGCGCTTGCAAGCCTTTAGCATCATCGTTTTGTAGTAAGGTTTTGAGTGTCAAAAGCTCGGCTTCGTAAGCAGTCAGCTCGTTGAGCAAGGCATGTTTGTTGGCCAGGCTGATATCACGCCACATTTCCGGACTACTACCCGCGATACGGGTGAAATCCCTGAATCCACTAGCAGCAAAGCCAAATAGCTGCGCGGCATTGGGACGTGAGGCAATGTCATCTACCAAAGCAAAAGCAAGTAGATGCGGCAAATGGCTGACTGCAGCAAAGATGCTGTCGTGAGTTTCAGCAGTCATCTGGCTCACTTTAGCACCGCAGTGTTGCCATAACTGTTCCGTCAGTTGAAGGGCATGGGCAGATGTATTCTGCGCTGGCGTCAATACCACATTTTTATGGAGATATAACTCTGCCATTGCAGCCGTTACGCCGCTTTTTTCCGCACCGGCTATCGGATGACCACCAATGAACTGGCGGCTCTGTTCGCCTAGCACATCGGCAGCGTAAGCCAGAACGTCGCTTTTGGTACTACCTGCGTCAGTAATCACAGTGTGTGAACTTAAATGTGGCTTAATCGCAGCTAGAATCAGGGGAGTTTGCGCCACGGGCGTTGCAATCAAAACTAAATCTGCATTTTGCAAGGCACTTGCAACATCGCTGCTCGCTTGGTCAATTACGCCTAAATCCAGTGCTGTTTTAAGTGCATCTTGATTGCGGCCTACCCCAACGATTTGCGGACTATTGCCAGCCTTTTTCAAAGCAAGTGCAACTGAGCCGCCAATGAGGCCCACACCGAAGATAACAAGTTTTTTCACAGCAAGAATTTTTAAATTTTGAACAGGCTGAATTGTATCATTGATGGAATTAATCGATTCAACTGCTTAATTTTCACCCCATTCCCCATCAATTAATTTTTCAAGGGGTTTGAAATTTTGTTTATAGGCCATTTTCTTGCTGTCTTTGATCCAATATCCCAGGTATAAATAAGGTAGTTTCAAGTGCTTGGCCCATTCTACTTGCCACAGAATATTGTAAGTACCATAGCTGGCCTTGTGCTCAGTTGTATCGTAGAAGGTGTAGACGGCAGAAATGCCGTCATAAACGATATCGATCACACTAACCATCTTTAACACGCCCTGATCTCGGAATTCCACCATCACACTTTCTACATTGGTCTGGCACAGGAAATTCCGGTATTGCTCTTCGTCGTCCTGATCCTGCTCATGGGTTTGCTCCTCACCATGACGGACAGCCTGATATGCCATATATAAAGCGTGATGCTCCTCATGGAATGCTACCGGTAAAATAAATGTTTCAAGGTGTTGATGCTGTTTATGCGCTCGCCTCTGGCTTTTATTTGCTTGAAATGCATCAACTAGAATGCGTACTGCAATACATTCGCGGCAGCCTTCACAATGGGGACGGTATGCAAATTTTCCGCTACGTCGGAAGCCTTGCTGAATCAAGCCACTATAAACATTCGCATCAATGAGATGTTGCGGTGCAGCGATTAAACTTTGGGCGAGTTTATTTGGCAGGTAACCGCATCTATAGCCTGTGGTGACATAAAACTGCAGTTTATGCAGCGGGGTGTCGCTAGGTAAACTCATCGATGATGTCCTGGGTCATGCTTAAAAGTTTATCAATTCTTCAAGCTTTTGAGCGAATATTTCACGTGGAATTTCACGGGCGCCAAAGCGCGCCAGATGCGTTGTATTCATTTGACAATCAATCATGCCTACATTATCGTCACGTAATTTTTTCACTAGGGTCACAAAAGCAACTTTTGAAGCATCTGTTACTTGATGGAACATACTTTCGCCAAAGAAAACTCGGCCCAATTTTATGCCATAACAACCGCCCACCAGTTGATCGTTAAGCCATGCTTCGGCAGAAAAAGCATAACCTGCCTCATGCATATTGCAGTAGGCTTCGATAATGCTTTCGGTGATCCAGGTGCCTTGTTGCGCTGGTCGAGCGGTTTCACTGCAAGCTGTAATTACTTCACGAAAAGCGGTGTTATAGCGGATTTCAAACTTAGCATTTTTGAGCGTTTTAGCAAGCGAACGAGAGATGCTTAATTCTTCTGGAAAAAGCACCATGCGTGGATCCGGGCTCCACCAGAGCAGGGGTTCATCCTCATTGCACCACGGAAATATGCCTTGCTGGTAAGCGCTTAATAAGCGATTAACTGATAAATCTCCCCCTATTGCAATTAAGCCGTTAGGTTCCTTGAGTGCCTGATTGATTGGTGGGAAAGCACAGTGTCCATCAATCGCAGCCACGAGGCCACCGGGAAGTTGATAATAGCCGTGGCTCATTTAAGTCTGGGTTAAAAGCATCCATAAGGCCATGCCGGCCATGAGCAAATCTTCAATAATAGTCACGGTACTCATGGGTAAATTAAAAACGGCGCCCAAGCAAGCACAGCGAATCTTTTGTTTATTTACTATGCTGCGGATCACACCCAGGCTTGAAAACGTCATAACCACAAAGGTGATCCAGTTCGTAATAAGTGGCTGCCAGCCAATTAAATAGGCAAACCCCAAGCCAAGTTCTATAAAAGGGTAAACATAACCATAGGGTTTGTAGCGCATTGCCAGTAAATCGTACATGGCATAACTATCGGCAAAACTACGCACATCCAATAATTTAAAGAATGAAAAAACCAGGAAGAATCCTGCCATGAATTGCATCATCCAGTGCTCTAGGTTAAAAGCTTTGGCTTGCGAAAATTGATTGCTTAAAGTTACCAACAAAATAAAGCCAAAAATGAGCAGTAAAGGATAGTAGGTCGCTACCCAGCTCTTTGGCACATCTTCAGATTTTAAAGGCTGTGCCGCAGACTTAGCTTCAAGTGCACTTAATTGATAATGACCAACCCCAGCGAGGGCTTGATTCAGGGCCATTAGGGATTGATGGCTATTTGTTATAATCGCTTGTGGAGGTTCAAGCGTGACTTCCACATGTTCTGCCATCGGTACCAGCGTTGCTTTTACACGGGCAACACAACCACCGCAAGTCATGCCAGACACTTGATATTTAGCTATACTCATTTCTAAAAAATCCCTGATTTTATATTTCTTTAATATTGTGTAAAAAGGCTGAAAATGCAATATCTCATTATGAAATACCTCATTACTGCTGGCCTTGTGGTGCTGGTGTCTGAGTTTGCAAAACGAAGCGATAAGCTTGGGGGACTGATTGCCGCTCTACCGCTCGTGACGATTCTGACACTCATTTGGCTGTATGTTGAAGACCAGCCTACCGCTAAAATTGCCAATCATGCTTATTACACGTTTTGGTATGTCCTACCCACATTACCAATGTTTTTACTATTCCCGTATTTATTACCTAAAATTGGCTTTATTTATACTTTGGTTAGCTGCATTATATTTACGGTATCACTGTTTGTTGTATTTGCATTATTCATGAAGCAATTTGATGTGAATTTATTGTAACGATCTTTTACAAAAAAAAGCTTTTTAATCATATTATTAGCGCGTAAAATGCGCGGTCTTATCGCATTCCACTGTAATTTTTAGGTTATTTCTTGGAACAATACTCAACCATGCTGGCTAAGCCGCTCAATACCTATCGTCCCTATTGGGCGAAACGGTTCGGGCCGGCGCCAATTTTGCCCATGTCCCGTGCTGAAATGGATGCGCTGGGTTGGGATAGCTGCGACATCATTTTGGTCACGGGCGATGCCTACGTGGATCATCCAAGTTTTGGTATGGCTCTAGTAGGGCGTTTGCTGGAAGCTCAAGGCTTCCGCGTCGGCATCATCGCGCAGCCGGATTGGCAGAATGCCAATGCTTTCAAAGTGTTAGGCAAACCAAATTTATATTTTGGCGTCACTGCCGGCAATATGGATAGTATGGTGAACCGCTATACAGCTGACCGTAAAATCCGTTCTGATGATGCTTATACGCCCGATGCAGCAGCCAATAAACGACCTGACCGTGCGGTGTTAGTCTATTCACAGCGTTGCCGTGAAGCTTTTCCCGATGTGCCATTGATAGTAGGTAGCATCGAGGCCAGTCTGCGCCGTATTGCCCATTATGATTATTGGTCAGACAAAGTGCGCCGCAGTATTTTGGTCGATTCTAAAGCCGACATCCTATTGTATGGCAATGCAGAACGTGCTTTGGTAGAACTCACACATCGAATCGCCAAAGGCGAAAAAGTCGCGGATATTCAAGACATTCGCGGTACAGCTTTCCTGCGTAAGCGCTTGCCGGAAGGCTGGAGCGAGATCGAAAGTACCAAGTTAGATCGCCCAGGTACTATCGACAAGCCTGTAGACCCATACGAAATGAAGATGGGTAAGGCCGACGCCAGCTGTGCGACTGATGAAAACAAACCTAAAACTGACCTGCCTGCAGGTACTAACGTGATTGAAATCGTACGCAAGCCAAAAGCGGACAGAGGTCGCCAAGTGGTGCGTTTGCCGGATTACGAAGCAGTGGCGCAAGACCCGGTACTCTATGCCCATGCCTCCCGCGTACTGCATCTGGAAGCGAACCCAGGTAACGCACGTGCATTGGTACAAAAACATGGCGACAGGGAAGTGTGGCTGAATCCACCACCTATCCCGCTCACCACCAAAGAGATGGATTATGTGTACGACATGCCCTATGCGCGTAAACCGCACCCAATCTACAAAAATGCAAAAATTCCTGCTTGGGACATGATCCGCTTTTCCGTAAACATTATGCGCGGCTGTTTTGGCGGCTGTACATTCTGCAGCATTACCGAGCATGAAGGTCGTATTATCCAAAGCCGCAGTGAAGAATCCATCTTGAAAGAAGTGGAAGAGATTCGCGACAAGGTAGAAGGCTTTACCGGCGTGATTTCAGACTTAGGCGGGCCCACGGCTAATATGTATCGCATTGCCTGCAAGAGCGAGAAGATTGAGCAGTCTTGTCGTAAGTTAAGTTGCGTGTATCCGGGCATTTGCGAAAACTTGAATACCGACCATAGTGCGTTGATTCAGTTATATCGCAAAGCACGTGCCATTAAAGGTGTGAAGAAGATTTTAATCGGTTCCGGGTTACGTTATGATCTCGCAGTGAAATCGCCTGAGTATGTAAAAGAACTGGTGCAGCACCACGTCGGCGGCTACTTGAAAATTGCGCCTGAACATAGTGAAGAAAACGTATTAAGCAAGATGATGAAGCCTGGCATGGGCGCTTATGATGAATTCAAAGTCATGTTCGAAAAATTCAGCGCTGAAGCGGGTAAGAAGCAATACCTGATTCCTTATTTTATCGCTGCCCATCCTGGCACTACGGATGAAGATATGTTGAATTTAGCGCTGTGGCTTAAGAAATATGATTTCAAGCTAGATCAAGTGCAAACCTTCACGCCAACGCCTATGGCCATGGCCACCGCGATGTACCATTCAGGCAAAAACCCGTTACGCAAAGTGACGGCAGATTCTGATGACGTGCCTATCCCTAAAGCGGGTAATGTGCGCAAATTGCACAAAGCATTTATCCGCTTCCATGACCCTAATAACTGGCCGATGTTGCGTGAAGCCCTCAAGAAAATGGGACGCGCTGATTTGATCGGTAATGGCAAACATCATCTGATTCCGGCATGGCAGCCATTATCTACCAAGCCTATCACTACAGTACGTGGTGAAAAACTTGAAAGAACTAGTAGACCTAGACGAGTGTCTGAAAGCAAGCGTAAATATTCCTAGGAAATGATTTTGGACGTATCGCGTTGTTGCGGGCTTCAAACATTTCTTAATAAGCGCTATTTACTATTTAGCTATAAAGGCCGATATGACATTTAATTTTATAAATCTTTTCCGTAATATCGCCATGCTCAGCTTTATGGCTATATTCAGTACCAATACTTTCGCTGAACAGGGTTTGTTCTGGAAAGCAGAGTCGCCTAATAGCAAGCCAATTTATCTTTTCGGCACGATACATACCGATGATAATCGTGTCACTAATTTCGCCCCCTCAGTAAAAGCTGCTCTGCAATCCGTAGATGTTTTCATGATGGAAACGCTAGCACCTAATGACCCCGCGGTTTTCATGATGCAGAATAATCTGAGTGACCTGCTTACTGAGCAGGAGTTGGATAAAGTCCATGCGTTGGCAGAGTTTCATGTTATGCACCGAGAGGCTGCTTTACACATGAAACCATGGCTATTGGCTGTGGTATTTGATTCGCCGCGCCCACTCACGCCATTTGCCCAAGATAACTTATTGATGGCATTGGCAGAAGACTTGGGCAAACAGGTGATTGGTATTGAAGACACCCAAGAGCATTTTGGCGTAATGGATAGTTTTAGCTTAGATGAGCAACTGACAATGTTGCGTGCCGTGTTAAAACGTAGCGATGCCGAAAAGCAGCGTGACTTTGACCGTTTAATCAGTGCTTACCTGGCTGGAGATAGCGATAAGATCGCAGCGCTGGATGATAGTATTACCGGCGGGATGTTATCCCCTGACTTATGGGCGCGTATGCGAACAAAAATCTTGGACGAGCGTAATAAAGTGATGGCAGAACGCGTGATTGATGAGGCTAAGCGTAAAGCAGTGTTTGTTGCCGTAGGTGCTTCACACTTGGCTGGAGAGGGTGGTTTGATCGCCAGCCTCAAAAAGGCCGGTTATCAGTTACATGCTATTAAGTAGTAATAATCACAGAAGACAAACGACGGACCGGCATCAGTTACTCGTGTTTAGCCAAGGGTTTGTCGGTAAATAGAAACTCTTTGAGATAGCCTGAAAATACCGGATCATTGCGACGCACCCATTCCAGCACCATCGCGGCATGTTCTTTTTCTTCGTCGCGATTATGAACCAGTAAAGCCTTTAACTCTGTATCTGTACAAGCATCCACACGTTGATTGTACCAATCGATTGCTTCCAATTCTTCCATTAAGGAAACGATGGCGCGATGCATATCTTTGGTTTTGTCACTTAAGTCTGATGCGTCCTCATGAAATCCAATACTAGACATGGTTAACTCCTTTTAATTCTGTATGTGCAGTAGGGACCAATTTTTGAATATAAGCACAAAAATCTGGGTCTTCCCCTTGCAATAAACGTGGCAGCATTTGCTGAAAATCTTCTCTAGCGCACCATTCACGCATATAGTCATCCCACGAAGCCCAGCGCCGGAGCTGCTTGCCAGTCATTTTGTCTTCATAGGCCAATAGGTAAGCACGTTCGAATAAGGAAATGAGTATTTCAAACAACACTTGAATGCGTTCTAGTTGCTCGTGGGTAAAATTTTCTTCGGTTAGGTCGGAAGTAACGCCTTGTGAACGTAATTTAAGATCCGGATTTTCCATCACCAGTTTCAGAAAATCGGTATAGGCATCGGAAAGTAACTGGTAAACGGCTTCTTCTTCGTTTTCACGTTCTTTACGTTGCTGCCAAATAAAAGAAAATATGGCGAGGGGTAAACCAAATACTGTGACGATATAGCTTAACAATTCCCACGTTTGCAAATTAATCAATATTAATGACCCACTTGCTGCGTTTGTGAAAAGTTTGCTGCCTCGGTTTCAATGGTTTCAATCGCACGATCAAAATCCATGGATTTATCAAAGAAATACTTAACGCCTAAATTTTTAGCGAGCGTACGGTATTGCGGATAAGCATGGTTAGTTAACATCACTGACACTGGCGGGGGATAAGGGTAAGTTTCTTTTTGCGTGTGACGTATGACTTCAAAGCCATTACCCTCAGCCAATTCGATATCAATTAGCAACATATCGAAATGGCGTTCATTTAATAATTCAATGGCTGTTTTTTGTGTGGCAGCTATACCTTCAATGGATAAATCATGAGAATCAACGAGCATTTCCATCAAGGCATTACGGATTAATACAGAATCTTCAACCAATAATACTCTCATGGGCGCTTTGTAGAGCGCTGATGCTTGAGAAGCATGATGATTTGAAGAGGCCATGTGCATAAATATTTATATGATTAATTAATTCTACAGGATTGATTCTAAAACAATAACATTATTAATAATATGGGGCTTTGTCTTACAAAGCCTTACAGTGCAATAACTGGTGCTATTAAGAAACCAATTCATTTTTAATCGCGTAATAAGTTAAGTCCGCATTGGTTTTTAAACTCATTTTTTCCAGTATGCGGGTACGGTAAGTACTCACAGTTTTAATGCTGATATTGAGCTCATTAGCGATTTCAGTAGGGCTTAGTCCACCTGCTAATTTAAAAAATACTTGGAACTCACGGTCCGACAAAGTTTCATGCAGGAGTTTTTCGGAAGGATGGCTTAACTCATTGCTCATCAACTCTGCCAGCTCAGCTGAAATATAGCGCTTGCCACCCGCAATAGTGCGTATTGCTTTAATAATTTCTTCTGAGTCGGCGTCTTTCGATAAATACCCTTTACATCCACTGCGTATTAAATTCAGTGCATATTGCTCTTCAGCATAGCCACTTAGAATCAACACAGGTAAATCAGGGGATATATGCTTTAAATCGTGTAAGGTATCAACCCCGTTTTTATCTGGCATGGATATATCTAAAACAACAACATCATAGTTGTTGCTACGCACTAATTTTAAAGCCTCCACGCCAGAGGAGGCCTCACCAGCAACTTCAAGATCAGATTCAAGTGCTATTAGATTTCTTAAACCTTGACGGACGATATTATGATCATCAACTAACAAAATCTTTTTCATCGATATTTATATCCATCCCATAATTAAATAATAGCTAGTGCATTTGAAAAGATAAATAACCCATACAGGTTAGTGCATATCTTCATTCATATGCTTCATGCCATGTTTAAATAAACGCCAATCTGTAGCAATCTGACTAATTGCTTGCTCAAAAAGCGGTTCTTTTTTCCAAGAGTATCGTAAGTAAGCATAAATCCCTACACACAATAATAAAGGAAGTATAAATGCAAGACTCAGAATAATATTGCGGTCTGGGCTGCTCCATGCCAAAGCAAACAGCCACATTAAACCGATTAATCCCGAACAAATTGCAGCCACCAGCATCAGCATAAAGCCTATAACGCTATTGCCAAGTCGCTTCAACTCATTATTAAAATTTTGCTTGAAAACGGCTGCACGCATCTCAGCCATATGAACAATGTTATGCTTTACTGTACTTAAATGGTCATCGGTAGTTGCCTGGACATTTTTTACTTTAGAACGTAAAAATAAAAACACGGCCAGTTTAAGCACAGTCTTTAACATTGTCACTCCAAGCAATTATTAGAAGTTATTAGAATGAGATTGTTTAGACCCTAAAATGTAGCCTAACAAAACACCTGCACCCAAGGCAACTGCAACACTGGTTAATGGCTTGTCTTGTACTGTCTGAACGGTACGTTCTTTACCTACATGATAAGCATTGACCATCTCATCTTGTACCACACCTTTAATCTCTACAGCCTTACCAACCAGCTGGTTTTTAAGATCGGTAGCACGGTCGAAGTCTGTGTACTGTGCAATGAGTGCTTTTAAGCTGTTAATAACATTTAAAACCTCAGAACGTGCTTCTCCAGTACGCTCTTGTAAGGTGTCACCCATACGTGAAGCGGAAGCACGTGCTTCGCTAGCTATTTCAGAAGCTGTGTCCCTAGTGTTATTCACTAAGTTAGAGACATTTTCTTTAACTTCCATTTTTTTTACCTCTTTTGTTGGTTCATACATGATTGATTCCTTTACTGAAGTTCACATGAGTATTAAGGTTTGCGACCCATGATGAATGAAATAATTGTGATAATTAAAAATATTACAAAAATAATTTTTGCAATTTCTGCTGCACCTGCGGCAATACCTGTGAAGCCAAAAACTGCGGCGATTAAAGCAATGATAAAAAATACTAAGGTGTAATGAAGCATGACAAACCTCCTGATGAAAAGTTATGTAAATCGCCTAAATTTGAGAGTATTAAAATGCCAATTTAATGCCTAATAAAATGGCTAGTACAACTAATATTGCCAATATAAGAAAAATAGCAAAAAATATTTTTGAGATTTTAGCTGCCCCAGATTCAATTCCTCTGAAGCCTAGTAAGCCTGCTACTATTGCGATAATAAAAAATAGAATGGCGTAAAAAAGCATGATTTTCCTTTATTATTAAGGCTATATTTAGCACTGACAGTCATTTTAGTAAGCTCTTGAAATAAGCTTAAGCCGCTATAATCTGATTTGAATGTAAGAAAGCACTGACATGGATCTTATCTGGCAATCCTTAAAATCAATCTGGTACCAAATTTGGCGTGGGGCTGAAAAAGTCATAGCCCTATTGGGTGGCCGTACGATCGCCACATTGGCCGGCACCTTGTTGATTACCATCATCTCTGTAATTTTAGGAGACAATCAGCTCGTCAAAATTGATCGGCAAAATCACCTCATTGCACAGATTCGTACAACGATTGCTACTGTTCAACAACTTCAGACCAATTTATACCGAGCAGAAAGTGCACAACGCGGATATCTTTACACCAATCGTGCGACTTACGTAGAGCCTTTTAATAGGGCGCTGAACGATGCACGAGAAAATATTATGAAAATTGAAATGCTTATTAATCAGACCTCTACCGGCAAAGAACAGGCGGAGGAGTTGGAATGGTTAAGAGCGATCTCGGGTAGTCTAGAGGCTAAAATTGCCGAAATGAAGGTGACCTTGGATTTAGTGGAAACCGGCAAGAAACTAGAAGCACAGCATGTTACTAATCTTGATGCAGGTTTAATTGAAATGAAGAAATTCATTGAATATACCAATATGGTTATCAGGAACCAAACGGCTTTGCTTGAAATAAATGAACAGAGACGTTCAGATACACTTTTAATGACGCGCATAATGAAAATTGCCACTGCCATCATCCTCATCCTTTTGGTTTCGTTTGTATTAAGACAGTTGTTAAGTGAAATTGCGGTAAAAAGCCAGTTACAGCTACAAGTGGCTAAGGAGAATGAAATCTATGAACATAAACTCGCGCAGCAATCTAAATTACTAAGAAGTTTAGCGCTTGATTATCAAGCTGACGTTGAACGCGAACGGCAAAAATTGTCACGAGAATTGCACGATGAGCTTGGCTCTATCTTGACGGCAACTAAGATGGACGTCAGTTGGTTAATGAAGAAATTGAAAGAAGTGTCGCCCCCAGCTTTAAGTGCCGAACTCCTCGATAAGCTGAAAATCACCAATCGCTATATTGATCAAGGAATTAATTTCAAACGGCAAGTTGTACAAGAGCTGCATCCCTCCATGATATCTACTTTTGGTTTTTGGCCGGCTTTACGCTCATTAATTGAGGATGCCGTCAGCCGTAATCATTGGCAATTAACACTTAATTTGCCCGAAGAAACTACGGTTCTACAGGAAACATTGAGTCTGGTGGCTTATCGTATTGTGCAGGAAACGTTGAATAATGCTAATAAATATGCCAAAGCCACTGCAGTTTCCATTCATATGATGTTGGATGAAAAATTTCTTAAAATAGAAATCCAAGATAACGGTGTTGGCATTGATATGGTGCTATTGAAAGGGAATACGCATGGTTTATCAGGCATGCGCCATCGGGTACTGGCTATCGGCGGTCATTTTGAATTAGACAGTGAACCAGGTAAAGGTCTCCTGACCAGAGCATTGTTACCCTTGGATATTACGTCCTAATTCTCTTATCTGAACAACGGAAGCCACTCGAGTAGTGGCTTTACTTTTATGTAGGTTATTTCCTACAAAAAAATAGGTCTTATCAGGACTTATTTTGTCAGCTCATCTCCCTAAAATGGCTTCAATACTTAATTTCGGAAAAAGTTCACCGAATGAATAAAAAAGGAGCAAAAATATGAAAATATTCCACACTACTTCAGCATTAGGTTTATTGATCAGCACTGTGTGCGTATCCGCTATGGCAGAAGTAGAGATTGAAACGACTGGCTGGCAAACCCCTTTAGCTGCGGAATTTTCTAGATTAGATACCTCTGGTAATGGTTTGTTAAAACCGCATGAAGTAGGCACTGCATTTAATAAAAAATCATTTGCAAAAGCAGACGTCGATCATGATGGTAATATTGATCAAAATGAATTTATTTATTTTAAAACAGGTGCTTGGCCTGAAAATATGCAGTCTCCACAAACAAGCATGCCTGTGGCTCCAACACCAGATGTTAGCACTCCTTCAAACGAGATGCCTGCAGAAATAGTGCCGCCTCGTGATGAACTTTCTTTGTATGATTTGAATGAAGAAGGCATGAGTGCTGAGTTACAAAGCTTAGTAGAAGCCCACGAGCAAACCTTAGTTCAAGCACAAGAAAAAGCCAATGGTGATGCTAATGCTGACCAAGTAATTAATGCCAAAGCGATTACGACGATTCTCGCTACCGATGATTTAGAAGGTCTGCAGATTAGTGTAGCCACTTTCCAAGGCGAAGTGATGTTAAATGGATTTGTAAGAAGTCAGCAAGACAAGATGAAAGCGGAAACTGTGGTATCACAAATATCAGGTGTTAAAGCAGTCATCAATGATTTGGTGGTCAGAAGTTAATTTCGGCCCCCTCAACAGTTAATCTCTCTAGCAGAGCCCCCTCGCCACGCGTAAATGCGTGGCTTTTTTTTACCTATTTATTCACTTAGTGACTTACATATATAAGCTGTTCAGTTTTAAAACCTTGGCTTTTCGCTTTTTCGACCAATTGCTTTATTTGATTTTTATCCATAGTAGGAGTTCGGGATACAATCCAAAAGTATGATTTATTGGGACCACAAATAACGGCATATTGATAATTTATATCTAAATCAATGATGTTGTAACTACTGTAAAAGGGGCCGAAAAAAGAAACCTTTAGCCGGCCCGTGCGAGTATGGTCGTTATTTTCATTGTTAATAAACAGGGCTTTCCCCTCAGCACTTTTCCAGTTTTTCTTTACAGGGTCATACCCCGTGTTGATGACTTTGATACTACCATCTGGATTTTCAGTGTAAGTGGCTGTTACCTGCTGTAGGCCCCGTTCAAATGAATGATCAAGTCGTGCAATTTCATACCACGTCCCTAAATATCGCTTAGTATCTACGCTTGCAACTGGTTCTACACCTTTAGGGACACCCGTGCAGGCGCTTAGCGCATATAAAGCGAAAGCCATGACCATCCATTTTTGCATCAGATATTTCACTCAGTATCAGGCAGCATCAGGTTTCAATAGTTGCAAATCTTTATCTGTTAACCAGCGCCATTGTCCTACCACTAAATCGTTTGGCAACTTAAGCGCACCTATCTGGATCCGCTTCAGTCCCTCTACGCGATTGCTAATAGCGGCCACCATCCTTTTGACTTGATGATACTTACCCTCTGCCAAGGTCATATGAATCACATGATCACTGATTCTTGTGCAGGCTAGGGCAGCGATTGGCGCATCCTCATCTACTAACTGTACGCCTTTTAAAATATGGTCAATTTGCTGTTGGTCTACAGGATGCTTACAAACCACTTCGTACACTTTGGGCACTTTATGTTTAGGTGAGCTCATTCTATGGATGAATTGCCCATCATCGGAAATTAAGATCAATCCAGTCGTGTCTTCATCCAGGCGGCCTATGCATTGCACATCTCGTGCTACCAAGGGGTAGGGTAATAGGCTATAAATCGTAGGGTGATGCTGCGTTTTATGGGAGCACTCATAATTGCTGGGTTTATGCAGCATGAGGTAAGACTTTTCGTGATATTCCCAAGCTTCGCCTCTTACAGTGAATGTTAAACCTGTTGTCGGGAAATCTGCATTCGGGTCATCACATGGTTCGCCATTGACGGTAATCTCATCATTTCGAATCATGATGCGGCATAATTTTCGGCTGCCAAATCCCTGGGCATGAAGGATACGTTCAAGTTGCATAAGTTAATCGCTAAACAATAAGTACGAATTATAAACCAGAGCATTTAGCGTTATTCAAGTAAGTGCATACCAAGTTAAGTAGCCAATGCCGCTTTAAGTTAAACTAGCACTTTATTTTTGAGTCAACTGGCATGTCTTTCAAACACATCACATCACGTGATAATCCAATTTTTAAGCATCTAAAAAAACTGGCTGAAAACGCTAGGGAGCGCCGCACCGAAGGCAAAACGTTATTGGATGGTGTGCACCTGATTGAGGCGTATCTGGCCACTTTCGGTGAGCCAGATGTGGTGATTATTCCGGAAGGCAAAAGCAGTGTAGAAGCCACAAGCTTGATTCAATCCTTAGAGCATGTTTCCACTGTGATGCTGCCCACTTTGATGTTTGCAGAACTTTCTCCGGTAACGCATGCCACAGGAATTTTAGCTTTGGTGAAAATCCCGCCCCTTGAGATGCCGGAAACGCGAACCTTTGTATTGATGCTGGAAGATATTCAAGACCCGGGTAATTTAGGCAGCATATTGCGTACTGCGGCGGCGGCGGGGGTGGATACAGTTTACCTGAGTACCAGCTGCACCGATGCCTGGTCACCCAAAGCCTTGCGTGGCGGGCAAGGTGCACAGTTCGTAGTGCCTATCATTGAACGTGCAGACCTGGTTAACGAATTGCGCAACTTTTCAGGCAATAGTTTTGCGACTGCAATGGATGGCGAATCACTTTATGCACAAGACCTTTGCGGCTCCACTGCTTTTGTTTTTGGCAATGAAGGCGCAGGCTTGCGTGCGCAAACCATTGCAGCAGCCACCAAGCGAATCACGATTCCCATGGCTGCAAAAGGCGCTTCGGTAGAGTCGTTAAATGCTGGTGCTGCGGCTGCAATTTGCTTGTTTGAACGTAAACGACAGGCTGAAACTTTAGGTTAGACCAGTAGTAAGTACATCATTAATGCATTGCAGAGCTTGGAGGATTGAGTGGTTCTGCAGCAAGTAATTGCGCTGCATCAATTTTGTCAAAGCGATATAAAGTATTACAGAAGTCGCAATTCACTTCGATCTCACCACGCTCTTCAATAATGCTTTCTAGTTCCTCACTCCCTAGCATGCGCAGCATATTAGCCACGCTCACTCGTGAGCAACTGCAATAAAACTGGGTCGGACTTTGTTCAAACAGCCGCACCTCTTCCTGGTGAAATAAACGCGTCAGCAACGTCTCAGCAGGTAAATTGAGCAGCTCGCTATCTGTCAGCGTATTTGCTAATTGACAGACGCGATTCCAGGTGTCGAGATCGTGCGTAGTGGTGATCTGATTCACAGTCTCAGGTAACTTCTGCAGTAACATGCCTGTAGCAGACTCACCATTACAACTGAGCCAGATACGCGTATCTATTTGCTCTGAGCGCAACATGTAATTTTCCAGCACTTCACTGATTGAATTACCCTCAAGTGGTACGATACCCTGATAAGCCTGACCTTCATCTTTAGGATCTAAGGTAATCATGCATTGTCCTTGTTCAATCAATTCAAACAAGTCCTGGGTGTCGGTTACAGCCTCATCCCATTTAGCCGTAGCACGAATCCCAAAGTCGGAATTGCATTCTACGACCAGCAATTTAAGCAAACCTTTGCTTTGAATTTGCAATACCAAGGAGCCGCGCATCTTAAGTGTGGCTGATAACAAGGCACTGGCCGCCATTAATTCGCCTAAGCTGCGGCGTAAACCAGTTGGCATTTGCTGCTGGTGAAGCGCTTGCTTGAATGTCTGGCTCAGATTAACGATATTGCCGCGTACTGGTGTGCTCTCAAATACGAAACGCTGTAATGCATCTTGATGATTTTCCATACGCTTATTTTAACATTCGCAAAGTGTATTGCTCAGGATTAACTGACTATTTATATGCAGTCGCCATTGCATTATGTGGATTGATATTGCCCAGACGCCAATTTTCCAGCGCCCATTGCCATAATGTACTAAGTGAGCTGGTTTTGAGGGAAAGTGGGGGCTGCTGGTTCAAAAAATCCAGTGCAAACCATAGCTGTGCTTTTGCATCATGGATTTCTATAGGCGCAGCTAAGGTTTGCTTACTTAGCTTTTCGCCATTTTGATTGGTCACCAAAGGCAGATGCGCATACTGCGGTTGGGTATAACCTAATAATCGTTGTAGGTAAATTTGGCGGGGAGTTGATGCTAATAAATCCGCGCCGCGTACGATATGCGTGACTTTTTGCAAGGCATCATCTACGACGACCGCGAGTTGATATGCAAAAAAACCATCCGACCGTTTTAGTACGAAGTCGCCGATATCCTGACTTAATTGTTGCAGCTGATGGCCTTGTATTGCATCGTCAAACTCAATGAGGTCAGCATTAACCTTAACGCGCCATGCTAAGCGCTCAGCAGTTTGATGATGTTTATTTCGGCAAGTACCCGGATATACCAGGCCTTCGATGCCATGATTCGCAGAATCCGCAATTTCCTTGCGCGAACAGCTACATGCATACACTAAAGCGTTGGATTTAAGTATTTCAAAAGCGCGCTGATAATCGCTTTCACGCTGGCTTTGATAAACGACTTCACCATCCCACTCAAAACCAAACTCGCTTAAAGTATTCAGTATATTTGCAGCTGCCCCCGGCATTTCCCGGGGCTTATCGACATCCTCCATACGCACCAGCCAACGACCTTGATGGATCCTGGCTTCCAGATAACTGGCTACGGCTGCAACTAGCGAACCAAAATGCAAGGGACCGGTAGGCGAAGGAGCAAAACGGCCGATATACATGCTATTGGTCGGGCTGCAGGTAGGGCGGAATATGCCACGAGCCTAACTGATTACCCAATAACATTAAATGGCAATGTAAACGGTCAGTGCCGTTTGCGCTTACGTCAAATTCATAGGTGCGTAACAGTTGTGCATGTCCACGGCGATTGCGACCCATCCATAGTTTGCTGCAAGCGACCGTTTCGTCCAGTAGCTGAAGGTTAAAGCGTGCCGCTAGCTCGCTTCCCAACAAAATAGCTCTTTCACGCTTTGCCATGCTATCCAGCCAGAACCAAGCCAGTGCAATCAGAATGAACAGTAGGGCGAATTCCATGAACGACTTTCGATTTTTTATAATGGTGATGATATGGCGTTGATTTCGCCATTATCAATCATTTAAAGAAGACTCAATATTTAAAAGACTTTAATGCAACATCCAGCGACGAATGTTATAAAAGTTTAAGACGCATACCCTAAAATCTATTATTATCTGAATTGTATGCTAAACGCATAGCGAAGCAAAAATAGTGAAACAGAAATAGTTCGTCAACCTAATTCTAAATTTAATTCCATGATTCCAGCGCGTGAACAAGAAGCAGTCAACGCATACCTAAAGCTTTTACAATCCAAGGGCGCTAGTGATGAAGTGTTGCAAAAACGTACTGCGTTTCTAGAGCAGTTATGCGCGCAATTAGCGGACAGAATTCTCGATGGTACAGAGTATCGCGAAGTCATAGAGCTTGTTATGGAAACAATGCCACCGGAAGAATGGCATGAGAGTTTAAATACCGCGCGTGAGTTTTATCCATTCTGGGTAAAAGATTTTAAAGCTATTGCGGCTTTAAGTTTAGGAGCAGGGTTCGATATCCAGACTTCTAATTGGAAGCCATTACAAACGTCGTTGAAAACGATTTGGGATAGCCTGGAAACCGAAAAATTCGACACTTCTGAAAATTGGCCGCTAAAGGCCTATACCCAGGCTTTAAGACACGAAGGCGCAGAACAATCCTTAGTGGATACCCGCGTGAAGTTGGCTAAAGTCATTTTAATTCGTTTAAGAAATGCACCGGATAAAAACCATAAATCCTACCGCACCGCTGTAGATTTAACATTGCCATTATTCAGTATCAAACAGAATCGCCGGCTTTTTCTGGTTGTCGTACGCGAATTTTATCATTTCTGGTCGGGTAACCCGGATGCAGCCAGCATGGTGCTTCAAGATGGTTCAGGCAACATGCTTCAGTAAATCATCTTAGAATCTCTTCTCACCTTTCATCTAAATAGCACCTTAATGGTGCAGTGCACCACGTGCAGCACTGATAATGTGCATTAAAATCCCCTTGTTTACATATTAGTCATTAAGAAACAAATAGATACCTTTTGGCGCGCTATTTGCTTGATTTCGCAGGCTTAAAATTATGGGAGTTTTAATAAATGGATTCATTAATTTCTGCAAATGATGTGTTGTTCGTATTGATAGGCGCCATTATGGTGCTCGCAATGCATGCTGGATTTGCATTTTTAGAAGTGGGAACGGTACGTAAAAAAAACCAGGTTAATGCATTGGTGAAGATCATGGTGGATTTTTCTGTGTCCACTATTGCTTACTTTTTCATTGGTTACAGTATTGCTTACGGTGTTAATTTTTTTAGCGGTGCTGAAATACTCGCGGCCAAAAATGGCTACGACCTTGTTAAATTCTTTTTCTTATTAACTTTTGCAGCCGCTATTCCGGCAATTATCTCCGGCGGTATCGCGGAGCGTGCCAAGTTTAACCCCCAGCTTGCTGCCACTTTTCTGCTGGTCGGTTTTATTTATCCATTTTTTGAAGGCATTGCATGGAATGGACATTACGGCATTCAAGATTGGCTATTAGTCACTTTTGGCGCTAAATTTCGGGATTTTGCCGGGTCAGTCGTGGTGCATGCAATGGGTGGCTGGATTGCCTTAGCAGCAGTAGTTTTATTAGGCGCCCGTCATGGTCGCTATGGTAAAGAAGGCCAGCTACATGCCCATCCACCATCAAATATTCCGTTCTTAGCCTTAGGTGCTTGGATACTGACGGTAGGCTGGTTTGGTTTCAATGTCATGTCTGCCCAATCGATTCAAGGTATTTCCGGCTTAGTCGCCATTAATTCGTTGATGGCTTTAGTTGGCGGTACTTTAGCGGCACTATTGTTAGGCAAAAATGACCCTGGTTTTGTCCATAATGGCCCATTGGCTGGTTTAGTTGCTGTGTGTGCAGGTTCTGACATTATGCATCCAATGGGCGCTTTAGCCACAGGAGCTGTAGCAGGTGCATTATTTGTATGGGCTTTTACGTTAACGCAAAATCGTTTAAAAATTGACGATGTGTTAGGCGTATGGCCATTGCACGGTTTGTGCGGCGCATGGGGTGGAATCGCTGCCGGGATCTTTGGGGCAAAGGCTTTAGGCGGCATAGGGGGCGTGAGCTTGGCTTCTCAATTGATCGGCACGGGTTTAGGGGTCGTTATTGCAATCGTGGGTGGCGTGATTGTCTATGGTGGACTTAAACTATTGGTCGGTATCCGCATGTCTACAGAAGAAGAGTTTGATGGTGCAGATTTGAGCATTCATAGAATTGGGTCCACTGCAGAGGACTGACCTTTTTTTAGCATTATCAAAATAGTCTATAGGGCTATCTAAATCAATATTGAGTAATGATGCTGTCAAAACATCACAAGCATTTCTATTAGAGGTGCTTGTGCATGCTTTGTGTAATTAGGTGACAGCCTAATCTCCCCCAAAACCTACCTTATCATTCCCTGTTAGTTAAATGATTAGCTAAAAGTTTTCTTAGACTTTTGCTCCGCTAATCATAGTTTCCCATGTCAGTTTCTTTATCTATTGAGCTTTTACAATTGCTTTTTGCATTAAGATATTTGCTATACGAATATCATCAATTGCTTGAATGATAGGGTGCGAAATGATTGAAAACTCAATTAAATCGAAAATTCTTAATAGCCCTTCATATAAGGGGGTGACTTCTGAGCAAGCATCTGAGCGCCTTGAAGTAGAAGGGTACAACGAATTACCTTCACCTGAAAAAAGAGGTTTTCACCGCATCATCTTCGAAATATTGCTGCAACCCATGTTCTCACTTTTATTGTTGGCAGGGCTGATCTATCTATTATTAGGCGACAAGGTTGAAGCACTATTCCTTCTTTTATTCGCTTGTTTTTCTGTATTAATTACCATCATTCAAGAGTCCAGAAGTGAAAAAGTTCTGCAGTCCCTGCGAGATTTAGCAAGCCCCAGAGCCACAGTAATTAGAGATGGCATCACATGCCTGGTTAATGGCAGGGAGGTGGTGCGTGAAGATCTGCTCATCATTTCTGAGGGCGATAGAATACCTGCCGATGCGTTAGTCATATCTGCACATGACTTATTGATGGATGAGTCATTACTCACTGGCGAATCAATGCCTACCCTTAAGCAAGTTTCCAATACGCTCAATAATGATCATTTTGAAGCGATTGATAAAAATTCAAAGATATTTGCTGGGTCATTGGCGGTAAGAGGCAATGGAAGAGCTGTCGTATATTCCACGGGCTTAAATACGGAAATGGGTAAGATTGGGCATGCCCTTAAAAACATAGAAACAGAACAACCCCATTTACAGAAACAAATGAAATGGTTTGTAAGAGACTTTGCCATCATTGCCGCGATGGCAGCAGTCACTTCAATAATCGTCACTGGCTTATTCAGAAGTACCTGGATAGAAGCTTTTTTGGGGGGCATTGCGATTGGAATGTCCTTGTTACCGGAAGAGCTGCCCTTGGTGTTAGCGGTATTCATGGCAATGGGCGCATGGAGGATTTCACGGGCTGGCGTATTAACGCGAAAAGCCTCAGCAATAGAAACTTTAGGTGCAACAACAGTATTGTGTACTGATAAAACGGGGACGCTGACAGAAAATAAAATGACTGTCTCCGCACTCGTCAGTGAAAGTGAATCTTGGATTGCAGCGGATGCTAAACCACTCACAGCTGAAACTAAAAATATCTTATTTGGTGCTTTATTCGCGAGTGCAATCGATCAAAAAGATCCGATGGATATCGCCATTCAAGTACTTGCATCTTCAAATAGTCATATCACACAAAAGCTGGAACCAGACCAACTTGTTCGCACATACGGCATAAGACCAGACTTGCTTGCAGTAACGAATGTAATAAAAACTACTAGCGCTATTAAATTTGAGGCTTATTCCAAAGGAGCTATTGAAGCAATTTTAAACTTGACTGGAATTAGTGCCGAGAGAGCTGACCGCATAAGGCTCCAAGCTGACGAACTGTCACGTAAAGGGATAAGGGTGCTGGGGGTGGCAAAAGGTAGCAACTTGAATATTACAGATGGCGCTTCATTGCCAGATACGCCCAAACAGTTTCAATTTGATTTTTGGGGATTAATTGGATTCTCGGATCCGTTACGCACTTCCGTACCTGCAGCAATATCAGAATGCCATGCGGCTGGGGTACGGGTGATTATGATTACGGGAGATTATCCGATTACTGCGCAGTCTATCGGCACTCAAGCAGGAATAGTTAAGTCTCAGGTGTTGTCTGGAGACGACATAGATGGTTTGACCGAAGCAGAGTTAAAGAATTTGATAGGGCAAATATCAATTTTTGCTCGCATCACTCCTTTGCAAAAGCTCCGCATTATTGAAAGTTTAAAGGCCAACGGTGAAATAGTTGCTATGACGGGTGATGGCGTAAATGACGCGCCAGCACTTAAAGCCGCCCACATTGGGATCGCGATGGGGGGAAGAGGCACAGATGTGGCAAGGGAGGCTTCTGCTTTGGTTTTGATCAAAGATGATTTTGCTTCTATCGTGAAAACTATTTCGCTTGGTCGTCGCATATATGACAACCTTTTGAAAGCCATTGAATTCATTATTGCAGTGCATATCCCTATTGCAGGGTTAGCATTATTTCCCTTGGCATGGGGGGTACCTCTTCTATTAACGCCTATACATATCGCATTTCTGGAAATGATTATAGATCCCGCATGTTCTATTATTTTCGAGGCAGAAAATGCAGAAAGAAATATTATGAAGCGGCCGCCCAGGGATCCCAAGCTGCCGTTACTTCAATCAAGAAGAATCCAATGGGCAGTGTTTCAGGGGTCATTGGTTTTTGTCATGCTTGCAAGCTTGTTAATCTGGACGACCAATGCAGGAATGGCTGAAAATCAGGTTAGGGCTCTCGTATTCGCATCTTTAGTGATTTGCAACTTGTGTTTAATTTTGGTCAATCGATCATTTGAAAGTTCACTAATGCATGCTGTAAGAAATCCGAACCGCTCAATGTGGATATTGATTTCAATAGTGTTAGGTTTACTGATGACTTCGCTTTTCTGGCAACCGATGCAAATCCTTTTTCATTTTGGAGAGTTGACTTATCTAAATTTAGGAATAAGTTTCGCAACAGGAGTTGTCATACTTATTGTTTTGGAAGCAGTAAAAAACCTATGGTTTAAACCAGGCAGATCAGCCTCGAACAGTAATAGGCAAACTTATAGTTAATACTAAGCGTAATCGAGGGGTAATTCAGGTCCGGAAAGGTAATGCAGCAGGTTTTAGATTTGACGTACCCCTTATGAACATTGAAATTCAAAGCTTAATCCAGGAGAATTTTATGTACAAAAATATCCTATGTGCCATTGATGGTAGTACAACCTCTAATGCAGGTTTACAAGAAGCTATCCATCTTGCTAAAGACTTAAATGCTACTTTACGTCTTATCCATGTGGTCGATATGTATGTACCAATGATCATTAGCTCCATGGAGTTTAGCCCAGATTTCTCTGATGATGTAGCGCGTGAAAGTGGCAAGCACTTATTGCATAACGCAATAACAGTTGCGCAACAGGAAGGGGTAACCTGTGATTCGCGGATGATTGAATCTAAAGGTAAACCGGTATCGGGATATATTGTTGATTACGCAGCTGAATGGCCCGCAGATTTAATAGTACTCGGCACGCATGGTTTAAAAGGGATATATCGATTAGTGATGGGAAGTGATGCAGAAAATGTAGTCAGATATTGCAACACGCCAGTATTGCTAGTGAAGGAACCCAATTCATCTCAACATGGGCAATGAAGCAAAATGAGTAACTCTGTAATGAGCTAATCTGTCCAATATGCCACGCAGTTTTGAGGGGTTTAAACACTCTCTAATGAACTCGATAATTACAAGATTTAAAGTTAATTTGAGTTACGAAAATATATTGAAAAATGGAATCAGCAGTTCCGGTATAAGTTTAGGCATCTACTTTGTCCACTGCAATTTGATTGCGACCGTTGTTTTTCGCACGGTAAAGTGCAGCATCCGCCCGGGCAATTAATTGATCAGAATTGTCATTAAGGTGTGCTTGAGCGACACCAAGACTGATAGTCATTCGAATAGTACTGTTATGGGTATTGATCGGGTTAAATTCAATTTGGGTGCGGATTCGCTCAGCAATATCTACTGCTTGATTCAAACTTTTATCGATAAGTACAATAATAAACTCCTCACCTCCGTACCGCCCGATCACATCTTTTTCACGTACGGCGGATTCAATTCTGGCTGCAGTCGCTTTCAATACAAGATCTCCCACCTGATGACCATAAGTATCATTCACATCTTTGAAAAAATCTAAATCAGCCATGATGACGCATATTGGAATGGCCTCTATCTGACTTCTTTTAATGCCAGCGTCCAGTAATACCATAATCCGCTGCCGATTGGAGAGTCCCGTTAGATAATCAATACCCACTTCATGTTCTAATTGAATGTGCCTATCATGCAGGTCATCCAAATTATGCTGCAAGTCTTGAATACTACCCAAATGATAGGATTCCGCTGCTAAAGCGATGTCCAATGCAGTGATTTTAAGAATAAATGCTATCAAACTCTCAACTGTAGATACGTTTAATTTTTCACGTGGGATTTTTTGAATAAGTAATTGTTGTAACTTGCGGTAAGCAAATAGATACGCATGAAGTGGCACCCCTACACGCACATGCGTCAGCCCTATACGAGATCTTTCTTCAAAATAATTGGCGTCTGAAAAATTGACACCCAGTGTTTCCAAGTACTTTGATTGCACCTGTTTAAGATGATTTAAATCAAACCCGCGAGCAATAATTTCATTGAATATTGGATAAGTTAAAAGAGCGTTATAGAACTCTTCTAAAATGAATTGAATATTGGGTTTTATGATGTCACTTTGAAGAAGGGCAGCCATCGCTTTGTCCTTTTCGCCCAAATCCAACATGTCTAGCTGCTCAGAACGCGTGGGTTTTAAGTGAGCAAAATCATGAGGGCTTTGTTCATGCATTTAGGCGCTCTATTCAGATGTAAGACCTCCAGTGATAGTAAACCATACATTATGTTAAGTAAATGAATGTATTTGTTTTCATTGGACTTTTTAGATGTCCTGGGACTTACTTGCTACAATGAGGCAGAGTCTAGCTTGATGTATGCAATGAGGGTCTCGGCTTTAGTGTTCAGTTCCAATTTTAGGTATGCGAGTCCGGTTTAATAGTTAAGTCCCTGATGAAGCTAGGTCATCATACTTTTCCGGTTTTGCTGCCGGAACGTCATGTTCTTTGTCATTTTTCTGGTTGGCAATTGATAGGTCGTGTTCTAACTTGCCGGTATTGGTGACATTAACTTCATCATTTTCAAAACCATCATTTAATGCATCTAACTCTTTTGAATTGCCGTGGTTAACCTTGCTTTTTTCTGAATAAGCAAGACCGCCCGATTTTGCATTTGGCTTTAACATATTGTGCGCTCCTAATAAATTGCTAATTAATTTTGTAACTTACAACTGACTGATTGAACGGAGTAGATGTCAAGGTCTGATTTGAATGTAGGACATCATGTAGTGCTCTAAATGCGAGAAAAGAGTTATACAAAAAGGCTATGTTAAAATGCTATATGCATTTATTTATCTATAGTCTCTAGCATGACAGCCTATCATGTCATTATTCCAGCAGCGGGCACGGGAAGCCGCATGGAATCTACATTTCCAAAACAATATTTAAAGCTCAACGGCAAAGCGCTTATTCAACACGTGGTGGAGCTTTTTGCAGCGGCGGATCGTGTGAAAAGTATCCACATTATTCTCAGTCCCCAAGATAGTTATTGGGAAACCTTAAGCATTGGCGATGAAGCCAAATTAAGAATTCATCATTGCGGCGGAAGTACGCGTGCAGATACGGTGCTCAATGGTTTGAAAGCTATTGAAAACCATGTACTGAACGAAGATTGGATTCTAGTACACGATGCGGCTCGTCCAGGGTTGAGTGATGCCTTACTCAATCAGCTGTTAGATACGCTTAAAGAAGATGCTGTAGGGGGGTTATTAGCGATGCCTCTAGCGGACACTTTGAAACGCGCTGATGACAATGGGCTGGCAGAAGCAACAATACCTCGTACAGCACTCTGGCAAGCACAAACACCGCAAATGTTTCGTTATGCCGCGCTTAAAAAAGCATTGGAATCTTTCCCCGGTTCGCCTACAGATGAGGCAGAAGCCATTGAAGCACTGGGCTTAAAACCCAGGTTAGTTACTGGTGAACTGCGCAATCTCAAAGTGACCTATGCCCAGGATTTGGCGGTATTAACGGCTTTGTTAGCTACTGATATTTAACCTACTTAATTTGAAAATATATGACAAATATCCGGATTGGCCATGGCTTTGATGTTCATCAATTGGTATCAGGCAGAAAATGCATTATCGGCGGTGTAACGATACCTTTTGAAAAAGGCTTGGCAGGTCACTCAGATGCCGATGTATTGTTGCATGCAATCTGTGATGCGCTGCTAGGTGCTGCGGCATTGGGCGACATTGGCAAACACTTTCCACCTTCTGATATGCGTTATCAAGGCATTGATTCACGAGAGTTGCTCCGGCATGTGGTAGCCTTGCTTAAACAGCATGGCTATGTGGTTGGCAATATCGATAGCACGGTGATTTGTGAATTGCCAAAATTATCGCCGCACACTGAGGCGATTCGCACGCATATTGCTGCGGATTGTCAGGTCGCGATAGATGCTATTAATGTAAAAGCAACCACGACTGAAAAGTTAGGGTTCACAGGACGTGGTGAAGGCATTGCGGCAGAGGCTGTCTGCGTTATACAAAAGTTAACCTAGCATTAGGCTGAAGACTGATAGCCTTGTAGCCTACTAAGAATTGAATTTTTGATGATGGATTGGCTCCATCACCTACACCTGTCATTCTTAATGCGTAAGTAAGTAGTAGTCCAAGCCTGTTCAATAACCCAATATTCTCAAAGTGTATTTATGCTGCGTTGGTTTGAAAACCTGTTAAACCCATTCCCTGTTGAGGAAATAAATTCACCCCCACAAGCGCTATGGCCCTTCGTGTGGGCAAGCACGCAAGGTTCTCGGCTATTCATCGCAGTCATGACGATTTTTACAGCGTTAATCGGCGCATTTGAGGCAGTTTTGTTCGCCATCATGGGCAAAGTGGTCGATTGGCTAAGCAAATCTTCTCCAGACTTATTTTGGGCGAATGAACAAAAACATTTATTGCTGTTAGCGGGATTACTGCTGTTAAGCCCCATTCTTATTGGTGTCCAAACCCTCATCAAGCACCAAACTCTCGCAGGGAACTTCCCCATGCGCTTGCGCTGGAATTTCCACCGCCTCATGCTGGGGCAGAGTATGAGCTTCTACCAGGATGAGTTTGCAGGCCGCGTAGCTGCGAAGGTCATGCAAACTGCGTTGGCAGTGCGTGACGTCTGGTTTATCGTGGCCGATATCATGGTATTCGTGGTGATCTACTTTGTCACCATGGTGGCGGTGGTAGGCAGCTTTAATATGATTGTCATCTTGCCGTTCCTGGCCTGGGTAGTGTGCTATGTCGCTTCCTTAAGTTACTTCGTTCCTCGTTTAGCAAAGGTCTCCCAGCATCAAGCGGATGCCCGTTCGCTAATGACGGGTCGCATTACCGATGCTTACACTAATATCAGTACGGTCAAATTGTTCTCCCATGCGGGTCGTGAAGCGGGGTATGCAAGATCTGCCATGCATGAGTTCTTAGGCACAGTGCATGCACAAATGCGCTACGTGACAGGTGTGGAAGTGATGAACCATGTGTTGAATATGCTATTGGTCATTGCAACTTCTGGTGTGGCCTTATGGCTATGGACGCGCGGAGAAGTTTCTGTGGGTGGCGTGGCAGCAGTTACTGCCATGGCATTGCGCTTGAATGGTATTTCGCACTGGGTCATGTGGGAAATGACCTCTCTTTATGAGCAGGTTGGCACTGCGCAGGACGGTGTGAATACATTATCCATATCACGGCAAATTGCGGATGCAGAAGATGCCAAGCCACTTGTAGTGAGCGAAGGAGAAATTGAGTTTGAACATGTCGACTTTTCTTATGGTCAGCAAAAGCTTTTGTTACAGGCGTTACAACTGCATATCAAACCAGGTGAAAAAGTCGGTTTGGTTGGCCGGTCTGGGGCAGGGAAATCCACCATTGTCAATTTGCTGCTGCGTTTTTATGATGTTGAAAAAGGCCGGGTATTGATTGATCGACAAGATATTCGGCATGTGACCCAGAATAGCTTGCGGAGCCAGATTGGCATGGTCACGCAGGATACTTCCTTGCTGCATCGTTCTGTGCGCGACAATATTTTATATGGCAGACCAAATGCCACAGAAGAAGAAATGGTGCATGCTGCCAAACAAGCAGAAGCACACGAATTTATTATCGGATTATCCGACGCTAAAGGTCGTACTGGGTATGACGCCCATGTCGGTGAGCGGGGCGTTAAATTATCCGGTGGCCAGCGCCAGCGCATTGCCATTGCGCGTGTGATGCTAAAAGATGCGCCGATCCTGTTACTAGATGAAGCGACCAGTGCGTTGGATTCTGAAGTAGAGCAAGCCATTCAAGCCAGCTTGTACAAACTGATGGAAGGTAAAACGGTAGTGGCGATTGCGCATCGCCTTTCTACCATCGCTGCAATGGATCGCTTGATTGTATTAGATCAAGGCAAGATCATTGAAGATGGTGATCACCAAAGTTTGCTAAAAGCCGGCGGTTTATACGCTACGCTTTGGGCACACCAGAGTGGTGGATTCCTGGGTGAAGTTTAATAAATAAAAATTAACGCTTTTGAGTTAATTACGCGTGGAATTTTATAGGTTAGAGGATTAGAAGACTGCTTCGGTCCAAAGCAGGCATTCATATTTAACAGTGTTTGCAAATAAATTTAACAAAACTAGATTTATTCTTATCAATAATTTTAAGATGTTAACGCAGTATTCAGCTGGAACAAAAGTCTTACACATGTTATTAAAATCAATTGACTAAGAATGATGATCTCCAAACATTTTCTATGTTGTTACTAGGTGTTGCCTCTGGGGATAGGCTAGTTGAATTTCCAGCATTTGGCGTTGATTTTGAAAGCCGCGGATTAGCCTTCCGTGAAAAATTTGAACTCATTAAGATCTATTGGGGTAACAATTTCCCCCATGTTGAAAGTAGATTTGGCTATTTGAATGGCGCAGATGTTATACCTAAACCACTCGCTTCTCATGTTCCACTTCTTGTGACTGGCCATAGTCAACAAGATTTAACTTGGATTGCCGAACATGCGGATGGCTGGATGAGTTATCCAAGAAGTATTGAAGCTCAGGAACAAGTAATTATGCGTTGGCGCAACACTGTAGAGACCGTCTTGCCAGGTCAATATAAACCATTCACTCAATCGTACTTTATTGATTTGTGTGACAACCCTAATGAAGCACCAACACCTATTCATCTAGGACACAGATTAGGTCGGAATGCGCTACTTGTTCATTTGCGAGCATCAAGGCGCATTGGTGTAGATCATCTGATATTCAATCTCAAATATGGCAAACGCCCTGCGGATGAAGTGCTACAAGAACTAGCTGAATTTGTTTTACCTGAGTTTGAATAAGCAAAAGTAATCTTTTCACTTTGATATTACTACTGAGGTCCGCTTTGGGCGGAAATTGTCCCCAGAATCTTACTACTGGATGTAAATTCATTAAGTCGTATATGGTTCGAATAAAAATTTATTGCTGAACAGTGACGTATCGAGAGGCAGGATCAAAGGGTAAGGTAATGAGTGCTTCACGGGTTGCAACTACATCTTCCATGGGGGTTTTGCCAAAAAGTCGTTTGAATTCGCGGCTAAATTGTGAAGGGCTCTCATAACCAACCTTGGTGGACGCTAGTGCTGCTGATGTTCCATCCTGAATCATTAATAACCGGGCTTTATGTAAGCGAGTTGTTTTTAGATATTGCATTGGAGATGTTGCCGTAACTGCTTTGAAGCTAGCATGGAATGCAGCAACACTCATACCGGATTCTCCAGCGAGCTTCGTAATATTGAGGTCATCTGCAAAATCTGAATGGATTCTTCGCAAGGCTTTGCTGATTTTACCAAGATTATTTTGTTGACTTAGCAATGCCCTGATAGCTTCGCCTTGACTGCTGGTCAAAACCCGATAGTGAATCTCTCGCAAGATATTGTGGCCAAGAATGTCGGTTTCGTCGGTAGAAGCAAGTGCTTGTAATAAGCGCAACACGGCATTTGAAAGCTTGGCATCCAGTGGCGTAGATACCATGCCATGAGAACCCAAATCTGAATGTGAAGATCCCTGATCTAACATTAGAATTAATTCGGTAAGGATGGATATGTTGATGCGAATTGATATACCCATTAAAGGTTCTTCTTCGGTTGCGATAGTTTCGCTTTCAAAAGGCAGTGGCACCGATAGAACTAAAAAATGCTGCGGGTTGTAATGAAATATCTCATGACCTAGATAACCGATTTTATGGCCTGAGCAAATCACTACGATGCTTGGCTCGTATAACACCGGGCTGCGGGGTAGCGATCGGTTCCAGCGCATTAACTTCACGCCATCCAATGGTGTGAGTGTAAAACCTTCTGTCGGGGCTAGTCTTTTAAGCAGATTACACATGTTACTGCGGTCTGAATATTGCCAGCAATTTGGATTAGTCATAAGTTAAATACTATTAGGTTATTAATTCCCATTATAGGACATTATATTTATTTTATAGCAATAGTTTTAGGCAATAAACACGGAGTTTTATGTATTTTACTAGCGCTTTTGTCTCAGTAAACTCGATAGGGTCAAATCTATCACAAGGGAATAAATATGAAATTGAATACAATTGCATTGCTAATGGGGTCAGCATTAAGTGCTATCTCACTCAATGCTTCAGCGGAAGCAGCCGATGCTCAAGCGAACTTGAACAAATTACATGTGCCAGCAGGGTTCAAAGTTGAAATCTATGCGGAAGTTCCTGATGCTCGTCAAATGGCATTGGGCACAAATGGTAATGTTTATGTAGGAACACGCGGTAACAAGGTATACGGCATCATAGATAAAAACAAAGATCACAAAGCAGATAAAGTTGTCACAATGCTAGATGATTTGAACGTAGGGAATGGTGTGGCTATGTATAAAGGAAATCTTTATGTAGCGGAGCAAAACCGGATTACACGCTATGCGGCACCAGATTTCGACTTAAATCTACCATTCAAACAAATGCGTGAAGTCATCTATGACAAATTACCAAATAAATCTCACCATGGCTGGCGATATATTGCTTTCGGCCCAGACAATAAGCTGTATGTAACGGTTGGAGCACCTTGTAACATTTGCGATACGAAAGGCATTGAGGGCACTATCATCAGAATGGATCCCGATGGAAGCCACGTAGAAACTTTTGCCAAAGGGGTGCGTAATTCAGTGGGGATCGATTTCCAGCCTGGAACCAATGTAGCCTACTTTACAGATAATGGCGGTGACATGATGGGGGATGACATTCCTCATGACGAGTTCAATGCAGCAACCAAAGCTGGACAGCATTTCGGTTTTCCATATTATGCCGGCGGTGATGCCATTTCGCAGGATTGGAAAAATAAAACCCCACCTAAGAACATAGTCTTCCCTGCAGCGGAGTTTCAAGCACATAGCGCGAATCTTGGTTTCAAATTCTACACAGGCTCTCAGTTCCCTGCCGAGTACCTCGGTAGCGCGATTGTGGCCGAACATGGCTCTTGGAATCGTAGCAAACCAGTTGGCTATCAATTGATGCGTGTAAAATTCGATGCTCAGCATCGTGTCACCGGAACTGAAGTTTTTATTGATGGCTGGCTTAATAATGGAGAAATTTGGGGTCGTCCGACAGATGTACTTCAGTTGCCAGATGGATCATTGTTAGTATCTGATGATTATAACGGCGTAATTTATCGCGTAAGTTATGGAGAAGGGAATGCTACCAATGCGCCAGCACTCACAGGTACAGCATTCAAAGGTAATGTGACGGGACTTGTAATGCCTGAATCTTCGATAGCTCATCCGGACGGTCGTATATTCCTATCGGAAATCGGTGGTTACGGCAAAAATAATGATGGGAAAATTACCATCATCAATTCGGATGGTTCGAAAACAACGTTAACTGATGGGTTAAATGATCCTAAAGGCATTGATATGTTCAACAATCAGCTGTACGTGGCTGATATTGATCAAGTGATCCGCATCGACTTGAAGGGTAATAAAACTGTTTTCGCTAAGCCCTCAGATTTCCCGGATAAACCTGTTTTTCTGAATGACATTGAAATCGATGGCTTAGGCAACGTGTATGTATCAGACAGCGGTGACGATAACGGTAAGCACGCAGCAGTCTACAAAATCACCACTCAAGGTAAAGTAACTCAGTTAATTCACGAGAAATCTGGAATCAAACGACCAAATGGTTTGCTGATGGATGGCCCTAATGCATTATTGGTTGCTGACTTTGGTACTGGTAAGCTGTTCCGATTAGATTACTCTGAACAAAGCAGCAAAGTTAAATCTACTTTAACGCTGTTAAATCAAGGTTTTGGTGCTGCAGATGGCTTGATTCGTGATCCTAATGGCGTGCTCTATATCAGTGATTGGGCAGGTGGTAAAGTTTGGCAGTTAAGTGAGCCTAAAGCTACTCCTCAATTAATTAGCGAAGGCCATCAATCTTCAGCAGATATTAATTTAGCTGCTGATGGTAAAACGATACTGATGCCTGATATGAAAGCTGGCACTTTGGTCCCAATCCAAATTCATTAATTACTAACAAAAGGCCGAATTATTCGGCCTTTTTTAATGCTTAGCGGCACCCTCATCAATCCTCGCCAATTTTTGAGCTGACTTGATCATAGATTCATTAAAGTTTTCCATACTAAGTATCAGCGTACAAAAACTTTTGGAACTGCAATGACGATGACCAAATCACTTTTATATTTGAATAATAAAATTTAATTTATATATTTTTAATTAATTACTAGACGTCTGGACGAATAGTTGAGCGGCTGGAAGTTATTACTAATTACCAACTTATTAGGAGAGCACTATGAAAATTCTTACCGTTGTAACTTCGCATGACCAATTAGGCAATACAGGGCGCAAAACAGGTTTCTGGTTGGAAGAGCTGGCAGCACCCTACTATGTGTTTAAAGATGCTGGCGTTGAGGTAGTGTTGGCCTCGCCTAAAGGTGGCCAGCCCCCATTAGATCCAAAAAGCAACGAGCCAGATTTCCAAACCGATGCTACTCGCCGCTTTGAAGTTGACTTACAAGCCAAAGCGGATTTATCGAATACCCTTAGGTTAGATACAGTCAATATCACAGATTATGACGCAGTGTTTTATCCAGGCGGTCACGGGCCATTGTGGGATCTGGCTGAAGACCAACATTCTATCAATTTAATTAGCGCTACCCTTGCGCAAGAAAAACCTGTAGCACTGGTATGCCATGCGCCCGGGGTTTTAAGACATGTAAAAAACCCTGATGGCACGTCTTTAGTACAAGGTAAAAAAGTCACTGGCTTTACCAATTCTGAAGAAGCGGGTGTGGGTTTAACCGAAGTCGTGCCTTTCCTGGTAGAAGACGAGTTGCTTCATCATGGAGCGATTTACTCAAAAAGCGGAGACTGGCAGTCCTATGTTGTGCAGGATGGATTATTAATCACAGGCCAAAATCCGGCATCCTCTACAGAAGCTGCCAGAGTTCTACTGCAAACATTGCCCCTGAAGAGTTAGGCATGAGTGCATATGTCGTGATTCTCATGTGATTAAGCCTATTGTCAAATACGGCCCGATGAAGAGTTTTAGAAGGGCCGTATTTTGAGGGATGCTTAATTCACCAGTTTCCTAGCAACTTAATCAAACGTTGAAGTTCCGCTTCGAGCCGAAAGCCACGACCCCTAAAGCCGACGTTTTAAATGTGCTAACTGCAGGCAGTTTGCTGAGCGATGTTGCAGTTGGGCGGACAACCTGCAAAAAGTGTTATCAAAATATAGGTAGCAATAATTAACATAATTGATCTTAACTTCATAAGTTCATATTTGCTATTTAATCAAGTGTGATGGGTTTCGAGTTACGCCAAACCGGCTCTAACAGACTTTAGTTTAGGATTAAGGTTTAGTCCGAATGGACTAATGTAAATTAACTTTTTGTATCTATAAGTCATTGACTCTACGTAAAAATCTTACGAGTTATGCACAAACATTTAAAGTGGTACATTAACTTTTGACTCTAACTAGCAAAACTATATTATTATTTTAAGTTATTGATTTAATTATGCATTTTATAAAAGAGCAAATTATAAGCTTTTATAAAAAAACCTTATAGAATACGAAGTTAGGACTTCAATCCTCTAGATATCACAGAGTTATCCACAGAAATTGTGGAAATCTTCTAGGTTCATTTGAAATTGATGCTTGCGGCCCAAAACTGCGCATTAGTTGTTACTGAAGTTTATGAGAAAGTGTTTTTTAAAACCCTAGATTGAGAAATTTAATCTTTCCTAAATTCAAGGGTTTAGTTAGGTGAAAATCAAACCCAGCATTGATGGCGAGTTGTTTATCATTGTCAGTACCATAGCCAGTTAATGCAATTAAAACACAGCCTTTATTTTTGTCGTCTTTACGTAGTAATCTCGCGGCTTCATAACCCAACATATCTGGTAAACCAATATCGAGGAAAATGAGTTGAGGTTGAAAAGACTTGGCTAACTCAAGACCTTCCTTGCCCGTGTATGCAGTTTGCACTTCATGCCCAAATAGACTTAGCAAATCGACCAGCGTATTGGCTGCATCAACGTTGTCATCAATCACCAGAATTTTATTAAGTGTAACCGCATTGATAATGTCTGTTGTAGTTTTGCCGTCCACTATTGGAGCGTCGATCAGTTTCAATTTAATAAGGAAAGTGCTGCCTAGTCCAAGGCCGGGACTATCAACATATATTTCTCCACCATGTAGTTCAATTAGATTTTTGACGAGAGAAAGACCGATGCCCAAGCCTTCATGGACTCGATCTTCAACTCGTCCATGTTGCACAAATAAATCAAAAATTGTGGCTAAATTCTGTTTGCTTAAGCCGATGCCGTTGTCAGTAACTTTGATGATGACAAAGTCATTTTCCTGAACCACTGAAAGTGAAATCAAGCCATCTCGTGAAGTAAATTTAGCTGCGTTATTTAGTAGGTTGCTTACGACTTGTACGAGCCGCACTTTGTCGCCATGCACATATAAGCCTTTGCTCATGATATTGACATCTAACTGATGGCCACGATCCTGAATCAGGTAAGTACTGCTTTCTATGGCTGCGTTTATGAATTCATCCACTTCCAAGTTACTGGGTTGAAGTAATATTTTCCCCAATGAAATACGGGATACATCAAGCAGATCATCCACCAGCCTGACCATTTGGTTCGTTTGTCGCGAGATGATATTCAATAACTGGTGATGCTTAGGTGTTAAGTTTTCTAATGTTTCCATTAACTTTAATGAATTTCGAATAGGCCCAAGAGGGTTGCGTAATTCATGCGCAAGTGTTGCCAAAAATGCATCTTTTTTGCGATTTATTTCACTTAATTCACGCTCAGCCAGACTGAGCCTGATCAAGGCCTTGATGTTGGAGATTAACTCTTCTGGCTCAATAGGTTCACAAAGATAATTGTCAGCGCCACCGTCCAGCGCTGTGATTTTATCCCCTGATGTTATAAAAGACGCGGAAGTTTGTAGAATGGAAATGAATTGCGTTACAGGATCTGCTTTTAGCTGGCGGCAAACGTCAAACCCATTGATGTCAGGCAGTTTTGTATCCAGTAAAATCAAATCTGGCAGCAATTCTTTAGCCTTTTGTAGGGCTTCCGTTCCACTGGAAACACTGATGACCTTAAATCCCACTCGGGTTAATATTTTGGATTTCGCATAGAGTGCAGCATCGGTATCATCAACATTCAGGATTAGAAATTCATCTAAGTCATGTGCGGACATATTTCCCGACAAGTTAGACTTAATTGATTTCATTGGGGGTATCCGTTGATAGGCGATCTGATTTGTTTAACTTTAAATTTGTAAGTGTTTCTATAGACAAGTCTTCGCTAACGTTCAAAACTTTCCTTAATGCTGAAAGCAAGTCGACTTTCAACATTGGTTTGGTGTGATAGACATCTGCACCTAACGCAATCCCTTTACGTTTATCATCAACACTTGAAGAAATGATCACCGGAATATGTTGTCGCGCTTCATTACTTTTTAAGTCGGATAACCATCTCCAGGAATCTTCGCCTTTAAGCATAATATCCAGTAGCACGGCTACTGGTTTTACCCGTGGCCAAATCACTTCGGCCTCTCTTAGCGATTTCACAGGGATGGCTCTGAATTCGGACCCATCTAAATAGCGCTTGTAAACTAACTGCTCATATTCCTGATCTTCAATGATGAGGATGGGTAAGCGGGAGTCGTTATGAGTGTCCAAGGTTTCAGATGTGTCGGCTTGCAAATTCAATTCAAGGTGGGCAGGAATGGAAAGTGAGAACGTTGAGCCTTTTCCCAGTGCGCTTATGACATCGACTCTACCTTGTAATAAGGCCGCCAGGTTTCTACAAAGCGGTAAACCTAATCCCGTGCCTTTAACGCCGATCTGTAAATGATTTTCTACCTGGGAAAACTCTTCGAAGATTACACCCAAGTCATTTTCATTAATGCCTAGCCCGGTATCTATTACTCTAAAGGTAACCATGTCTTCTTCATCTATGACTGCCGAGACATTAATCGAACCGGCTTCCGTGAATTTCAATGCATTCGATATAAAATTACGGAGTATCTGCGAGACTTTCGCTTCGTCTTGGAATAGTTTTATGGACGCAGTAAGCGGCATGAAGTTGAGTTCAAGCTGATCAGAAACTAATAAGGGTTTGAGCATGCCGCGCAATGCGCTGAACATCTCGTCTACCTGAAACTCGACAGGTTTGACCTCGGTTTTACCAGCTTCTATTTTAGCGATATCGAGTAAGTCATTCACAAGATCGCTCAGCGTAATAGCGCCCTTGAGGATGAATTCCACTTGTTTTTCTTGCTCTTCAGATAGCTCACCATCGGTTTCATCGAGCAGTAGTTTTGCTAGTGCACGAATAGAATTTAACGGTGTGCGGAACTCATGGCTCATATTGGATAAGAATCTGGACTTCAATTCATCGGCACGGCGTAAGTGATCCGCTTTTTCATCCAACTCTGCATAAAGCGCTAGCACGCCTCGGTTAGTATCTTCCAATTCTTCTGTCAACTGTAACAGCTGTTTTTGCCTGGCATTCAGTTCGTCTAAGGTTCTAAGCAACTCACGGTTTTGATGTTGGATTTCCGATAAGGAAATATTGGGTGCCAGTTGTGAAAGCTTGTTGACCAAACTGCCTATCATCGTTGAAGTTAATAGCGGTGCGGCTTTGGGAAATAGCTTTTTAAGCGTGATGGTGGTGCCTTTAGTACTTGTGTCTACTTGGAATTGATCCATCAGGCGTTTTGCGCCTATCACGCCTACGCCCATTCCAGTTGAAGATTGATAAGTGCCTGATAACACGTCTTCGATATGCGGAATCCCGGGACCCTGGTCTTCGATAGTCATGATTAAAAGCTGTGGAACAGTGTTGCCTTCCACAGCGAATTCAATTCGGCCTTTAACTGCATAGTTGTACACATTACGTGCAAGCTCTGAAACAGCCGTAGAAATACGCGCTTGGTCTTGTAGACCAAACGCGCAAATCCCTGCAATTTCCCTGGCACGTTGTCTGGCTGCTACTACGTCCAGCTCAGATTCGATTTTCAAGGTTAAGAATCTTATTGACATGCGATCTGAGCTCTCTTAATCACTACGATCGTAGAGTCATCTCTAACTCGGGTGTGGTCGCGGTGTAGCACAGCGGCAATGACAGAAGGATGACAACTTTCAAGCCCAGCATAGTTGTTAATGTCCCATTTTGTGCCAACCCCATCAGAATGCATAACTAACATAGAGTCTTCACACCAAGCATGTGTGAACTCTTTGGTTCTGCTCATGTGGCTGCCAACGATCCCATTATGGCTCAACAGATGCTGCCGACTTTTATGGTTATATATGCATCCGGAAATATTTCCTACACCAGTGTATCTTAACTCTGCTGTATCGAGGTCAACACGAGCTACAGCGACGGCCGCGCCTCGACTTCCCTTCATCAACTGATGGCTCTTTTGTAAGGTTTCACTTGGTAAATTTGCTGGTGCTTGTTCCAAGACGCTCACGGCCAATAAGGAGGCGTGAGCAGCATCAGGCCCATGTCCCAAGCCATCAGCCACCAACACGGTTAGCATGCGTTGGCAATCAACCGCGATCCAAGAGTCTCCGCATACTCGCTCATTTGCAATCGGAATACACATGCTGCCAATTTGCCATTGGCCGGGTATTACTTGAGCCTCTGTGTTCCATATCACCATTAGAAGTACCGTACCTTTGCCTGATTCTGAATAAATATCAACCTCGTGAGCTAAACGTTTTATAGCGCCTAGTCCCACACCGTATGTTTCAGTGGTGGAATAGCCATCTTCAAAACTCTTGGTGGGATTGAACATGCCGGGCCCGGAATCCACGGCGATGATTTCGATTCCATTAAGGCCGTTTCGGGATAATGACCGCATGAATATCTGCCCACGCTTTGCATGCTTGCCGATATTTGTGCCGGCTTCGGTAATCAGTAGTGCTAAACGGCCGGATTGTATTTCATCAAAACCAAGTTTTAAACTCAGCGCATTTCCTGCTCTTCGTGCCGAAGAAACTTCACTTAGCTCACCAATATGATAAGCGGTTTGTTGCCCGAGTATATTCATGAAACTTTCCATTTTCTGATTAGCACCGTTGTGCCTACTCCTGATTCAGTATCAATCATGAATTCATCAGAAAGCCTTTTTGCCCCGCTTAAACCTAATCCAAGCCCGCCGCCGCTGGTATAGCCATCGGTCAATGCTAAGCTGATGTCTGGAATACCAGGCCCATCGTCAGTAAAAACCAATTCCAAACCGATTCTTACCGTGTCTTTTAATTTTAGAACGTGGCCTTCGCCGCCTTTGCCGTATTTCAGGGTATTCCTTGCCAGCTCACTTGCGGCGGTGATCATTTTGGTTTGATCTACCAAACCAAAACCCAGTGAAATTAATTCTTCTCTAACGACTTTTCGCAACCGGACAACATCTTCATCACTTCTCAATGGAAGAACGATTGACCCAATTGCGGCGGTCCTCAATTTATCACCAAATACATTCCAAACCGACGCACTAAGATATCGCTCCTGTCATATAACTCATGCGTTATGGCCAAGTAGGGAAATGCCACGTTCAACGTTCAATGCAGTGATTACACCCTCAAGCGTAAGTCCGAGCTCAACCAAGGTAATAGCCACTGCAGGTTGCATGCCGACGACAACGGTTTTTGCATCCAGTATCTTGGCCATGGCGGCAGTATTACTGATCATGCGGCCAATGAAGGAATCCACGATATCCAAAGCGGATATATCAATCAGAACGCCGGTCGCTCTTTCCTTAACGATGCGTTCCGTTAAGTCCTCTTGCAAAGTCATTGCCAGCCGGTCGTGCATATCAACCTGGATGGTTACTAGCAGCAGCTTGCCCATTCTCAATATTGGGATACGTTCCATTTTCGGCCTTTAGCTTATGAATTGGTGACTGAGGAGCCAGTTGTTTTCAGCGCAACCACGAAAGCATCCGCGAGGGTGGCCTTGGTAATCACATCTTCTAAATTAACACCTAGGTGGACAATGGTTTGAGCAATTTGCGGACGGATGCCGCTGATAATACAATCAGCACCCATCAATCTTGCAGCAGCAATTGTTTTGAGAAGATGCTGTGCAACTAGCGTATCTACTGTGGGAACGCCAGTAATATCAATAATGGCAATAAGCGCGCCTGTTTCAACAATCTTTTGTAACAGGTTTTCCATGACGACCTGTGTTCTCGCACTATCCAGCGTACCTATCAGTGGCAATGCAAGGATGTTTTGCCATAGCTGAACAACGGGCGTTGAGAGCTCAAGCAATTCTTGCTGCTGGCGCAAAATGATTTGCTCGCGCGCTTTTTGGTAGCTTGAAATCGTTAATAAACCCAGCTCGTCAAACAACAAGCTTGTTACCGCTATTTCTTCGGCGAGTAATTGAGGATTATTACTCAGCGATGTCCTTAATAAAGTGAATAGCGGTTCCTTAAAAGAAAAAATAAAGGTCGCTGTTTCAATGGGAGAAAAGCCCTCTTTCGCGCGGGTTTGGGAAAAGTCGCTCAATAGCTGCCTTGTATCATCCCATGCTCTGGTTTCAAGATCTGAGAGTTGGCCTTGCGGTATTGCAATTTCTAAAAATCCTAAAAGTTGGGTTGCTTGGATGATGATTTCATTTTCTGCACTTTTATCTAGGCGAATGACTTTCTTTTTCATTGTTGCTAGCAGGTCGCCAACTAAATCTTTTTGGTTATTCTTAATTATTTCTACTATTTGTGCCCCTGGTGCATGTGTCATTACAACCTCCTTAAGTTTGTTACACACATCAAAAGTCGAGTATGCAAGGGTCACATAGTAGTCTTTATATTGGTTTAGCGGGTAAATATAAAATATTGAATATTTATTTTGAGACCATCGGAAAAATAGATAAATAAGATAGTTTCAAGATTCAAAACTTAGCAATAATCAAAAAAGTATGCGCTATGCCGAAATGTAACGTTACATCATGGCAATTTTCATGCTCCAATGATTTAAACAAATGCGAAAAGGGCGGTTTGAAGTGTTAGTTGGCTTTTAGCAATACAATCACAGCACCACTGCCGCCATCTTGACGGCGCGCTTCTGCATAGGCAATCACTTCGTCCCGTTGTATCAACCAGTTACGTAATTTGTGTTTTAACACCGGTTCACGGTTACGCGAGCCCAAACCCTTGCCGTGCACAATGCGTACGCAACGCAAGCCACGTTTTTTGCAGTCGTTTAAAAACGCAGCGACATAAACGCGCGCTTCATCGCTAATCAAACCATGCAGATCAATCGCACCTTGTACGACCCAATGACCGCGGCGCAGCTTGCTTAAAATATCGGGTGCATGGCCTTCACGCAGGTAGAGGAGTTCTTCGCCGGTTTCGAGCTCATGGGCAGGGATATAAAAATCAGATAGTGAGTCCGCCAGAGCTTGGCGTTCATCACGAATAAACTGCTTGGGGATGGGTTTAGGTTTAACGTTATGGACGTAAACAGGCTCGGCAGTTAAAGGACGTGCGTCCTTAACTGCCTCGCGGAACAGGTTGACGTCGTCGTCCATAACGATGGCCGCCGCCTTTTCTTCCTGTTTGTGTTTGCTTTTAGCCACTGCATGCTCAAATAGCGCGTTATTTGTCCAAATAGCGTTCAGCATCCAATGCCGCCATACAACCAGAGCCAGCGCTGGTCACCGCCTGGCGGTAAATATGGTCTTGTACATCGCCCGCAGCAAAAACGCCGGGCACACTGGTTGCCGTAAAGTTACCTTCACGGCCAGCTTTGGTGATGATATAGCCGTTCTCCATATCCAGCTGGCCTTCGAAGATATCCGTGTTCGGTTTATGGCCGATGGCGATAAACACACCTTTCAGAGCGATGTCTTTGGTGCTGCCAGTATTCACATCCTTGATGCGCATGCCAGTCACGCCGGTGTTGTCACCCAGCACTTCTTCCAGCGTATGGAAAGTTTCCAGTTCTATTTTACCTTCAGCTACGCGCGCATTGAGTTTGTCCACTAGTATCGCCTCGGCTTTAAATTTGTCGCGTCTGTGTACTAATGTTACTTTGGATGCGATATTCGCTAGATACAGCGCTTCTTCCACCGCGGTATTGCCGCCGCCAATCACTGCCACTTCCTGGTTACGATAGAAAAATCCGTCACAAGTAGCACACGCCGAAACCCCTTTTCCGGCAAAGTGTTCTTCTGATGGAATACCCAAGTATTTGGCAGAAGCACCAGTCGCGATAATCAGCGCATCGCAAGTATATTCACCGTTATCGCCCACAAGACGGATTGGTTTTTCTTTCAGGTGCGTAGTATGGATATGGTCGAAAATCATTTCCGTATTGAAGCGTTCGGCATGTTTCTGGAAACGTTCCATGAGCTCTGGGCCTTGCACGCCATCTGCGTCTGCTGGCCAGTTGTCCACTTCTGTGGTGGTCATGAGTTGACCGCCTTGCGCGATACCAGTGATCAATACTGGCTTAAGATTAGCGCGTGCTGCATACACCGCAGCTGAGTATCCTGCAGGACCGGAGCCTAAAATGAGCAAATGGGCATGTTTTGTTGCCATGATAAAACCCTTAAAAACTTGAATAATTGATTAGATAAACTGAGATGGCGCAATAAATCATTTTTACAAGTCACGCCGATCAAAAAAGCTGGCTGATATTAACTTTCCAATAAGCTACGTAACATCCAGGCGGTTTTTTCATGCAGCTGTAAGCGTTGCGTGAGCAAATCAGCAGTTGCTTCATCAGAAGCCTTTTCGGCAGCCGGAAACACACTGCGGGCAGTACGGCATACCGCTTCATGGCCGGCGACTAATTCTGCAATCATATCTTGCGCTTTTGGTACTGATTCGCTTTCCTTAATGGAGGAAAGTTTAGCAAAATCGCGGTATGTACCAGGTGCATAGATATTCAATGAACGGATACGTTCGGCCACTAAATCTACCGCTAAAGCCAGTTCGGTATATTGGGTTTCGAACATCAGGTGTAGCGTATTGAACATCGGTCCCGTTACGTTCCAATGAAAATAATGCGTTTTAAGATACAAGGTATAAGTATCTGCCAACAATCGGGATAAACCTTCTGCAATATCTTTCCGGTCTTGCTCTTTAATGCCAATATCCATGCGTGATTCTCCGTGCGGAATAAGGTTGAATTTAGATTGGTATTCTAAACGCTACGTTGCGACTTTGATACTGCTATAATTAATCCGATCTCAAAAATTCCTAGGGTTTTTACCATCTTGTTTTTCAAAAAAACTACACCCGTGAATGCGCGCCGCGCGGCAGAAACTCCCAAGACACCTACCATTGGTTCAACGCTTATCAAAGAAGCTTGGTGGCTTGGCCTAGTACTTGTCGGCTCATTTATTACCGTCATTTTGTTCACCTATAACCGTGAAGATTCCTCGTGGTCGCACATGGCGCCAGACGATGCTGTTGTGCAAAATAGTGGTGGCACCGTAGGGGCATGGTTATCCGATATGTTGTTATATTTATTCGGATTCTCCGCATGGTGGTGGGCAGTATTGGCGTTCTATGCCATGTGGTTGGTTTACTTAAAACTTGAAGTGGTGAATGCCAGCGACAAGCCATTTCTATTGTTTAATTTCATTGGTTTTGCCTTGTTGCTAGTGGCATCTTGCGCCTTAGAAGCTGGGCATTTGGTTAGCTTGCCAGCCTCATTACCATTAGCGCCTGGCGGTATGCTGGGGACAGCTTTTGACAACTTGTTACGTGGCATGTTTGGCTTCACAGGCTCTACCATGGTATTGCTTGCCATGTTCGTTGTTGGCTTTAGTCTTTTTACAGGCTGGTCTTGGATTTTGATTACTGAAAAGTTGGGTACCTGGTTGATCGCTACCTATGACTGGGCAATACTTAAATGGCATGACTGGCAAGATAGAAAAGCTGGCAAGGTCGTTGAAATGGAACGTACCGAATACGTGCAGAGCGAGCGTAAACGGACTGAAAAACGTGAGCCCGTGCAAATTGAAACACCAGTGATCGAAATCCCGCAAAGTGCGCGTGTGCTAAAAGAAAAACAGGCGCCGTTGTTTGAAACTCACCCCGATTCGCTATTGCCGCCTATTCATTTGCTAGATGAACCGGCAGGTACAGTAGAGTTTCAATCTGCTGAGACACTAGATTTCACTTCACGGCTGATTGAACGCAAGCTGAATGATTTCGGCATAGAAGTTAAAGTGCTTACCGCACTGCCTGGCCCTGTCATTACGCGTTATGAGTTGGAGCCTTCCGCCGGTGTAAAAGGTAGCCAAGTCACCAATTTAGTCAAAGACCTTGCACGTGCACTTTCAGTAGTCAGTGTTAGGGTGGTCGAAACCATTCCTGGCAAAACCTGCATGGGCTTGGAGATTCCTAACCCTAAACGCCAAATTGTTTATCTATCTGAAATCATGGGCAGCCAGGCTTATGCTGATGTGCATTCACCATTAGCGATTTCCCTGGGTAAAGACATTGCCGGTAAACCGGCTGTGGCTGATCTGGCAAAAATGCCACACGTGTTGGTTGCAGGTACCACTGGTTCCGGTAAGTCTGTGGCGATTAACGCTTTGATTTTGAGTTTGCTTTACAAAGCCGATGCTAGCCAGGTCCGTATGATTTTGATCGACCCCAAAATGCTTGAGCTTTCCGTATATGAGGGGATTCCGCATTTGCTGGCACCCGTGGTAACCGATATGCGCCAAGCGGCGAATGCGCTTAACTGGTGCGTGGCAGAGATGGAGCGACGCTACAAATTAATGTCCACATTAGGTGTGCGAAACCTAGCCGGTTATAACCAGAAAATCCGTGAAGCCGAAAAAGAAGGTAAAAAAATCCCGCATCCGTTCAGCTTAACGCCAGACGAGCCAGAACCACTCATGGAAATGCCGATGATTGTGGTGGTGATCGATGAACTGGCCGACTTAATGATGGTAGTGGGCAAGAAAGTGGAAGAACTCATCGCGCGTCTTGCACAAAAAGCGCGTGCCTCAGGTATTCACCTGGTGCTTGCCACGCAACGGCCATCGGTGGATGTGATTACTGGGCTGATTAAAGCCAATATTCCTACGCGTATTGCATTCCAGGTGTCCAGCAAGATTGATTCCAGAACTATATTAGACCAAATGGGCGCTGAAGCGTTGTTAGGTCAAGGCGATATGTTGTACATGCCGCCGGGTACCGGTTACCCGCAGCGCATTCATGGGGCGTTTGTGTCGGATCAGGAAGTGCATAAAGTCGTCAATTACCTTAAAGCACAGGGTGAACCTAACTATATTGAAGGCATCCTAAGCAATGAGGCGGAAGAGGGCGGTGCAGACTTTGGCGTGCCGAGTGGTGAGTCGGGTAGTGATAGTGATCCGCTCTATGATGAGGCCGTCGCAATTGTGCTTAAAACACGTCGTGCGAGTATTTCATCTGTGCAAAGACAGCTACGCATCGGTTACAACCGTGCAGCGCGGTTAATTGAAGATATGGAACGTGCTGGTTTAGTTTCTGCTATGCAAAGTAACGGTAACCGCGAAGTACTCGCACCACATCACGAAGTTTAGCGACAAACTTTAGCAACATTATTAATAGGATTTGAATGCTTAAAATTAAATTGTTCGTTGTTGTAAGTCTTGCTACTTTCTCTTGTGGCGCTTTTGCAGATGGCGTTAAAAGCCTGCGTGATTTTTATAACCAAACCCATGCAATGCGCGCTGATTTCTCTCAGATTGTGACTGATAAACAGGGGCGGAAAGTGCAAGAAGTGCAAGGTGAAATGCAGTTGAAACGCCCTAATAAATTCCGCTGGGATTACAACAAGCCCTACGAACAGCAGATTGTGAGCGATGGTAAGCAAGTGTGGTTATACGACACCGAGTTAGCCCAAGTAACTGTGCGTGCTCTAAGCAAAGCGCTGGGTTCAAGCCCAGCAGCTCTATTAGCTGGCGATGACACCTTGGATAAGAGCTTCAAATTTACCAACGCGAATCAAAATAATGATATCGATTGGGTAAAGGCCGAACCTAAAATCGAAGATTCTGGTTTTGAAAGTATTTTACTAGGCTTTAAAGCAGGCGAATTGAAGGAAATGGAATTAATAGATAGCTTTGGTTTGCAGACTAAAATAAGTTTCAGCAAAATTGAACAGAATCCTAGCCTGGATAACAAAACGTTTTTATTTAAAACGCCAAAAGGCGTAGATGTCGTAAAAGAATAACATTCCATCCCCTAATGAAAAGGCGCGTAAGCGCCTTTTTTTACGTAAACTGTTGTAATGACAACACAATTTTTGTTTTTGTTCTTGTTATATATCGAATAGCTCTATGTGAATTGGCTATTCTTCCCTTAAATTGTGTATCATGAAATTGGGGAAATAAGGGGGAAAAGAATGAGTAAATCCAATCTGAGACATTGGCTGCTTGCTTTGTCTTTTATCATGACGTGCTTAGTTATCTTGCCTAGCATGGCATTCGCAGCTGATGATACGGTATTAAATGAAGCACGCGCTTTTATCAAAGCCGGCAATCATAAAGCGGCTTATGAATTGCTGCTTCCATTAGAGTCTGACCGTTCCGGTAATGTTGAATACGATATGTTGTTAGGTGTGGCAGCCATTGAAGGCGGGGAGAATTCCCGCGGTATTTTTGCTTTGGAACGGGTGCTGGCGCAAGAACCTAATAATATCGAGGCCCGCGCGATGATTGCCAAAGGCTACTATAAAGCTGGTGAAGCGGAAAATGCAAAGTCTGAATTTAACAATGTATTAAGCCAAAATCCTAATGCAGAAATTACCAAGCTTATCGAAAATAATATGCAGGCGATTGATAAAGCTACCGGACAGAAAACGGCGTTTGCTGCATACCTGGATTTCGGAATTGGTCACGATAGTAATATCAATAGCGCAACCACCACAAACACGATTAACGTTTCCATAGCGCCTAATTTCCCCCTGATTCCATTTCAACTGAATGCTGCATCACTAGAACAGTCCAGTAATTTCGTGAGTGCAGCAGGCGGCATATCGGTGCGGGCGCCCATTAGTAAAAATGTCTCAGCCTTCGGCTCACTAGCGGGTACAACCAAAATGAATTGGGCAGATGAGCAGTTTGATCCATCCTCATTGGATTACTCCCTAGGGCTGAATATTAAACACAATATTGACAATTACACCATCGCTTTACAAGGCGGTTCCTTCTCCATTAATAGCAATACCTTTCGTGAGGCCATGGGGGTTAGTGGCCAATGGCAGCGCAATTTAGATGACCAGAACCAGACAAGTGTGTTTACACAATTATCAAAACTGGATTATCCAGACATTTCAGTCCGGGACGCAAAACGCTATATCGTCGGTACCGCCTGGGGCCATGCGTTTGGCGGTGATAAAGCTAAGGTCACTTATTTAAGTGCATATGCGGGCAAAGAAGATACCGATGACAATGATTTCGATTTTTTAAGCCATGATATTTTTGGAGTACGCGCCGGTGGTCAATTGGCAATCAATTACAAATTAGTCGCTTTTGCCGGTATCAGTTACGAGTACCGGGATTATCAAGAACAAGACCCTACATTTTTAATTGCCCGTGAAGATAATCAACTGGATTTAAATATCGGCCTACGTTATTTACCTGGGTACAATTTCACGATCAAACCCCAGATTAGTTATATCGATAGCCACTCTAATAATGATCTTTATGAGTTTGATCGCTGGGTAGTCTCTCTAAATATACACAAAGATTTTAACTGGTAAGTTTTTTGCATGCGGTTCAACTTAACTCTAGGTTGTTAAAAGGAATTATCATGGATAAAGCCCATTATATTTATTTAAACCGCCAAGCGATCCTCATGGCGATGATCTCTGCAGCCTTTCCAGCGGGTGCATACGCTGCCGCTGGTAAAGTAGAATTCGCGTCGGGCGGAGCTGCTTTACAGGGTGTGGATGGTAGTTCGAAGGTGCTAACCAAGGGCATGGAAGTTAACCAAGGTGACACAATATTGACAGGTGATGGACGTGCCCAAGTCCGGTTTACTGATGGCGGTTATTTTTCATTCCAGCCCAATACGGAATTTAAAGTTGAAGAGTACAACTTCAATGGTAAGCAAGATGGCTCAGAAAAAGGCTTCTTTAAATTATTACGCGGTGGCTTACGTGCAGTAACTGGGTTTGTCGGCCGTGAAAATCGGCCAGCCTATCGCTTGGGTACTCCAGTTGCCACAATTGGGATCCGTGGTACCTATTATTTAGCTGAATTCCAGCAAAAATTAAAAGCGCATGTAGGCCAGGGCTCGATTTATATCTTTAATGAGCAGGGCGACATTATTCTATTTTCGGGACAAAGTGCCGATGTAGAGCCGGGTAAAGCGCCAGCCTATAGCGATGAAGAAATGACCTTAGGTGCAAAAGGACCGGAAGGTGGTCAACCAGAAAAAGGTGAGCAAGAGCAGCAAGCAGAAAACGATAATAATGATGTGTTTAGAGTTAGCGAACAATACTCAGACACTGGGATGGCATGTCTTGCTGCAGATTGTGGTATTTCCAGCGTTATAACGAATTTAAATGCTATCAATGCTGAAGGTGAGTATAAATTAGATACAACTGTAGCGAGCGTTGGAAAGGGAGGTGGCTGGACCAGCAAACTTAACGATAGCAGCTATTTCACTGCTAGTTTTAGTGGGTACACGATTTCAGGTTCAATTGGAGTGGATTCATCTCGGCCCAATCCTACTAGCGCTGGTTTTGAGATATCCAGATCAAATGTTTTTTCTATCTCTGGTGGCCTTGCCTCTAATGGTTCATTAGCAATGAGTGGTACCAATAGTAGTATGACTGGCGTATGTTACAACGCTTGTACTTTAAATGTCATTGGCTTTTTCTCAGGCAATCAGGCGGAAAAAGCAAGTGTGGGATATATTATTAAAGAAACAAACCCAGGGGATTTTCTTGACAATGGTTTCTTTAGTACAACAGCAGGCCAAATTGAAGGCACTGCTGGGTTTATTGCAAATCCGCCGCCCGCACCACCAGGCCCACCGAGTTAGTTATATCTTTAAATTAACCAAATATTTATTAATAACTTGACGTGCATTCATGCCAATCTCTTTGCGCAGATTGGCATTGTTTTTTAGATGATTAATTATTTCAATCGCTTCATCTTCACGATCAAATAAGAATCCATTTACCCCTTGCTGTATGACTTCAGCATAACCTCCTTCTCGATGACACACTACAGGTAAGCCCGATAACATTGCTTCAATCACCGCTAGTCCATATGCTTCTTTAATTACGCTAGGTACTCTGTAATAAAAGCAATCTAATGTGCTGTAAGCCTCCGCAACTTCACTTTGTGGAACTGCAGGTAATAGGCTTAAATTACTGTGGCTATTTAACCACGGCGATAAACAGGTTCCTCCAATAATGCGCACCTGCATGCCTAAATCAAGTAAGGTGCGATAAATCTGGATATCACTATGATGATGTTTTGCTAAAGAGTCACTGCTGATGCGGCCAATAGTAAATGGTGTGGTGTGATTAGGCGAAGTTTTAATTTTTGGTTCAAAGCGTTCAATAGGTGGAATGTGATGCACGACTTCACCAGTCAATCCTGCAAATCTTTTAGTTAAGTCTGATACATATATCACTTCGACTTTTCTTCTACCTTGTATCGTTAAGCGATGCAGTGCTTTATATAATGCGCTGGGTGATAGCAGATTATGTATGAGTATTATTTTATCGAAATTGACATGGTTATACCAGTGACCAATTTCAGTACGTGCGCCAGATACGAGCAGAGTACCAGAGTTCGGGACTTGACCACTGTACGGCTTGATTTCTTGAATAGGGTACTTAGATTTTAAGTCAGGATGCGCTGGCTGATGCGACCAAAGTGTTACTTGATGGGTTTTGCTATACTGAAGATATAAGTCAATCGCATGCCAGTCACCACCATTAGCGAGTATGAATGGTGCAATAATGTGGACTTCTTTTAACACTGATAATGACCCTCATCCAAAACTTAACCTGTGATGAATCAAAAAAATACAACAGAAATCAATTCTAGCGAAACCATCTCAAGAATACTGCAATTTTTACAAACTGCCCAGTACGCAGAAGCAGAGAAACTTTGTGCTTGGCTCATCTCTGTGACTAATACAAATCTATTCGAGCCGAACTTTTACCTGGGTGTTGCTTTGCAGTTTCAGGGTAAAGTACAAAACGCTCTAGAATTATTTAATCAAGTTCTAGAGTTAAATCCACAAAATATTCATGTGATGCAGGCAATAGCGTCATGTTTAGATCAATTAAACCGCCCTGAAGATGCGTACAATCAACTTTTGAAAGCTTGGGAAATCGCACCACAAGATGCAATTGTTAATGCCAATATGGGGGCAATTTTAGAGAAACTTAAAAAACCTGAAGAAGCGCTGACTTATTATGATATTGCGTTGAAATTTAACCCTAAAAATATAACAGCATTGCTTAATCGTGGCGCGTTATTAGCGAGTCTTGGTAAAAAAACAGAAGGTTTAGAACATTGTCGTGCTGCACATCACAGACACCCTGAACATATCGGACTCGTATTTAATCTCGCAGATGCTTTACTAGGTTCATTTCACTATGAAGAGGCATTAACCTATTGCGAAACTGCTCTAGCTAAGCAACCTAGGCATGCCAATTTACTTTTTAAAAAAGGCCTAATATTAAGTTGTTTAAGACAGTTTGATGCCGCCCATCACTGTTTGGCAGAAGCGCAAATCCTTGATCCAAAAGTCATTGAAAATATATTGCCATCAATTGCAAATTTAGATCCGAATGTAGAAGTAAGTTTAAGCCCAAGAACACTGTATCTTGATGCGATGTATCAAGCGCAGACCAAATGTTTTTGGAAATACAGAAATGACTATATTGCAGAATGGCAAAAAGCAGTGTTAAAGCCAGACTCTATTGATCAAGTAGTAAATAATCTTGAGTTTGGTTTTCAAGTGATATCCCTAGCACTTGATGGTGAGGTTAGACTTAAGTTAAGCCAAAATATGGCAGATTGGGTACAGGAAATTGCGTGGTTAGAAGGTGTGCCGCCTTTTAATTTTAAGCCTGATAATCAAAAAAAAATAAAAATCGGATATTTATCGGCTGACTTCAGGATTCATCCTGTAGGCCTTTTGTCACGGCAGATTTATGGGCTGCATGATAAAGATGCTTTTGTAGTTTATGGATACTCGTTATTTAATTCGGATGTAAAAGACGACATCCGTGAAAGTATAGCAACTGGCTGTGATGTGTTTAATAATGTTTCTGAGCTAAGCGACTCACAATTAGCTCAGTGCATTTATAAAGATGAAATCGATATTTTGGTGGATATGACAGGGTTCACCACAATGGGGCGGCCTAAAGTAATGGCGATGCGTCCGGCACCTATTCTAGTGACTTATTTAGGCTTTCCAGGTACATCTGGCGCTGAATATATTGACTATGCGATTGTGGACTCCGTTATTGCACATCAACCCCAGCATTGGGCTGAGCATTTGGTGTTTATGCCACACGCCTATAATCCATACGATAATCAGACCAATAACTTACCTATCACCATGTCTAGAAAAGACTATCAGTTGCCAGAAAAAGCCGTTGTTTTTTGCTGTTTCAATACTAACTATAAAATTGAGCCACAAATTTTCAGCTGTTGGATGCGCATATTAAAAGCTGTACCCAATAGTGTCCTGTGGTTGATTTCTGGACCTAATGAAGTTGAAGCTAGATTAAAAGAAGCCGCGCAGGAGCAACAAATTGATCCAGAACGTTTAATCTTTGCACCATTTGTGGCACATGAGGAGCATTTGGCCCGTTACCAATTGGCTGACTTGTTCTTAGATACGTATTGGCATAATGCACATACTACGGCTGCGGACGCACTATGGCAGGGCTTACCTGTAATTACATGCGCGGGTGAGGTAATTTCTTCGCGCTTAGCTGCGTCATTGCTTAATGCACTTGAGATGCCTGAACTCATTACGAATACTTTTGATGAGTATGAGGACTTGTCAATTTATTATGCAACAAATACTGAAGCAAGGCAGGCCATGCGTGAAAAGCTTAAAGCTAAACGCTATACGGCGCCATTGTTTGATACAGCACGTACCACTCGCAACTTAGAGCGTGCTTATAAAATGATGTGGCAGCGCTATTGTGATGGTTTACCACCTGTTAATATGCAGGTAATTGAAACCGATAAAGTCGTAGAAGCGATATAGATATTTTGAATAGCTTATTTGAAACGCAAATGCCCGAAGCCCCGCTTGCGGAAAGACTGCGTCCCAAGACTTTAGATGAGGTTGTAGGGCAGTCACATTTATTAGGCGAAAATAAACCGTTAAGGTTGGCCTTTCAATCCGGGAAATTACCTTCCATGATTCTATGGGGCCCGCCGGGTGTTGGGAAAACCACTTTGGCGCGCCTGATCGCGAATACTGCAGATGCGGAATTCATTCCAATTTCTGCAGTATTGTCTGGCATCAAAGATATTCGAGAAGCAGTCGAGCGCGCAGAGCTGACTTTACAGCAGCATGGCCGTAAAACCATCTTGTTTGTTGATGAAGTGCATCGTTTCAACAAAGGCCAGCAGGATGCTTTTTTGCCATTTGTGGAAAGCGGCCTGATTACTTTTATTGGCGCAACAACGGAAAATCCTTCTTTTGAAGTGAATAGTGCTTTGTTAAGCCGTGCACAGGTATTTGTGCTGAATGCATTATCAGAGTCCGAGTTGAATTTGCTGTTGGATCGCGCTCATGCCTTGGTAGCGAGTCATGTAACGCTTACCGATGAAGTTCGTGAGCAAGTGCTGGCCTATGCGGATGGCGATGCAAGACGTCTACTGAATTTTGCAGAAAGCCTATTTAATGCTGCACAAAATGCCAAAGTCACCCATATTGATGACGCTTTTTTACAGACCACCATGTCCAGTAAGATGCGTCGCTTCGATAAAGGTGGCGAAGCTTTTTATGACCAGATTTCAGCATTGCATAAATCGGTTCGTGGCTCCAATCCGGACGCAGCTTTATATTGGTTTCTACGCATGTTAGATGGCGGTGCAGACCCGCTGTATATGGGCCGCCGTATTGTCCGCATGGCGATTGAAGATATAGGCCTAGCTGATCCACGTGCACAAACCATGGCACTGGAAGCCTGCCAGATTTATGAGCGCCTAGGCTCGCCGGAAGGGGAGCTGGCGCTTTCCAATGCTGTGCTTTACTTGGCCGTCGCCCCTAAAAGTAATGCTTCTTACAATGCTTACAATCTTGGTAAATCATTTGTCAATAATGATAAATCGCGGCCTGTACCTTTGCATTTACGCAATGCGCCTACTAAGCTTATGAAATCCTTAAACTACGGTAAAGACTATCGTTATGCGCATAATGAAGAAGACGCTTATGCTGCAGGTGAGCAATATTTTCCGGATGATATGCCAGCACAGCAATTTTATATGCCCACACCGCGCGGCTTAGAAGGTAAAATTAGCGAAAAATTAAAACGCCTCAAAGAGTTGGATCAGGCGGCATTAAAAAGCAAAAAACCAGAGAATAAAGCGAAAGAATAAATGTTAGATATCCAGGCCTTAAGAAATGATCTAGATGGCGTTGTTAAACAATTGAAGAAACGCGGATTCGTGTTTGATGCAGCGAATTTCTCTGCATTAGAACAAGAACGAAAAGCCGTACAAACACGCACCCAGGACTTACAAGCTAAACGTAATAGCGCTTCAAAATCGATTGGCATCGCTAAATCCAAAGGCGAAGATGTCAGTACTATTTTGGCGGAAGTTGCCGGCTTAGGTGATCAGCTAAAAGCGGATGAAGCCTTGTTGCAAGAACTGCAGATCAAGTTACAAAATATTTTACTCAACGTGCCCAATCTGCCACACGAAAGTGTGCCTGCCGGGCAATCTGAAGCCGATAATCTGGAAGTACGTAAGGTAGGGATACCTCGTACATTTGATTTTGAGATTAAAGATCATACCGATGTAGGCACACCGTTAGGCCTGGATTTTGATACTGGTATCAAGCTGTCAGGCGCGCGTTTTACGTTTATGAAAGGTCAGATTGCCAAATTGCACCGTGCTTTAGCGCAATTCATGCTCGATACGCAAACCGAGCAGCATGGCTACACAGAGTGCTATACGCCTTATTTGGTGAATGCGGATACCTTAATGGGCACAGGGCAACTGCCAAAGTTTGAAGAGGATTTATTCTCTTTGAATCATAACGACAGCAAACTTTACCTGATTCCTACCTCCGAAGTCACGCTTACTAACACGGTGCGCGATGAGATTGTACCGATGGAATCCTTGCCCATTAAGCTTACCGCCCATACGCCTTGCTTCCGTTCAGAAGCCGGTTCTTATGGTAAAGACACCAAAGGTATGATTCGTCAGCATCAATTCGACAAGGTCGAGATGGTGCAGATTGTGCATCCAAGTAAAAGCTATGAAGCATTGGAAGAAATGGTTGGGCACGCGGAGAATATCCTGAAAGCACTTGAGTTGCCTTATCGCGTCGTGGCATTATGTACCGGCGATATGGGTTTTGGTGCGGCTAAAACCTATGATTTGGAAGTATGGCTGCCTGCGCAGAATACCTACCGTGAAATTTCATCAGTTTCTAACTGCGAAGCTTTCCAGGCGCGCCGTCTGCAAGCTCGCTTCAGAAATGAGCTAGGCAAGCCCGAACTAGTGCATACTTTGAATGGGTCTGGCTTGGCAGTAGGTCGTACTCTGGTCGCTGTACTGGAAAACTACCAGCAGGTGGATGGCAGTGTAAAGATTCCTGGGGTATTGAGGTCTTATATGAACAACTTGGAGTTCATCAAAATCAATTAAGCCAGCGCGTTACTTAATTTGTTTAATACCAGCCATTAATCCCATTTTTTTGCCTTTTTATCGGTACGGGCAATTTTGAAAGTGTCAAAACTATTCGGGTTATGGCTGGGTTGATAGCGTTCAAGAATGCGCTGATAGCTACGAATTGATTCCACAAATATCACGGGTGCACCACCACTGGCATAGCCATACTTAGCATTCTCGTAATATTGCGGGTTATTCAATAACACCAGTGTCTTTTTAATATCGGCCCAGCTATCCGGGTTCAATTTCAGCTTTTGTGCTAACACCCTGGCATCTTCCACATGGGCATAACCTATGTTATAAGCAGCCAGGGCCATATATGTACGATCCGGCTCCGGAATGTCTTCAGGAATGGTGTCTTTAAGTTTAAGTAGGTATTTAGCCCCGGCAGGAATGCTTTGCTTGGGGTCCAATCGGTCAGTCACCCCCATCAGATCAGCTGTATCTTCTGTGAGCATCATGAGCCCCCGCACATTAGTAGGGGAGGTGCTAAAGGTATCCCAGTGCGATTCCCGGTAACTCACCGCTGCCAATAGCCGCCAATCCAGGCCGGTAATTTCTTGGGCCTGTTTAAATAGATGAATATAACGAGGCAGCAAGGTATTTACGCGTTTTAGGAACGTGGTGATATCAATCGGGCTGAGACGTTTGGAGTTGCCATAATAGCGGTCAACCAGATTACGCAGGGTGCCATCTTTTTGAATGCGGTCTATGAAAGCATTGGCCTTAATGACGAGTTGCGGATCGGCATTTTTAGGCATAGCCCAGGCAATTTTTTCAGCCTCGCCTAATGGCATGGCTACCGCAAGGTTGGGGTAGTAATTCTGCATCACAGCTACCATGTGACTATCGGCGATTGTAAAGTCTAAGAGCCCGCTTGCTACTTCTTCCAGCAGCGACTCAGAGTTGGTTTTTTTAATCGCCTGCCAGCGCAATGTCGGTTGTTCTTTTTGTAACTGACTCAGTCTTTCTTCAAAGCTGGTACCTGCCGGTACGACAATCCGTTTGTGCGCAATTTCCACCAAACTTTTCGGCTTTTTATCAACTTCACTGTTATAAATAAGTTGCTGTTGTGTTTCCTGGTACGGTTTCGAGAATTGCACTAATTTCTCGCGTAGTTCGGTTACTGACAGGTTGGCTGAGGCAATATGGGCCTTGCCTTTTAAGAGTGCAGGGATGACTTCGCTAATGCTGTTGACTACCAGAAACTTGGCTTTGTAACCAGGCGCATACTCACTGACAAACATGGTGGCCAAGTCATATTCCAAGCCAGCAAATTGATTGTCGCCATTCACAAAATAAGTACTTGGTCCGCTATGGGTTACAAAGACAATTTCTTTTTTATTCTCGGACGCGACTACTTTGTTCGCATTATCAGATGGCGTACAGGCTGCCAACAACAGCACTAAAGCATAAGATAAAAACAAACGCATCGGTTTGTGTTTTCTGCTCTGAATCTCAGTTAAGCCCAGCGCTCGTCGACATCGCCATTGGCGGCAATAAACACAGCGTCAACCAAACTGTAAAAGATGCCGTGTTCTACCACACCGGGCGTATTGCTTAATAAATCGTTCAGGCTTTTGGCGTCTAGGCTTGGGTCGAACTTCATATCCAATACATAATTGCCGTGTGAGGTGATCCAGTAACCGTCCTTAGCTGCATTAGGGCGTAAGTCACCAGTGCCGCCTAGTGCCTCCAAACTTCTTTTGGTTAACTGCCAAGCGAATGGAATGACCTCGATGGGAATCACAAAATTCTGGCCAATATAATCTACCAGTTTGCTTTCATCGGCGACGGCAATGAACTGCTGCGCGGCTTTGGCTAACAGTTTTTCTTTTACAAGATCGCTGCCGCGGCCTTTGAGCAGCGTTTTATCAGGTGAGATTTCATCGGCGCCATCCACGTATAAATCGATGCCGCTGATGTGTTCCAGGGCAACGATGGGAAGTTGTAATGATTGGGCTTTTTGCGCGCTGATGGTAGAGCTGGCGACGGTGGTGACTTTAAGACCTTCTTCCCGCTGGCGTCGGGCCAGCTCATCAATAAAATAATTTGCAGTAGAGCCGGTGCCCAAACCTACCAGCATGCCATCCTGCACATATTTAGCCGCCTGAAGTGCCACTAATTGTTTATCGTTCATGATGCATTCTCCAGTGTTACTTTTTGATTTCTTATGAACCTATATTAACCCGATTAATGAAATTCTGACATAAAAAAAGGGAGCAAATTCGCTCCCTTTTTTGTGATGCTTCGGCAAAGCATCAATTGTCTATCTTATTTCATCACGCGGTTTTTATATTCACCGGTACGTGTATCAATCTCAATCTTGTCGCCAGTGGCGCAGAACAAAGGCACTGGTAATTCAAAGCCGGATGCCAGTTTTGCGGTTTTCATCACTTTGCCTGATGTATCGCCTTTAACAGCCGGTTCGGTGTAAGTGATTTCACGTACCACTGTGGTTGGTAATTCCACTGAGATCGCTTTTTCATTGTAAAAGCGGATGTCGGCCGGCATGCCGTCTTCCAGGTAAGGCAGTGCATCCACCAGGTAATCAGCATCCACATCGTATTGATTGTAATCAGCATCCATGAATACATAAGTTGGGTCAGCGAAGTAAGAGTAAGTCACTTCTTTTTTCTCTAACACTACGACATCAAATTTGTCGCCAGCGTTGTATACGTTCTCACTAGGCGCTTCAGTCAGTAAGTTTTTGAACTTCATTTTTACAACGGCTGAGTTACGACCAGACTTGTTGTATTCGGCTTTAACAACCACGAGTGGGTCATTGCCAATCATAATCACATTACCGACGCGGAGTTCTTGTGCTGTTTTCATAGGTGCCTTGCTGAATCTAGATTAAAAGGTTGGAGTATTAAAGCCGCGCATTATACCTGATTTTGCTCGATTTTTTCACTAAAAATCACCAGCTTAGTGGCTAAATCAGTTTGTGCAGCAAAGGCTTGGGAGCGGGTTTGTGCGTATTGTTGCAGGCTTGGCAGTGCAGCAAAAAAGGCTTGCCAGCTTTCGAGAGGAGATGCATCATCTGCGGCATTAGACCAGGCCAAGTGGGCATTTCGCAGGCACGTTTTAAGTGCAGGTGTAGTATTTGTAGAGTAAATATCCAGGAATGCATCCAACTTAAGCAAATGGGTATTTTCGCTTTGAATGTAAGGTTGCCAGATAAATGGCTTGCCAGCCCAGATGGCGCGTACCCAGCTATCTTCACCGCGTACGAAATTAATATCGCATGCCCATAAAAGCCGTTCATACTCTTCCTGACTCAAGAACGGCAGCACATACAGCGTTAACCCGTCCACTTTCAACTTACTACCGCTTGAAAAGTCATGCTTTGGGTACAAAGGTTGAATGGCTTCCAGAATGCTGCCAAACGGCACAAATACATTCGCACTTTTATGGCTTTGCATTAAGGCTATTAAGAAATCTTTTACATTAGCTTCCGGATAAGCAAATAGTGAAATACTTAATTCCGCAGTTTGCTCAATACCCATGCGTTGCCAGAAACATTGTTGAGCTTGTTCATCGGCGATAAAAGCATTCCTTTGTGTGATTAAATTTTGCTCGCGAATCAGGCCGCCGGTTTGGTCAGTAAATCCTGGAAAGAAGTAATATTTAGTTAGATTAAGTGCTGGCTGCTGTGAAGGTTTCGCGTGGAAGTCATTGACCCAAGGCTCTGCAGATAGATATTCAACATTAATCCATGTTGATTGTACGCTCACCATTTTTTGTAGATAAGGCGCGGGTAAGTCACAGCTGAAAGTTTCAAGCACTACGGGGGCTGGCTCAGTAGTCTTCCCGCATGACCGAGGCACAATCTCTACACCCTCAATGATTTGGTTAAAAGTATTTTCCTCTAATCCGGCAATGAGCTTACTGGCGACTTTAAAGTCATCAATAAAGAGTCTTATATTCAAGCCATGCTCTATAGCAAGCTGCCGGCTTAGGCGCCAGCACACGCCAATATCACCATAGTTATCGACGATTTTGCAGAAGATGTCCCAGCGTTTATTTGCCATCAGCAGGTGGTTGATATTGCACGTCTATGATTTCGTAGGCCTCATCGCCAGCCGGTGTGGTGACATGAATGGTATCGCCGATTTGCTTGCCGAGCATAGCGCGCGCCAGCGGCGAGACCCAACTAATGTAGCCCAAAGACGGTTCCAGTTCATCTTGGCCGACGATGCGGTAACGGTGTTCAGTATCGTGCTTCAGGGAAAACAGGGTCACCCAAGCGCCAAAGAACACCTTTTCAAGGCCTTGCTGAGCTGCGGGATCGACAATGACGGCAGCATCCATGCGCTGCATGAGGAAGCGCAGGCGACCATCGATCTGCCGTAAGCGCTTTTTGCCATAAATATAGTCGCCATTCTCGCTACGGTCGCCATTGCCGGCGGCCCATGACACCACGCGCACGACTTCTGGACGCTCTACTTTTAGCAGCTGTGTGAACTCCGCTTCCAGCTTGGCATGGCCTTCCGGCGTAATGTAATTCTTTTGATCTGCCAATTATTTCACCATCATAGGTGTGGCACGTTCCAGCACTTTTATGTCCTGTACGAAATAAGGCGTTTCACCGAAGCACGAGGAGGGGATGCCTTTATGTTCTTCGTAAATCAGCTTGACCCGCTGGCCCAGCGAATCATTGACGCGTTTGGCGATGATGTCATCTGTTACCGTAAAAACGAATTTTTCAGCCTGCGTGCCTGGCATGGACACCAGCACAATTTCGCCTTCCCAGGTTTTGCACACATAACCTTTCAGTGAGAATTTCTGCACATAGCCGACGCGCTCGCCTGAGGAGTACACCCAATTTAAGCTTATCCACGTATACAGTGAGAATAGTGCGAAGGGCAGAATCGCGAGCCAGAAGATGAGTTTGAATAGGTTTTTGGTTGTGCTGGTCATATGGAGTTTATTAGCATGGAATCGTTAACAGGCGTAATTTAACAAATATTGTATGCCGCTAGTAATTTTTATGGGGCCCAGTAACTTTTATAATTAGTTGGCCTTAATTTTTACGCTTTAAACGCTACAATCACGGCATGGCTTTTTTAGGATCAGTGATCATTTGTTCTACCGCGCGACTCGTGCGCGGCATGCACTTACAGCAACAACAACAAGCGCTCGCACAAGGCCAGCAGCAATGGCATGCTGTGGAAGCCTACACCTTGCAACAATGGCTGGATGCAGTGCTGAATCGAGCCCTTCTCCAAGCAATCATCCCAAGTGATGCCCTAAACTTCATGCGCTTGAGTGAAGTGGCCGAAGCTTATCTCTGGCAGCAGGCTATTAGCGAATGTCTGGCTAAACATGAAGCCGCCGCCTTGTTTGATATCCGTGCGATTGCCAACTCTGCGATGGAAGCGCACCAGCTCATGTACGAGTGGCAAGTGAGTGAAGCAGACATCAGCGAATATTACTTAACCCAGGAAACGCGCCAGTTTCTACGCTGGCAGCACACTTTTCTAGCCTTGTGCGAGCGGCAACACGCTATTGATGCCGTACGCTTAAAAGCAGAACAAATTAATTTAATAGAAACCCCAGGTTTAACTCTGCCGACGCATATCCAGCTGGCAGGTTTTGACCGTATGACACCCTTAGAGCGACGCTTATTTGGTATTTTGGAAACACGCGGCGTGCATATTGAAACCATAGTGCTGCAGCATCATGCAAGCCATGTGATGCAATATGCGCTTCCGGACAGCCATGCAGAATGCCGAGCGGCAGTGGCCTGGGCTAAACAGAAATTGGCAGAAAATCCGCAGGCCCAACTAGCTATTATCAGCCCGGCTTTGGGCCATATCCGCCGTGAATTGGCAGACTTGCTTGACGATACTTTTCATCCTGAAACTTTATATCCCGCGAATTATGAATCGCCGCGTTGCTATGATTTTTCACTGGGTTTAGCCCTTAAGGAATATGCCTTGGTGCAAAGCGCGTTGCGCCTGCTAAAGCTTGCGTCGACTAAAGCACAGTTACGCTTTGATGAAGTGACCCCTATTTTGCAAGATGCTTATTGGGGCAACCAGGATGAGTTGGATGGACGCGCTTTACTGGATGCGAGTCTTCGTCAGAATTCAAATGCCAGCTATAGCCTGCAGCATGTGATTGAACAAGCTGGTTACTTGGCCACAAAAAATATCGGTCTTGAAACTTTACTAACGCATTTACAAGTCATCAGTCATTTCCAGTCTACAGTCCATAAGCGCCAGTTGCCTTCGGTTTGGGTGGCTGCTTTTGCCGAATTGCTGGATAGCATCGCCTGGGCAAAAACGCGCGCGTTTTCCAGTCATGAATACCAGACGCAGCAATCCTTCCAAAAGCGCCTGGTCGAATTAAATGGCCTGGATGCTTTATTAGGCCCGATATCCGCCGCGGATGCATTGCAGAAACTGATTGAGTTATGTAATGCGGCGATGTTCCAGCCAGAGGCAATTGGCGATACGCATATCCAGTTGTTAGGCCTGCTGGAAACACCGGCCCTCAAGTTAGATGCCATCTGGGTGCTTAATATGAATGATCAGCATTGGCCGCCGCCAGTAAAACTCAACCCGCTTTTGCCGGCAGAACTACAACGCCAGCGCGGCTTGCCTAACGCATGTGCGCAAGTCCAAAGCACTTTTGCCACGCTAGTGCATGCACGGTTATTGAATAGTGCGCCAGAGATTGTTTTTTCTTATGCGCTTAAGGAAGAAGAGCGGGAATTGCGGCCTTCACCTTTGTTAAGTAATGAAACGGCATCCACACTTGTGACGTCAGAGCTCGTGCCTAGCTTGGCCGAAACGATGGCGCAGCCTGTCGTCATGGAACTACTGGACGATAGTATTGCTCCTGAAATCGCTGCTGATGAAACAGTGCGCGGTGGGGTGAAATTATTCGCCACACAAGCGATTTGCCCGGCCTGGGCTTTTTACCAATACCGTTTAGGTGCACGCAAGCTGGAAACGCCTGTGGACGGCCTCGATAATATGGCGCGCGGCAGCCTGCTGCATAAAGTACTGCAATATTTCTGGTCGGATTGCCGTGACTCCCAAACTTTAAAAGCTATGAGCCCAACTGCGTGCCAGCATGCAATTGATAGCGCCATTGAAGGCGCTATCCGGGCACTGCATGAAGAAATCAGTTTTCAGCTGCCTCCGCAGATATTAAAGATTGAGCAGCAGCGCCTTAATGCATTGATGCAATATTGGTTATCGCTAGAAGCCGAGCGTAGCGATTTTGTCGTTGAGGCCTGTGAAAAGCAATATTTGGTGGAATTGGAGGGATTCAATCTCAGTCTCACGATTGACCGGATCGACCGTTTGACGGAAAACGCGAATGAAGGTGAAACTGCAAATGGTGGCTTAGTGGTGATTGATTATAAAACCGGTAGTCAGGTTTCCCATCGCAGTTGGGCAGATGACCGTATTTCGGAACCGCAGTTACCCATTTATTCCGCTTTAGCGCTACAAGGTGAAAAAGTCGTTGCAGTGTGCCTGGCCAAGATTCGCAGTGATGAAAGTAAGTTTATCGGCATTGCTGATGATGAAGTTTTACCTGGAATCAATGTATTAAGTAAAAGTCGGGCTGGCTCGGCGTTTGAGCGCTTTGAAAACTGGGATAGTTTGAGACAGCACTGGCATACCAGCTTGACCGCAATCGCGCGTGAAATCAAATCAGGTATCGCTTCAGTCACTTTTGCCAAAGAAAGTGACCTGGATTATTGCGATGTAAAACCTTTGCTACGCTTGCCGGAACGGTTGTTGCAATACGAGTCACAACACATCGCTCTTCAAAGTCCAGTAGGTGAAAGTGATTCACATGCAGGCTGATATGAATCAACGAGAAACCAAGCAAACGGATTTGGATGAGAGAGACGCACTCAACCGGGCACGTGCGTTGGCGCATGCTTCATTTATTGTTGAAGCACCGGCAGGGGCGGGGAAAACCGAGCTGCTCACGCAACGTTACCTTAAATTACTGGCGACGGTAAAGGAACCCGAAGAAATCATTGCGCTCACTTTCACCAATAAAGCTGCCGCGGAAATGCGTAACCGTATTCTGCTAAGCCTTGAAAATGCAGAGCGTCAAACCACGGAAATGGCACCGCATAAATTGGTGACCCGTGAACTGGCTAACGCTGCGCTAAAGCAATCGAGCATACAGCAGTGGAATATCTTGCAGCAGCCTAGCCGCTTGCGCATCATGACCATGGATGCGCTGTGCAGCAGCCTCACGCGGCAGATGCCTTTGTTGAGCAAATTCGGCGGACAGCCGGCGGTGAGCGACGATACTGAAGCGCATTACCTGGAAGCCGCAAGGCTCACCATTGCTCAGATCGCCCATGAAACCGATGAGCATGATACGGTGACGACGGCACTGCGTTACCTGGACAACAACAGCGAAAAACTCATTGCCCTATTAGCCAGGATGCTGGCGATGCGTGACCAATGGTTGCCACTGGCGGGACAGTTTCAGGGTGCTGATATCGAGCAGCTTTCCAAAAATACTGAAGCCGCGCTCAAGTATTTAATCGCTGAAGCGCTTAAAGATGTGCTCGCGATTGTAAACCCGGTCACGCAAGATGCCTTGATGCCGCTTGCACGCTTTGCTGCCAGTAATTTAAGCGACCAGGAAGCGCATGATTTCGCACCTTTGCTGGATTGGCAAGCACCGCTGAAAGATGATGCTGAGGATTTGCTGCTTTGGCAGGCGTTAGCCAAGTTCCTGGTCACACAAAGCAAGACTTTCCGAAAAAAGCTGGATGTGCGTTATGGCTTTCCGGCAACCACGGAAGGCAAACAAAAAAAAGAAGACTACTTTGCGATCATTAACCAGCTCGAAAATAGCGAGATCGTTGGCCGGGTTTTAAGCCTGCCTGCGATTGCCAGTTTGCTGGACAGCCAGCCTGTCATCCAGGCATTAACCAGACTGCTGATGCTTGCTGCCACGCACTTATGGGCTGTGTTTCAGTCGGCGGGTGAAGTGGATTTCGTCGCCATCGCGCAAAGTGCACAATTGGCGTTGGAAAACGAACAGGGCGCTACGGATCTTGCACTCAAACTGGATTACAAGATTTCGCATCTACTTATCGATGAATTCCAGGATACCAGCCCGGTGCAAATGCGCCTCATTGCCAAGCTTATTGAGGGCTGGCAGCCGGATGATGGACGCACTTTATTTTGTGTGGGTGATCCCATGCAATCGATCTACCGCTTCCGCAAAGCCGATGTGAGTTTATTCCTGCAGGCGGCCAATTTCGGTATCGGCCATTTACCACTTACACGCTTACAGCTTAGCCGTAATAATCGTTCGCATCCAACTGTTGTGAAATGGATCAACCAGGCTTTCCAGCAGGTATTCCCGCTACGTGATGATATGCACCACGGTGCGATCAGCTACCGGCCGTTCACGGCAACGCGGGCGCCAGCCGCGGAGGAGAGCGTCGTCGTGCATCCGCTGATTATTGATAACGGCGATGATGAGGAAAGCCCTGATAGCAAGCATATTGAAGCTTGTTACGTGGCCCAGCTAATCGCTGAGATTCGGCAAAAAGATGCACATCAGAAAATCGCCGTACTGGTGCGTAGCCGCAGCCACTTAAGGGAGTTGGTCACGGAAATCCGCCGTAATCATCCGCAACTCGCGTTTCAGGCGGTGGAGATCGAACATCTCAATGATCGGCAAACCGTGCAGGATGCTTTGTCTTTGACGCGCGCTTTATATCATCGGGCTGATCGTGTGCATTGGCTCAATATCCTGCGCGCACCCTGGTGCGGTTTAACTCTGGCCGATCTACATATCCTAGCGGGAGACGACCATCACAGCACCATCTGGCAATTGATGCAATCGCAAGAGCGCCTGGCCAGATTAAGTGATGATGGCCGCACGCGACTCATGCATCTAAGAACGATTTTAGCGCAAAGCCTAGCAACGCAAGGTCGTATGCCCGTACGCCGCTGGCTGGAAAGCACTTGGTTACGGTTGGGTGGTGGCAAATGCCTTGTTGAAGTCGGCGATAACCGTGATGTTCAGGTGTTTTTTGACCTGGTAGAGCGCTTAGGTTTTAATGGGCACCTAGACTTTACTGCGCTGGAATCCGGTATGCAGAAACTGTATGCGCGGCCTGATATAGAGGCACCGGATAATCTGCAATTCCTCACCATCCATAAATCCAAAGGTTTGGAATTTGATACTGTCATTCTGCCGGCATTGAACCGCAAGCCCAGACATGCTGACCATGATCTCGTGCTTTGGCAAGAAGTGCTGGTGAATCAGCAACCGCATTTAATCGCAGCACCGCTTACTACTCGAAAAGAAATCTCCGGCAAGAAAAGTAGTGCTTTTACTACTTATGATTTCCTCAAATCATTGGAAACACAGCGGAATGATAACGAAATCGTGCGTCTGCTCTATGTGGCGGCCACGCGCAGTGAACGCCAGCTGCACCTGATTGCTACTATGAAAGTGAGTCAAAAGGGCGAACTTAAACCAACTTCTAAATCAATGCTGGAAGTCTTGTGGCCTGCCGTGCAAATGGATTTTGCCGTGGCGAAGCCATTGGCCACTAGTGCTTCGCAGAACACCACTATGGATATAGCAAGCTTTCAACCGCGATTACAACGATTGTCCAGTCCGGAAATCATCGCGATTAATCAATCGCCAGAAACACAAAAGCCAGCACCTATATTGAATCTAAATTCAATTTCAGATACGCAAGCCATCCATGTGACAGATCAATTGGGTCCGCAAGCTTTATACCGCCATAGCGGCATTTTGGCGCATCTGTATATGGAGATGATGGCCGCAGAATTAACGGCTTGGAACATTGAAAAATTACAGCAATGTCTACCAGCCATGCAAGCCTGGCTGCGCCAGCAGGGCCATGCTACACCTATGGCCAAGCAAGCTGCCGCCACAGTTTTGCAGGCTTTGCAGACGACTTTGGCAAGTAAAACGGGACAATGGGTGCTGAGCCACCATGAGTCGGCAGGCAGTGAATTGAGTCTCATGCAGACTACGGCTCTGGAGGGCGATATGCAGGTCAGGAACCTTATCATCGACCGGACGTTTGTCGAGGATGGTGAACGCTGGATAATCGACTACAAATTGACAGACTTGGGCGAGCACCCGGATTTCAATGTCACTGCCCAACTGCACATGAATCAATTAGAACGCTATGCAGGCCTGTTTAAAACTGAAGGCCTGCCGATTAGAAAAGCCGTGTTATTCCTTACCTTGGGTGAGTTGGTAGAACTTTAACAATCTAAGCTCAAGGATTTCATCAGTGAAGACAGCTTAATTCTTATCTCAGTGCTAATTAGGTAAACTCTTTAAGCAATACCTTCGCAAAGTCTGCCCTATGATTGATGTCTTCCAGACTAACCGTCACGCGCAATTTATCCGGGCCGTTCATGCGGCAGCGTCTGTCTCGCTGCAGCAAGGCAATCAGTTTGGTTGGATCGATATCTGCTTTTGGGTTGAATTGCAGCTGAATCGCATCTGCACTGGCATCAATCTTGATGATGCCAATCGGTTTAGCCGCAACACGCAAGCGGTGACATGCCATCAATGCTTCGCCTTGTTCTGGTAATAAGCCAAAACGGTCAATCAATTCCTCTTGCAAGCTATCCAGTTCGTCATCGTTCGTACAGTTCGCCAGGCGTTTATAGATCACCAAGCGTTCGTGCACGTCTGGACAATAGACTGTCGGTAATAGCGCGGGGGTATGCAGATTAATTTCAGTTGTCACGCCCAGCGGTGCATTTAAATCCGGCTCTTTACCGGCTTTAAGCTGTTTCACGGCATGGTTGAGCATGTCCGAATACAAGTGGAAACCGATCTCCTGCATCTCGCCACTTTGTGAATCGCCTAGCAACTCACCTGCACCGCGGATCTCCAGATCGTGCATGGCCAGGTGGAACCCTGCGCCCAAATCTTCCATGAGTTGAATTGCGTCCAGGCGTTTTTGCGCTTGTGGCGTTATTTTACGATCCGGGTCGGTGAGCAAGTAGGCATATGCCTGATGGTGTGAGCGGCCCACGCGACCGCGAAGCTGATGCATCTGTGCCAAGCCGAACATATCCGCTTTATTCATGATGATAGTGTTGGCGGTTGGTACGTCGATGCCGGTTTCAATAATAGTTGTGCAGAGCAGCAGGTTATAACGCTGATTATAAAAATCGCGCATTACGTGTTCCAGCTCACGCTCACGCAATTGTCCATGGGCCACGGCAATACGTGCATCAGGCAGTATGCGCTCGAGCTTCTCACGCATGGAGTGGATGGTATCCACTTCATTATGCAGGAAGTACACCTGGCCACCACGCTTGAATTCGCGCATAGCAGCTTCGCGGATGATGCCTTCGGAGTAATCAGTATGGAAGGTTTTAATACTCAGGCGTTTTTGAGGCGGCGTTGTAATAATGGAAAACTCACGCAGACCTTCCATGGCCATGCTCAAAGTGCGTGGAATCGGTGTGGCGGTGAGGGTTAACACATCCACCTCGGCGCGCAAGGCTTTGAGCTGTTCTTTCTGCCGCACACCAAAGCGGTGTTCTTCATCCAGAATAACCAAGCCCAGATTCTTGAATTTGACATCTTTCTGGATCAAACGGTGTGTGCCGATAATGATATCGATTTCGCCAGCAGCCAAGCCGCGTAAGGCTTCCGTCTGTTCTTTAGCTGTTCTGAAACGTGAAATTTCTGCCACTTTAATCGGCCACTCGGCAAATCGGTCACTGAAATTATTGAAATGCTGTTCTGCCAATAAGGTTGTCGGCACCAGAACGGCCACCTGGCGACCACCCATCACCGCGACAAAAGCTGCACGTAAGGCTACTTCGGTTTTACCAAAGCCTACATCACCACAGACTAATCTATCCATCGGCCGGCCGGATTGCATGTCTTTGATAACGTTTTCAATGGCTTCTAGTTGGTCTGGCGTTTCCTCAAAAGGAAAGCCTTCGCTGAATTTTTCATAATCTTGCAGGCTTAAGGTAAACGCATGACCACGCCGTGCAGCGCGCTGGGCATACAGGTTGAGCAGCTCAGCCGCGGTATCACGAATCTGCTTAAGCGCTTTTTTCTTGGCTTTTTCCCAGTTACCACTGCCTAAGCGATGCAGGGGAGCGGATTCAGGAGGGCCGCCAGAATATCGTGAGATCAGGAAAAGTTGAGAAACTGGTACGTATAGCTTGTCGTCACCGAAATATTCAAGTAGCAGGAATTCAGTTTCACCTTCGCCAAAATCAAGATTCACTAAACCTTTATAACGGCCCACACCATGCTGCTCATGCACGACCGGGTCATTTAAACGCAGCTCGGATAAGTCTTTGAGCATGCCTTCTGTGCTTCGCGCTTTTTCTTTCTCGCGGCGGCGTTGCTGGCGCACCGTTGCGGCATAGAGTTCTGCCTCGGTGATAATGCTGAAATCTGAAGTGCGATAGCCATGATGCAAAGGAGCTACGCCTAAGGCTACCTGGTATTCAGATTTGATGAAATCATCCCAGGTTTCAATCAGAGGCAGTTTTAAATGGTGTTCGGCAAAAAGCTGGCTAATAATTTCACGGCGGCCTAGGCTCTCTGCTGCGATTAAAATACGGCCTTTGGGACTGTTAATAAAACTTTGTAGTTTATGCAAGGGCTGCTCGGCGCGTCGTTCGATATCGAGCGCGGGTAAGCCGTTAGACGCAGCGCTGGTATTGAGTGACAAGCGCGTGAAGCGGTGCGTGGCAGCAAAGAAATCTTCGGTTTTGATGAGCAGTTTCTGCGGGGTCAGTAGTGGTCGTTCTGCATCGTGAGCCAATAATTTATAGCGCGATTCTGCTTCACGCCAGAAATGTTGTGCGCTTGCATCCAGATCGCCGTGCAGGCATAACAGGCAGTCGTCTGGCAGGTAGTCAAGTAGCGTGGCGGTTTCTTCAAAAAACAGCGGCAAGTACCACTCAATGCCACCCGTAGCGATACCTTTGCTCACATCCTTATAGACTTTAGCGCGTTGCGGGTCGCCTTCGAACGCTTCGCGGAATTGGCTACGGAATAAATTAATGCCTTTTTCATCAAGCGGGAATTCACGCGCGGGTAATAGGCGAATTTCCGGGACCGGATATAAGCTACGCTGTGTATCGACATCGAAGGTACGAATCGTTTCGATCTCGTCACCGAACAAATCCAGCCGGTATGGCAGGGCAGAGCCCATGGGAAATAAATCTACTAAGCCGCCGCGTACACTGAATTCACCATGGCTGATCACTTGCGTGACATGATGGTAGCCTGCTTCTGCGCATTGGCGACGCAAAGCTTCAGTATCGAGCCGCTGGCCTTTTTTCAGCATAAAAGTATTGGCACTTAAATAGGCTTTTGGGCTCAAGCGGATAAGGGCAGTGGCAAGCGGTACGATAATGACATCGCAAGCGCGCTGTGCAATATGGTAAAGCGTGGTTAGCCGCTCTGAAATCAAGTCTGGATGCGGGGAGAATTGGTCGTAAGGCAGCGTTTCCCAATCCGGCAGCAAATGCACATGCAGCTCTGGTGCAAAATAGGGAATCTCTTCCAGCAAACGCTGCGCATCAAAAGCATTCGCCGTCAGGATAACCAGGGGTTGCTGCGGATGCGACTGCGTGAATTGTTGTGCGAGGGTTGCAAGGGCTAAGCCATCTTCACCGCGGACGGCAAGCTCAATACGAGTCGCTTGCCCGGGTTTGGGAATAGGCAGTGAAGTCTGCGTCATGAGTGAGTTTTGAATGCCATGCTAAAGATTGAGATTATAACGGCTGCAAGCTTGCAGCCGAAGGTTTGAATATTGCTAATTAACTGGAAACAGTATGGATTGCTAAGTTTGTTGCTTAAGCCGTGCCACCTACAGTCAGTCCATCGATTTTGAGCGTGGGCTGACCTACGCC
>PERG01000009.1 GCA_002928535.1 Methylotenera sp. | reverse complement strand
ATTTTTATTGGGTTGCTGGGAATCTGAACTGGTATTTGACTCGGATTTATCTATCTCGGCTGGTACTTCATTTACTTCAAAAAACATCCCTTGTCCGTTTTCACGCGCGAAAATACCTTTCACAGCATTCATAGGCACATACATGTTTTGCGATACACCGCCAAAGCGCGCAGAAAATACAACCGCATCATTATCCATATGCAAGTCTTTAGTGGCTGCGTAGTTAAGATTTAATACGATTTCACCATCTTTTACATAGGCCATCGGCACACGCGTCTGCGCGTTAACTGCGACTAATAAATGTGGTGTTAAGCCATTATCAACGCACCATTCGTGAATGGCACGCAGCATATAAGGTTTAGTTGAAATTAAATCTGCCATTTACATTCTTCCAATCAAAATCCATGTGACCATTAAACCCATATGACCTTTAAACTTAGGCGAGGTGCAGAAAAAAGCCGAGTACTATATGAATATATATACCCGGCTGATCTAAATTACAACTTCACATTATCCCTTTGCTAATACAAAGGTTTTGTTAAATTACTTACGCATTGCTTTCTCTGATGGTGTCATCGCATCGGAATACAACGGCCTTGAGAATAAACGCTCGGCATATTTTAAAATTGGCGCTGCTTGGTTTGGCAAGTCGATACCGTAATGACCTAAACGCCATAGCAATGGGGTGACCGCAACGTCCAACATAGAGTAATCATCGCCTAATAGGTAATTTTGTTTAGAAAATATTGGCACTAATTGCGTTAAGTTATCACGAATAGTTAAACGCGCTTTGTCCGCTTTCGCATCATCGCCAGACTCAATGTCTTTGATGTGATCGAATAATTGTTTTTCAAAATCATGCAAAAACAAACGCGCGCGCGCGCGCATCACAGGATCAGGCGGCATCAATTGTGGATGTGGGAAGCGCTCGTCAATATATTCATTGATGATATTCGCCTCTGACAATACCAAGTCACGCTCCACCAATACTGGCACATGATTGTATGGATTAATTACAGCCAAATCTTCCGGCTTGTTTGCCAGATCAACATCAATGACTTGAAAGTCCATGCCTTTTTCAAACAGCACAATGCGGCAACGGTGGCTATAGGGATCAGTTGTCCCTGAGTATAAAGTCATCATCTTAGTGTATATCCTTCCAATAAGCTTTTTTGAGTTTGTAAGTAAGTACTAACAACACTCCCAAAAACAGTAAAACAAACCAACCCAAATGATTACGCTGTTGTTTTGCAGGTTCGGCCATGTAGGCCATAAAGTTGGTCAAATCGCCAACCAATGTATCGTATTCTTCTACAGACAATTTACCGGGTTTAGACAATTCCAGTGCATGCGTTTCATGATTCAGCGTTTGTTCACCTTGCAGTTCATACAACACATGCGGCATGGCCACTTTGTCATACACGGTATTATTCCAGCCGGTTGGGCGTGTATCGTCGCGGTAGAAACCGCGCATATAGCTATAGACCCAGTCTGCTCCGCGAGCACGTACTTCTACGGATAAATCAGGCGGCGCTGCGCCAAACCATTTTTTCGCATCATTTTTATTGATCGCCACTTTCATGGTATCGCCCACTTTTTCTCCGGCGAACAGCAAATTATCTTTAATCTGCTTTTCCGTGAGGCCGATTTCCATCAAGCGGTTGTATCGCATGTAATTGGCACTATGGCAATTCAAGCAATAGTTTACAAAAGTACGCGCACCACGCTGTAAAGATTCATGGTTGGAAGCGTCTATTGGCGCTTTATCCAAAGCCACTTCTTCGTTCGCCATCACAAATAATGGCAGTAATGCTAAAAGTAAAATTATTTTTTTCATGAGACTATCCTGTCACCCTTTCTGGCACGGGTTTAGTTTGATCTTTTTTGGTATACCAAGGCATGAGTAAGAAGAACAAAAAGTACACCGCGGTAAAGATACGTGCGACGACCGTTGCACGATCTGCACCACCTAGCCAAGGGCCGAACTGACCCCATACGTTGGAAGGTACAGTGCCGAGATAACCTAAAATCAGGAAGCTCACTACAAAAGCAGCCAACCATTTTTTATACAAGCTGCCACGGTAACGAATCGATTTCACCGCTCCTTTATCCAGCCATGGCAACAGTGCGAAAATCGCAACAGATAAGCCCATTGCCGCAACGCCTGGGAATTGTGAATTAAAAATCGGCGGTACTGCACGCAAGATTGAATAATAAGGCGTGAAGTACCAAACAGGCGCAATGTGTGCGGGCGTTTTAAGCGGATCTGCCGGAATAAAGTTGTTCGCCTCCAGGAAGTAACCACCCATTTCCGGTGCAAAGAACAACACAGCGGAAAACACCATCAGGAATACAGTCACGCCGACTAAATCTTTCACCGTGTAATAAGGATGGAAGGCAATGCCATCCAGCGGAATACCGGTTTGTGGATCTTTCAATTTCTTGATTTCGATACCGTCGGGATTATTTGAACCCACTTCATGCAATGCAATCAGATGCGCCATCACCAAACCGAGCAACACTAAGGGCAAAGCGATCACGTGGAAAGCAAAGAAACGATTCAATGTAGCATCAGACACTAAATAGTCGCCACGCAACCACTCAGACACATCCGGACCGATAAATGGAATTGCAGAGAACAGGTTCACAATCACTTGTGCACCCCAGTAAGACATTTGACCCCAAGGTAATAGGTAACCGAAGAACGCCTCCCCCATTAAGCATAGGAAAATGCCCACGCCGAATAACCAAATGAGTTCACGTGGATTGCGATAGGAGCCGTAAATAATGCCACGGAACATGTGTAGATAAACGACCACAAAGAACATGGATGCGCCTGTCGAGTGCATATAGCGAATCAACCAGCCCCATGGCACATCACGCATGATGTATTCAACAGAACCGAACGCCAGATCCGCGTCAGGCTTGTAATGCATGGTCAGGAAGATACCGGTAAGAATCTGCATTACCAACACTAATAAAGCTAATGAACCGAAGAAATACCAGAAGTTGAAATTTTTTGGCGCGTAATATTCCGTTAAGTGTGCTTTGATATTGCTGGTGAGTGGGAAACGCTCATCCACCCAAGCAACTGTTTTATCAACACCTGCGGCCAAAGCTGATTTTTTTTGTTCTATCATGATTAGGCTTTCTCTTCCGTATCCACACCGATTAACAAGGTATTGTCGGCAAGATATTTATGTGGCGGCACAACCAGATTGATTGGTGCAGGAGAACCTTTGAATACACGGCCTGCCAGGTCGAACTTGGATCCGTGACATGGGCAAAAGAAACCGCCAGTCCAGCTTTCACCCATATCGCCATTGGCCTGCAATTTAGCTGTTGGAGAACAGCCCAAGTGGGTACAAATACCCACAATCACTGCCACATTTGGCTTAATCGAACGATTCGCATTTTTACAATAATTAGGCTGTTGAGAAGTCACTTCACATGCCGGGTCAGAAAGTTGGTCATTGTGTTTTGCCAACTCAGCGGTCATCTCGTCTGTACGATTAATAATCCATACCGGCTGTCCGCGCCATTCAGCAGTTAACATGGTGCCCGGTTCAATTTTGCTAATATCCACTTCTACAGGCGCACCGGCTGCTTTAGCGCGCTCACTAGGTGTCATGCTTTTTACAAAAGGCACTGCTACTGCCGCCGCGCCTAAAGCGCCAACCGCAGATGTCGCTAATAAAAAATTTCGTTTTTCTAAATCTACCTGAGAGTCTCGGTTTGCTAAATCTTGGTTCATTGGTGAACCGACTGGATTGTCTGACATGTGCTTCCTTGTGATCTGAGTGCGCGCACTGGCGTTGTAACGCCAAAGCACATTTACTAAATGGGTATTAACTATTACCTGTTGTTACGACAAAGACTGCTGGATACAAGCAGCGCAGGATTATACAATTTTTCGTTCATTAATTAAAGCTTTATTTAATAAGTCACTGAAATATAACAATTAAACCGGATTTTCAATGTCTATGAATTGATGCTCCAATTGGAATTTATCTGCTAAATGCATGCCTAGTGCTTTGATACCATAGCGTTCTGTTACATGATGCCCCGCAGAAATATAAGATACGCCAGACTCCAAGGCTAAATGAGTAGTTTGCTCAGAAATCTCGCCACTGATAAAAACGTCCACACCCAACTCAATGGCGCTTTCAATATAGCCTTGTGCAGCACCTGTACACCAGGCTATTTTTTTCACGATTTTTTGTGAATCGCCTATCGTTAAAGGTTTGCGTCCCAATGTAGTTTCGATATGGCCGGCTAGCGTTTGCAAGTTAACCACATGCTTCAACTGTCCATAAGCAATAATAGCTGGATCACCTGAAAACCCTTCAAGCTCAAAACCCAGCAGATTACCTAGCTGCACGTTGTTTCCTAAAGTGATATGTGCATCTAGTGGCAGATGATAGGCCGCCAGATTCAGCTCATGTTTCAATAGAAATGCCAGGCGATTACGCTTGATGCCTACGATGCGAGGGTCTTCATTACGCCAAAAATAGCCATGGTGCACAAGAATTAAATCAGCGCTTGCTTCATGCGCCGCTTGTAGCAATGCCATGCTAGCGGTGACCCCAGTTACAATTTTGCGAACTTCAGTTTTTCCCTGAACCTGTAGCCCATTCGGACAGTAGTCTTTGAAACGCTCAACTTGTAGGAGTTGTTGGGTATAATGTATTAACGCATTGATGTTCATGGGTTTACCGTGAGTTTTCTATATTGAATTTGAGTTAAATAACGCCATATCTACACCATCCTATTACTTAGCTAGCTTTAAAGATAATGAATCATTCCTTACATAAAAAATTATGGCTTATTTTTGCTCAGGCTGTCACGATAAGCTTGGCAATACTTTTTGTGGGTCGCATTTTTTTCCCACAGTTGCTGAATAAACCCAATCAAGAAATTGTGGTGAAGCAAGTCAACACAGAGACTAAAAAAATACCTTTAGCTGGTTCTTACAGTTTAGCCGCCAAAAAAGCCATGCCTGCGGTGGTCAATATTTTCACCAGTAAGAATGTCACGTTAAATCCGCATCAAAAGTATCTTGATGATCCGCTTTTCAGGCAGTTTTTTGGTGATCAACTGGAAGATATGGAAAATCCGCCACAACCTGACAATAGCTTAGGCTCGGGCGTGATTGTAAGCGAGCAAGGCTTAATTCTGACCAATAACCATGTCGTTGCAACTGCGGATGAGATCGAGATTGCACTGTCAGATGGTCGAAAAATGTCAGCTAAAGTGGTGGGTACCGATCCTGACACGGATTTAGCCTTGATCAAGGTTGATGCAGATAATTTACCTGCGATTACTTTTTCCAGCTCGGATACTTTAAGTGTGGGCGATGTTGTGCTTGCGATCGGCAACCCCTTTGGTGTCGGCCAAACTGTAACCCAAGGGATTGTGAGCGCGCTTGGGCGCAACCACTTAGGCATTAACACCTACGAGAACTTTATCCAGACGGATGCTTCCATCAATCCTGGGAACTCTGGTGGTGCATTGATTGATGCCGAAGGCAACTTAGTCGGCATCAATAGTGCTATTTATTCCCGTAGCGGTGGTTCTATGGGGATTGGCTTTGCCATTCCCGTCACCTTAGCGCGCCAGGTTATGGAGCAAATCATCAGCCAAGGTGACGTCACCCGAGGATGGATAGGCATTGAAGCGCAAGACATTACACCTGAATTAGCCGAGTCGTTTAAGTTGACTCGCACCCAAGGCTCATTAATTGCCGGTGTTTTACGCAATAGCCCCGCTGATAAAGCAGGACTGCGTGCTGGTGATGTGTTACTGGAAATTGAAGGCAAAGAGGTAACCGATAGCGGCAGCATGCTCAATCTAATTGCAGCATTAAAACCAAATCAAAAAGCTGTATTGAAAATTGCGCGCGCAGAGAAGACGCTTAATGTGCCTATCATTGTGGGCAAACGGCCAAAACCAATGATCGCGCGGGAATAAACTTAAGTAAATAGCGTAGAAAATTTATGCCGGCGGCAGAATCTTAGGTTCTGCGCGCTGGGTGAATTTAGATACGATAATTCCAAGTTCATATAGTAGCCACATCGGCACAGCCAGCATGAATTGTGAAATGATATCCGGCGGGGTAAAGATTGCGCCAATGACAAATGCCCCTACTATCACATAGCCGCGTGCTTCCTGTAGGGCTTTACGACTTACCCAACCAAATCTAACTGCCATCACAACTGCGATCGGCACTTCAAATGCCAAGCCAAACGCCATAAATAATGTAAGTACGAAATCAAGATAATTACCGATATCCGTCATCACAGCCACACCTATGGGCGCGCTACCGACAATAAAGCCAAAAATTACGGGGAACACCAGGTAATACGCAAATGCCATTCCTGATAAAAACAACAAAGTGCTGGCCACAATCATAGGCACCATAAAGCGCTTTTCATGCGCATACAAGCCTGGCGCGACAAAAGCCCATAACTGGTAAAGCGTATGTGGCAATGAAACCACAAAAGCGGCCATCATGGCGACCTTTAATGGCACAAAGAATGGGGTTGTCACTGCTGTGGCGATCATTTGCCCACCTGCGGGTAGTTGGCTCAATAACGGAGCAGCCAATAAGGCATAAATTTGGTTGGCAAAAGGGAAAAACAAAACGAAAACTACAAAAAATCCAATCACAATGCGTAATAAGCGATCACGCAATTCAATTAAATGTGAGATAAAACTTTCGGTAGGTGTCACTAGGTAGCGTCTTTTTCAGGCTTGGATTGTGTTAAGTCCTGTGGTTCATTCGAGAAATCTGGCAAGTCTTGGGAAATCTGATCCATCTGCTGTTGAATATTGGATTCGGTCTTTGTTGCAGTCGCTTGAATCTCTTGTTGTAACTGCTGAAGCTCCTGGAAGCGCACTTCACGATTTACTTCTTCTTTAACCTGGGCAACATACCGCTGCATGCGTCCGGTTAAAGCGCCTAAGGTGCGAGCTACTTTAGGCAAACGTTCTGGGCCTATGACCAATAAAGCCACGACTGCAATGACCAGCAATTCTGAAAAAGCGACATCAAACACAAGAACAGGCCTGGTTTAGAAGAACTAGATGAAACTAAGCTTTTGCAGCTTTGGATTTAGCGGCTGAAGCTGTTTTAGTCTTAGCAACTGCAGGCTTTTTAGCTGCTGGCTTTTTAACTGCTGGTGCTTCCATTTTTGCAGTTGCGGTTTTGGGCTTTGTTGCAGCTGGCTTTTTAACTGCTGTTGCTTTCTTTTTAGTTGGCGTTTTTGCTACCGGCACTTCAACTACATCCGCTTCAATTAGCTGTGCGTTGTTAGATTTTACTGTATTGCTGGCATTAATATTGCCAGCATTTTTTTCATCGGTTACCGCGTCTTTAAAGCTTTTAACCGCGCCGCCTACATCGCCGCCAATATTGCGTAGTTTTTTGGTTCCGAAAATTAGCACCACTACTAACAATACAATCAACCAATGCCAAATACTAAATGAGCCCATGCCGATTCTCCTTAAATGGAACGCTATTTACGTCTTAGATTCTCGGTAGCTTTTCGCCGCCACCAAATACATGCACATGTATATGAAACACTTCCTGCCCGCCTTCACGCCCGGTATTAATCATGGTCCGGAACCCTGCCAAGCCTTGCTCTTTTGCCAGTTTAGGTGCGAGTAACAGCATCTTACCTAATAATGCCTGATGTTGCACTTCACAGCTCGCAAGACTTTCTACATGCAGTTTCGGCACGATGAGAAAATGGACTTTAGAAATTGGCTTAATGTCATTAAAGACAATCACATCATCATCTTCATAGAGCTTTTGAGAGGGGATGCTACCCGCTACAATTTTGCAAAAGATACAGTCTGAGCTCATATTGACCTTAACTAACTCGAAGTACGTGCGGCTTTTTCATCAATGCCAGACAAGCCTTCGCGCCTTGCCAATTCATCCAAGACTTCCTGGGGCTTGATACCGGCGTGTGCCAGCATAACTAAAGTGTGAAACCATAAATCGGCTGTTTCGTAAATCAGCTGAGACTTTTCACCGTCTTTGGCGGCGATAATCGTTTCAGCCGCTTCTTCGCCCACTTTTTTAAGAATGCCATTCATGCCTTTGCTGTAAAGCTTTGCGACATAAGATGACTGTGGGTCGGCACTTTTACGCGTCTCTAACAAGTCACTTAAGCGATTCAAAATATCATTCATGCGAATGGGTTTCTTTATGATAAATATCGTCAGGATTTTTAATGACAGGCTGATCTACCAGCCATTGATCCTGATCCAGTTTTTTAAAAAAGCAATTATGACGGCCAGTGTGACAAGCAATGCCTCCAACCTGCTCAACTTCGATGAGAATAACATCTTCATCACAATCCAGCCTGATTTCATGCACATGCTGCACGTGACCTGATTCTTCACCCTTGCGCCACAGCTTATTGCGGGAACGCGACCAATACACGGCTTGTTTGGTTTGGCTGGTCATCATGAGCGCCTCACGGTTCATCCAGGCGAACATGAGCACACGTCCGGAGCTATGTTCCTGTGCAATTACAGGCACTAGCCCATTGGCATCCCAGTTGATTGCATCCAGCCAGTTCATTTATCCACCAGTTCCCTATAACTTACAAAGTTGCTTAATATTAAGCACTTAAAAGATGCTATCGAACCTCAATGCCATGTTGCTGCATATAGGCTTTGGCCTGCTGAACAGTATATTCTCCATAGTGGAAAATACTGGCTGCCAACACAGCATCTGCTCCACCCAGCTTAATACCATCAACCAAATGCTGCAAGTTACCCACCCCGCCGGAAGCAATGATAGGTACTTCTACGGCATCAGAAATGGCACGATTTAACGGATTATTGAAGCCGATTTTTGTACCATCACGGTCCATACTGGTGACTAACAACTCGCCTGCACCCAAGCTCGCCATATACTCAGCCCATTTGACTGCATCCAGCCCAGTTGCCTTACGGCCCCCGTGGGTAAACACCTCCCATTCATGGGGCTGATTGTCTACTTTTTTTGCATCAATGGCTACTACGATACATTGCGAACCAAAACGGCTGGCGGCATCTGCCACCACCTGCGGATTTAATACGGCAGTGGTGTTGATACTCACTTTATCTGCTCCCGCATTCAATAAGCGACGCACGTCTTCAACTTCACGCACCCCTCCGCCCACAGTTAACGGGATGAACACTTGGCTTGCTACTTGCTCAATGATATGCAGAATGAGCCCGCGATTATCGGAACTGGCCGTTATATCAAGAAATGTAAGTTCGTCAGCACCCTGTTCATCGTAGCGCCGTGCAATTTCAACCGGATCACCGGCATCGCGCAATTCCAAAAAGTTAATACCTTTAACCACGCGCCCATCGGTTACGTCCAGGCAAGGAATAATACGTTTAGCGAGCACTTAGTTCGTCCGCAAGTTTTTGCGCTGCCGTGAAATCTAAAGTGCCTTCATAAATAGCCCGACCTGTAATTGTGCCGATGATACCCTCACTGGCAACTGCACATAGTTTTCGGACATCATCTAAATTAGTCACGCCACCAGAAGCTATTACGGGAATGGTAAGTGCTTGAGCAAGCGCAACGGTCGCTTCAATATTCACCCCGGTCAACATGCCGTCACGGCCAATATCGGTATATACAATGGCATTAACGCCATAGTCTTCAAATTTTTTCGCCAAGTCAATCACATCATGACCTGTCAACTTAGACCAGCCATCCACGGCTACCTTACCGTCTTTGGCATCTAGTCCAACCATAATTTGGCCTGGAAATGCATAACAAGCTTCATGCAAAAAGCCTGGGTTTTTCACTGCTGCAGTGCCAATAATCACGTAGTCGATGCCATCATCTAAATAGCGTTCAATGGTATCCAAATCGCGAATACCGCCACCCAGCTGAATAGGGATAACTCCGCCAACTGCTTTGACAATGGACTTTATAGCTGCTTCATTAATAGGCTTACCAGCAAAAGCCCCATTTAAATCTACCAGATGCAGGCGTTTACCACCTTGATCTACCCAATGCCTGGCCATCGCTCCAGGATCTTCTGAAAATACAGTGGATTCTTCCATCAAACCTTGTTTAAGGCGTACACAGTGACCGTCTTTCAGATCAATTGCAGGGATAATTAACATAATTAGTTTTTTTAGTATTGAAACAAGAAGTTAGTTATGGGATTGCAACATACAAAGCATTTCGCAACCATTATAATGTCGGCGTCCAGTTTACGAAATTGCGCAATAATTGCAAGCCTGCGGCCGCGCTTTTTTCCGGATGAAACTGTACGGCAAAGACATTTTTGGTGGCAATTGCGCTGGTGAACCGTTGAGGATAATCGCTATAGCCAGACGATATAGCACCATCATCCGCTTGCACGTAATAACTATGCACGTAATAAAAACGTTCGCCATCGGCAATGCCTTGCCACATGGGGTGAGACGAATCCTGCTGGTATACCTGATTCCAGCCCATATGTGGGACTTTAAGTTTATCGCCATGACTGTCTTTCATCTCCGAAGGAAAGCGCTTAACACTACCCTCTAGGAAACCCAAGCCTTTAGCATTGCCTTCTTCCGACTCGTCAAATAACATCTGCAAGCCGATGCAAATGCCTAAAAACGGTTTCTTCTTTGCGGCGTCTAATACAGTTTCGCGTAAACCACGGGCATCCAGCTCGCGCATGCAGTCTGGCATAGCACCTTGCCCAGGAAACACAATACGTTCGGCCTGCGCCACTTCAGCAGGATCACTGGTTACCACTACAGATTTATCTGGGGCCACATGCTCAAGCGCCTTGGCGACAGAACGTAGGTTACCCATACCATAATCTATTACTGCGATATCAATTTTATTCATGCGATAGTAACTGCCGTTAAAAACAAGCGTGCTTATAAGCTGCCTTTGGTGGAAGGCATGATGCCGGCCATGCGTGTGTCATGTTCAACGGCCATGCGTAAAGCACGTCCGAAAGCCTTGAAAATCGTTTCGGCTTGATGATGCGCGTTGTGGCCCTTTAAATTATCGATGTGTAACGTGACATTGGCGTGATTAACAAAGCCTTGGAAAAATTCATGTACTAAATCCACGTCAAATTCGCCAATCGCTGAACGCGTAAAAACGCAGCCGAACTCTAGACCCGGTCGTCCGGAAATATCGAGCACAACGCGAGACAACGCTTCATCAAGCGGAACATAGGCATGGCCATAACGACGAATACCTTTTTTATCGCCTATGGCTTTTGCAAATGCCTGACCCAATGTAATACCGATATCTTCTACGGTGTGGTGCGCATCGATATGCAAGTCACCTTTTGCATTCACATTGATATCCATCATACCGTGACGGGCAATCTGATCCAGCATATGGTCTAAAAACCCCAAGCCAGTATTAAATTGTGAAACACCAGTACCATCCAGGTTAATAGATACGGTAATTTGTGTTTCCAGTGTGTTTCTTACTACTTCAGCAGCGCGCATATGAATCACTTGAATATCAAAATAAAAACGATTGAGGGGCCTATTTTAACCTAAGCAATAACAAGCAGCTAATACATATCACTCTGCTTGCACTAACTAAGCACCGACTTGCTTACGCAAAAATATATTAAACCTTATAAATGATGAAAGCCTAGTAAGATATCATCATCTTACTAGGCTTTAAGTCTTAACTTTAAGCTTGGCTTATGCCAATAATTTCAACGTGAGCACACGGCTCGCGATATCAAACAATTATTGTGCAGCAGCAGGTGCTTCTTCAGTTGGAGCAGCTTCAGCAGGTGCGGCTTCTACTGGAGCAGCATCGGCAGGAGCTTCAACTGGTGCTGATGTTTCAGCAGCCGGAGCAACTTCTTCCGATGTTTCTTCTGCTTTTTTGCCAGTTAATACTGTGAACAATACAACCAAAATGATCGCGCCAATAATCCATGGTAAGAATTTTTTAGCACCGCCAGCACTTGAGCCGCCGTGAGCGATTGCGCTGATTTCAGCCGCCGCCGCCGCCGGATCAGCAGCGCCATAAATAGCTGCACCAGCAACAATGATTGTTGCACCAGCATCTTTAACTTGTTGGGTAGTAGCTGCTTTAACGCCACCCGCTACAGAAATATCTACGCCCAAGTCTAAACCAGCCACCATGGCTAAGTCATTGAATGGGGTTTGACCCGCGGCTTGTTGATCCAAACCAGTGTGCACACCAATGATGTGTGCGCCTAATTTAGCCACTTCTTGGGTACGTGTTTTTTTGTCTGCAACGTTGATCAAGTCAACTTGTGCTTTTTTGCCGTATTTATTGGCAACATCGATTACACCTTTAATTGTACCCAGATCAGCAGTACCAAGTACTGTACAGATATCAGCACCGGCTTTATAAAATGGCTCAGCTTCATAGAAACCAGCATCCATTGTTTTCAGGTCAACCAAAATTTTATTTTTAGGAAATTTAGCGCGCAATGTTTCAAGCAATTTGATACCGTTATGCTTTATGCAAGGTGTACCAATTTCAAGAATATCTACGTGTGGAGCAACTTTAGTTGCCAATGCAACAGTTGCGTCGAAATCTAGTGAGTCTAATGCCATTTGGGTTTGTGCCACGATACATCCTCCAAAAAAAGTAAATGGTAAAATTTACTTTGATTCAAATATTTAAGTTAAAAAATTTATTATATTGTGCACAAAACGCACATTTCGTAATAATAACCGCAGTTTATAAGAAATTTCAAACTTTTCGTGGTTATTTGCATCTTACGCCGCTATTTAATGTAACTGCAGAACTAAAATTTATTTAAATTTGAATTGAAGTCATAAAGCGAGGATTTTCTTAAGTGCGCTGACGAGTAGCTGCGACTGGGCATCAGTCCCAATTGTTATGCGCATATAAGGTGCGATCCGGGTGGGCGTTTTGAAATGGCGGACGATAATATTCTTTTCGCGTAATTTAGCTGTTAACTTTGCCCCATCATGATTCGGATGCTGCGCAAAAATAAAATTAGCGCCCGAAGGTAATACTTCAAACCCTAATTCCCTTAAATTTTTAACCAGTTCCTCACGTGTAGCGATGACCTGCTGGCTGGTTTTATCAAAATAAGCCGTGTCTTCTATGGCAGCAATCGCGCCTGCTGAAGCGAAACGGTCAATCGGATAAGAGTTGAAACTATCCTTAACGCGAATCAATGCTTCAATTAATGCTGGATTGCCCAGTGCATAACCCACACGCAAGCCAGCCAGAGAACGGGCTTTGGATAGTGTGTGAGTTACCAGTAGGTTCGGATAACGATTGATTAAACTTACTGCGGATTCAGTGCCAAAATCTACATAGGCTTCGTCGATTACTACCACTGACTGCTTATTAACTTGCAACAGTTTTTCAATTTTCGCCAGTGCCAGCGGTATACCCGTAGGCGCATTGGGATTAGGGAAAATGATACCGCCATTAGGTTGCAGATAATCATTTACCTCTATTTCAAATGATGCCGTTAACGGGACTAGCTTGTATTCAATTTCATACAAGCCGCAATAGACGGGGTAAAAGCTATAAGTAATATCCGGAAATAATAAAGGCTGGTCATGTTTAAGCAAGGCTTGAAACACATGTGCTAATACTTCATCTGAGCCGTTACCGACAAATACCTGATTGGCATTTAAATGGTAAGCACCTGCAATGGCATCTTTCAATGCATCTGAATTCGGGTCTGGATAGAGTCGTAAAGAATCAGCCGCTTCGAGCTTTAACGCTTCAATTACCTTCGGACTCGGGCCATACGGATTTTCGTTGGTATTGAGTTTAACCAAGTTGTCGATTTTTGGCTGTTCACCCGGCACGTAGGGAGTGAGCTGATGAACTATCTTGCTCCAATATTGGCTCATATTTCATTCATGCTTTCATTAATGCGATATTAAAATGAGTACTAGGCGGCAAGGATGAAGTTTGGAAGACGGCACATGAAGCACGGCAACCAAATGATGACACTGCCAAAAAAGTAGTCATTTTAATTGCGTGTTTTCAGGCGATATTCGGCGCTGCGAGCATGCGCCTGCAAGCCTTCGCCATGCGCCAGAGTAGAAGCTATTTTACCGAGCTTCTGTGCACCTTCCGGGGATACTAAAATCAGGCTGGAACGCTTCTGGAAGTCATAAACACCGAGTGGTGATGAAAACCGGGCAGTACGTGAAGTTGGTAATACATGGTTCGGACCCGCACAATAATCGCCCAACGCTTCGCAGGTGTCTCGTCCCATAAATATCGCGCCCGCATGCTTGATCTTCTCACTAAAAGCCAGCGGCTCATCAATCGATAGCTCCAGATGTTCAGGCGCGATGTAGTTGCTGATTTCAGCTGCTTCATCCAGATCGCGCACCTGAATTAGCGCCCCGCGATCTTGAAAAGAAGTCGTGATGATGTCCTTACGTGGCATTTCCTGAACTAATTTTTCTATACTAGCGCTGACCCTATCTAAAAATTCGGTATCAGGGCTTAAGAGAATTGCCTGGGCCAGCTCGTCATGCTCGGCTTGCGAAAACAAGTCCATCGCAACCCAATCGGGATTCGTTTTCCCATCGCAGATTACAAGAATTTCAGAAGGTCCGGCCACCATATCAATACCCACTACACCGAAGACACGACGTTTGGCAGCAGCAACATAAGCATTTCCAGGACCTACGATTTTATCAACCTGTGGCACTGTTTCCGTACCGTATGCCAATGCACCAACTGCCTGCGCACCACCAATACAGAACACCCGGTCTACACCGGCAATTGCTGCAGCAGCTAATACCAGTGCATTCTTTTCGCCGTTCGGCGTGGGTACAACCATAATGAGTTCTTTGACGCCCGCTACCTTTGCCGGAATCGCATTCATCAACACGGAAGACGGGTAGGCTGCCTTACCCCCGGGCACATATAAGCCCACGCGATCCAATGATGTAACTTGCTGGCCTAATAAGGTGCCATCATCATCTTTGTATGTCCATGAAGCCATTAATTGTTTTTCATGGTAACTACGCACACGGTCCGCCGCCGCCTGTAGCGCTTCACGCTGAACGATTGGCAGACTTTCCAGTGCCGCTTGTAAATCCGCCTGACTGATTTCTAGATCACTTAATTTGGTAGCATCGGTCTTGTCAAATCGATTGGTATATTGCAGCACTGCAGCATCGCCGCGTGTTTTTACATCTTTTAAGATATTTGCGACGACTACATCAATACTGTCATCTTGGGCGGTCTCGAATGCCAGCAATGTTTTAAGCTTGCTGTCGAAATCTTGATCTGTGGTGGAAAAACGTCTGATCTTCATATTAAACCTGTGACTAATTACTTGTTAATTGCGCTGGAGAAAGCATCCATAATGGGCTGCAGCTTCGCACGGTTTAGCTTGAGTGAAGCCTGGTTAACGACCAGACGCGAACTGATGTCACCAACTTCTTCAACCGCTTTCAAGTTATTCGCACGTAACGTGCCGCCCGTACTCACCAAGTCGACAATAACATCGGCTAAACCCACTAAGGGGCCTAGTTCCATAGAGCCATATAACTTAATCAAATCAACATGCATGCCCTTGGCCGCAAAGTGTTCGCGTGCTGTCTTGACGTATTTAGTGACGACTTTTAAACGCGCACCACTACGAATAGAACCGAAATAATCGAAATCCTCACGCACTGCCACCATCATTTTACATTTTGCAATTTGCAGGTCGATTGGCTGATATAAGCCTTCGCCCCCATGCTCATCCAGCACATCCTTACCAGCAATGCCAAGGTCTGCAGCACCATACTGTACATAAGTCGGAACATCAGTCGCTCGTACAATGATCAAGCGAACATCGTCGCGATTGGTTGCTAAGATTAATTTACGCGATGCTTCGGGATCTTCCAGCGCATGAATCCCTGCCGCCGCCAATAATGGGGTGGTCTCTTCAAATATCCTGCCTTTAGATAGTGCGATGGTAATCATATTTTTATTAATTTTGGTTAACTAACACGCTGGACATTGGCGCCCAATGCATTTAATTTGGCTTCCAGGTGCTCATAACCGCGGTCCAGGTGATAAATTCGTTCTATCAGCGTTTCGCCGCGTGCAACTAAGCCGGCTAATACAAGACTTGCAGAAGCACGCAAATCGGTTGCCATTACAGTAGCACCATCAAGGAATTCAACGCCTTTGACCAGTGCAGTATTGCCATCTATGCCTATGTCTGCACCCAAACGCTGCATTTCCTGCACATGCATAAAACGGTTCTCAAAAATGGTTTCAGTGACTTTAGCGACACCACTTGCCACTGTATTTAAGGCCATAAACTGGGCTTGCATGTCGGTAGGAAAAGCTGGGTGTGGTGCAGTACGAATATTGACCGCCTTTAGCTTACCTTCAGCTTTAACAGTAATGCTATCTGTACCAACCGTCACAATTGCACCCGCTTCACGCAACTTCTCAATCACTGCATCGAGCAAATGCGCTTGCACATTCAACAACTTCACTTCGCCGCCGGTCATGGCTGCAGCGACCATATACGTACCCGCTTCAATACGGTCACAGACGATATTGTGGTCAGCACCTCTCAAGCGTTCAACGCCTTCAATGGTGATGACATCGGTGCCAGCGCCGGAGATTTTGGCGCCCATCTTGATCAGGCAATTTGCCAGATCAACCACTTCCGGTTCTTTTGCAGCATTCTCTAACACTGTGGTACCTTGCGCCAAGCTGGCGGCCATCATGAGGTTTTCAGTGCCGGTGACTGTCACCATATCCATGTAATAACGCGCGCCCTGCAAGCGCCGGTTAGGCAAATGCAAAGTACTTGCTTGAATATAACCATGCGCAATGTGGATGGCCGCGCCCATCGCTTGCAAGCCCTTGATGTGCAGATCAACCGGCCGAGAGCCGATGGCACATCCACCGGGTAATGACACGCGCGCGTTACCGAATCTTGCTAACAAAGGACCTAGTACCAGAATAGAAGCACGCATGGTTTTCACCATTTCATAAGTCGCTTCAAAAGAAGCCACTTCGCTGGCATCCAGGCTGACTTTATCAGCGTTGCGGTCAATTTTAACGCCCATCATGCCAAGCAATTTGATTGTAGTGTCAATATCCTTAAGTGCCGCAACGCTCGATAAATTGAGTGGTGTTTCAGCTAATAAGGATGCACATAAAATCGGCAATGCCGCATTTTTAGCGCCGGAAATTGTAATCTCGCCATGCAGGCGATTACCGCCTTTTATTAGGAGCTTATCCAACTATTTAACCGCGTCTAGCATGGTTTGCAATTCGCCGCTTTCATACATGGCGCGCATAATATCTGAACCACCGACGAATTCACCGCCAATATAGAGCTGTGGAATAGTTGGCCAGTTTGCGTAAACTTTAATACCCTCGCGAATGTTTTGATCTGCCAATACATCAACCGCCAGATATTGTGCATTACAAGCGTCTAAAATCTGTGTGGCGAGGTTTGAAAAGCCGCATTGTGGAAACTTTGGGCTGCCTTTCATATAAAGCACTACCGGGTTGCTGGTGACTTGGTCTTTAATCAGTTGTTGTGTATCCATTACTTTTCCTAAAATTTGCTTATTTATGATGCTGTGTTTATTTTTTGCCAGGCTTCAGGCGTTAAGGTGCGCATGGATAGCGCATGGATTTCTGCCCGCATCCTGTCTCCTAAAGCTGAATAAACCAATTGATGCTGTTGCACCATGGATTTGCCTACGAATGCAGGACTGACAATGACGGCTTCAAAATGTGTGCCGTCATCTCCTAGCACCTTAATATAGTCACATGCCAAATGTTGAGTGATGTAACTTTGTAATTGTTGTGCGCTTAACACTTGTATCCTGTCTTTTCGCTTACGTTCTTAATTTATAACCGGATTTTAACATTTTTAGCGTAATCCAGGCTAATAGTAAGAAGGACACACCGACGATGGACAGACTGATTAATGGCGATACATCGCCTTTACCAAAGAATCCATAACGGAAACCATCAATCATGTAGAAAAATGGATTCAGTTGCGAGACCTTCTGCCAAAATGGTGGTAAGGAATGTATAGAATAAAATACACCGGATAAAAACGACAAAGGCATGATGACAAAATTCTGGAAAGCAGCCATCTGGTCAAAACGGTCTGCCCAGATACCGGCAATGATGCCGAATGTGCCTAGCAGTGCGCTACCCAACAGCGCAAAGGCAAATATATAAACCGGGTGAGCCATCTGCAAATCCACAAACCACATCGCGCCGAGATAGATACAAAGTCCAACAACCAAACCACGAATAATCGCTGCAATTAAAAAAGCGGAGAAAAATTGCATATGCGTTAAAGGGGTTAACAGCACAAACACAATATTGCCCATCACTTTAGATTGGATGATACTAGACGAGCTATTAGCAAATGCATTTTGCAGCACAGACATCATAATCAAACCAGGAATTAGGAATGCAGTATAAGGCACGCCATCATAAACCTGCACGTGGCTTTCCAGCACATGGGAAAAAATCAGCAAATACAATAAAGCAGTGATGACGGGCGCCGCCACCGTTTGAAAGGCGACGCGCCAGAAACGCACTAATTCTTTTTTGAGCAGGGTCCACGGGCCACGCCATTGTGAATTGATGATATTTTTCATTCGGTTTTGCCTACCAGTGACAGGAACACATCTTCCAAATCCGCCTCATTTAACTGCATATCAATCACCTTGATATTTTGTGAACGCAAGGCTGCCAACACAAATTCGATTTGCGCCATATCGCTTAATGCAAAGGTAAAAATTCCAGCTTCTTGATGACGGACTAAATCCTGAATCTCAATAGGTAAAACGACTTCACCTAATGTTAAACGCAAGCTTTTGCCCGCGAACTTGTTAAGCAAGTTAGCGGTGCTATCCAGCGCCACAATTTGCCCAGCTTTCATCATGGCGACACGGTGGCATAATGCTTCGGCCTCTTCAAGATAATGCGTGGTCAGGATGATGGTATGCCCCTCGCGGTTGAGCTTCTTGATGAACTCCCACAGCATTTGACGCAATTCGACATCCACTCCTGCGGTGGGCTCATCCAGCACAATCACTGGTGGGCGATGCGCCAAGGCCTGCGCTATCAAGGCACGGCGTTTCATCCCACCTGAAAGCTTACGCATATTAGTGGAGGCCTTATCGGCAAGTCCTAAACCTTCTAGAATCTCATCCACCCATACATCGTTTTCTGGACCACGTCCAAAATAACCTGCCTGGAAGCGCAACATTTCACGTACGTTGAAAAAAGGATCGAAGACCAGTTCTTGCGGTACAACACCAAGTAATTGACGGGCACGGCGATATTGGGTAACCACGTCATGCCCCATGACTGCAATATTGCCTGCATCAGGTTTGATTAAACCAGCCAAAATATTAATTAAGGTCGATTTACCGGCGCCATTGGGTCCCAGCAATGCAAAGAACTCTCCTTGCTCAATGTGAAGGTCAACACCTCTCAAAGCATGCAAGCTACCGAAATGTTTATGCACGCCAGCAATCGTGACGGCATGAGAAGATTGCATGTTCAAATTATCCAAAATAATTGATAAATTTCGATACTAAAAAAGAATACGGCTCGTTCGCAAACAAGCCGTGGATTAATCATTACTGCTGATAGAATTAATGCTGAGTCTGGGCAATAAAATCAGTAACGCCATATAAATCCGCCAAGCTAATAAGATTGGCGGGTAAATGGCTATACGTCACATTACAATTATTTTTAGTGGCGCGCCGTTGCCATTCCAGCATTAAGCTCAGCGCCACTGTGTCTACGTCAGTAACCGCAGAAAAGTCGATTTCTGTATCACTTTCCATGGATAAGGCAGTACTCTGATCTAACAATGCTTGCGCATTCGCCATCAGTACATCGCCTGATAGTCGCCATTGATTACCTTGTTGTATTAATTCAGCCATTACTTATTTTTTTATGTCACTATTAAACTGCTGCGTTTTTATCAGCTAGCTTTTTAATCAAGCTATCTAAGCCATTCTGGCGGATTTCATTACTGAATTGACTACGGTAATTCGTTACCAAACTCACATTCTCAATCACGATGTCATACACTTTCCAGCTTTCACTCGTTTTCACCAGGCTATAATCTACTGCAACAGGTTGACCACCGGATTGTAAAATCTGGGTTTTTACCGTTACATTTGTCGCCCCTGGCTCCATACGCAAAGGTTTGTATTCAATGATTTGGTCACGATATTTGCTTAATGCTGATGCATAAGTACGCAATAACAAACTCCGGAACTCATTTTTGAAAGCGGCTTGCTGATCAGCACTAGCAGACCTCCAATTTTTGCCGAGCACCATACGGCATACACGTTCGAAATCAAAGTTAGGCAGGATTTTTTCTTCAGCAATCGCAAATATTTTTTGTTGATTACCAGCTTGAATATCTTTATCGGTTTTAACAATGGTGAGTACTTCTTCAGCGGTTTGCTTTACTAATGCATCAGGTGTTACCTCAGCAGATGCAATAGCGATATTTAACATTAAGCCTATTGCGATTAAAAGTTTAAAGAGTAATTTCATGCATAGCCTTTATGATTTATGGTTTTATTATTTTGATTGTTATTGTTTAACGATACTGACGCTATTAAAACGGCGCGTCACCCAATTCAGTTGACTTACTATCTGAAGGTTTAGTTGCAGGAGCAGGCGCCTGAGCTTTTTCTGGCTCCGTTTCGGAAGCTTTACTGTACAAAAATTGGCTAATCATTTTCTCAAGTACAACTGCATCTTGCGTTTGCTGAATTCTATCGCCGTTTTTAAGTGACTCTTCATCACCACCGGCCTCTAGGCCTAGATACTGCTCACCTAATAAGCCTGCTGTATAAATATTAGCAAAAGTATCTTTGGGGAACGGATAACGTTGATCAATTTTTAACGTTACAACGGCTTCAAAATTCTTAGTATCAAAACTAATATCATCGACACGACCTACAACTACGCCGGCACTTTTAATAGGCGCACGCGGCTTCAAGCCGCCAACGTTGTCAAAGGCTGCCGTAACCGTGTAAGTTTCACCTAATGAGTTGGATCTTAAATTGCCTACTTTAATCGCAAGCCCCAATAACGCTGATACGCCCAAAGCGACAAATATGCCCACCCATAAATCTATTGTTGTTCTATCCACAACCACTCCTCAATTCAACTAATCTATACTGCAAGCATAAAAGAAGTTAATACAAAATCCAAACCTAAAACAGCCAAAGATGAAGTGACAACCGTACGTGTGGTTGCCCGACTTACCCCTTCCGCGGTAGGTGGCGCATCAAAACCTTCAAATAAGGCAATCATGGTGCAAGCAACGCCAAATACTATGCTTTTAATCACACCATTAATGATATCTTCCCGAATATCCACATTGGCCTGCATTTGAGACCAGAAAGCGCCTTCATCCACGCCAATCAAAGGTACAGCCACGATATAACCGCCTAATATCCCTACCATTGAGAATAATAAAGCCAATAAAGGCATTGAAATCACACCTGCCCAGAAACGTGGTGCAACTACACGCGCAATCGGGCTCACTGCCATCATTTCCATTGCGGATAGCTGTTCGGTTGCTTTCATCAACCCAATCTCTGCTGTAATTGCAGTACCCGCGCGACCGGCAAATAAAAGCGCGGTTACTACCGGCCCTAATTCACGAAGTAATGACAATGCCACCAATACGCCAATGGCTTCGGATGAACCATATTTTTGCAAGGTGTAGTAGCCCTGCAATGCCAAAACCATACCGACAAAAAAAGCTGACACTACAACAATTAACAGCGACATCACACCGGTAGAATAAATCTCACGAATCGTTAAATGAAAACGACGGAAGCTTTCTCCAGAGTAAATAATGGTCAGCAAAAATAATCGTGCACCTGCGCCTAAACGCCACAAGCGGTCGATCGTGCGCCTGCCTATGCTTTGTAAAGTACGTATTAGACAAATGAGAAGATTAGATTTAATCATTATTTTTAATTTATTTGCAGCAGATTAATTGGTTACAGCGAAAGCTCAGAACGGTAATCTGCTGCTGCATAGTGGAATGGCACAGGTCCATCTTTTTCTGCATGTACAAATTGATGCACAAACGGTAATTCCGATTGCAACAAGTCTTGTGGAGTCCCTTCTGCCGCTACCTCACCATTAGCAACAAAATACACATAGTCTGCAAAAGAAAATGTCTCTTCCACATCATGGGTAACAATAATCGACGTCGCACCTAACGCATCATTCAGGCTACGTATTAAATCGCAAATCACACCCATTGAAATAGGATCTAAGCCGGCAAATGGCTCATCGTACATAATGATATCTGGGTCCAAGGCCACGGCTCTAGCCAGCGCAACACGGCGAGCCATCCCACCCGACAGTTCAGCAGGCATTAGTGCATGTGCACCGCGTAGCCCTACTGCATTTAACTTCATCAGTACCAAATCTTTAATCATGGATTCCGGCAAATCCGTGTGTTCACGAATAGGAAAAGCCACATTCTCAAACACCGATAAATCAGTGAATAACGCACCATGCTGAAACAACATACCCATTTTACGACGTAATTTGTAGATACCATGGCGGTCCTGCTCATGGACCACTTTACCATCTACGCGCACTTCACCTTCGCTTGGCTTAATTTGGCCGCCGATTAAGCGCAATAAGGTAGTTTTGCCGCTGCCGCTGCCGCCCATGATGGCCACTACTTTACCGCGTGGGAACACCATATTGATGCCTTTATGCAGCAATTTACCTTTATAACCAAAAGAAAGGTTATCAATTTCTACGATGTTGGTGGTCATGAATGGCGAATAGGATGATCGATTTGAATTCAGGCACTATTCTAAAACAATTTCACTTCTAAGCAAGCTGAATATCCATTTTGGAAACAACTATACAGTTTGCAATGAATAAAAAAGCCCGCTATGAAGCGGGCCTTTTAAAAAACACAAAATTTAGAACGTAAGACAAACGTTATATGTAGTTGCATCCGCAATCGTTGGAGTTGCAACATTACTAGTTACCCATACTGTAGGTGCACCAGCAGCATAAGCTCTAAACGACCCCGTCGACGTTTCACCATCATCTAAAGCCGTGTCTAATTGCTTTGCATATTTACCTAGCACAGCAGCAGAACAAATCACATAAGCACCTGCCAAGCCTGCTGGTCCACCAAAAGCAGATACACTCTCTATACCAATCCTGCCGCCATCTGCATTCGTTGGAAAATAATTTGCATCTGTAGTACTTGTAGGGCCGGGAGCTAAACCCGCTAATCTTACATGCTGCCAAAATAAAGCTGCTTCAGTTGTTAATGTAGCTGAATCCCAGTCACCTTCTATCACACCATTGCCTAAAGTGCCACCTGCCCCATTACTTCCACCAGTAACATGCGTACTTGCTAACCTATCGTCTCCCGGCAGAGCCCTGTACTTATCTTGATATCCATATATATATACTTGGATATTTTTAAAATCACTCGCCATATTTTTAACTTTGGCACTGTTGATTAGTTCCTGGCCTTTCAATACGCCGCCTAATAGCAAGCCGATGATAACCAGCACAATTGCTAACTCGATTAACGTAAAACCACTTTGTTGTTTTTTCATTAAGTTCCCCGAACTTTAGTATTAGACATTAAGCAATTTGCTTATGTTATTTTTAATGTGCAAAATCTATACCAAGAATCTTGCTGCTTAAAAAGCCAACTTTTTATATATTGCCATGCATTCTATAAGACTTTATGGAAAATTTCATTTTAAATGTTGAAAACTAAACTAAGTCGTTGTGAATTCGCCACAAATAATGTGTGTGCTTAGTTACATTTTGGCCGTAATAGCTTGTATATTTAACATCTTTTCCAATTAACAAGTCAACAAATGTATGCCAAGTTTTCTTAAATTCTGTAGCCAAATAGTCAATGATTCTGATCGCTTAATGGCGATAATGATTTTATCGCTCCACGGTTTATTGATTTGGGGTGACGCGAGCCATTTGCAACATGCACTTTTTTTATGTCACTACGGCTGTTTTTTGCTATGGCAGCCATTGTTGCGTCAAAGCTACAAGCTCACCTGGAAAGCTATAGTTATCATCGTAGCAGGTGCTGTGCTCGTTATGAATTTTGTCACCTGGTGGAGCATTGCATTTTGGATGGCAGGCTTATTCGCACTGATCGGTGGGCGCATCTTTTCTAGTGAATCTGATCGCTCCCGGCTACCTTATATTCTATCTGCAATATATCTTTTGGCGACCTTACTGTTGTGGGTTGTGCCCAAACTTTTAAAAGCGACTGCAGATCTGGCAGCAGCTGAGTTTATCATTCTCTATCTGCTACCCATTTTGCCGGTTGCCATTCTATTCTTAACCGCGAAAAATAAGCCCGACCCTCAAACGCCGAATATCGACTTTTTTTATACCTTATTGATTTTCTTACTAACACTAATCGTAATATTAGGCAGTTTTGCTATTGGCATTATTTGGCAAGTCCATTACATCAAATTACTAATTGTGGCCGTATTAGGCTTGGCTGCAACCCTTGTATTACTAAGTTGGCTCTGGAACCCCAGCTCCAGTTTTTCCGGCCTGGAGCTTTTAATGTCCCGCTACTTATTAAGTCTGGGACTACCGTTCGAGCAATGGATCAAAAAAATCGCGGCGCATGCTGATTATGAATCTTCAGCAGATAGGTTTTTACGTGCTGCCATGAATGAATTAGCACAGTTAAACTGGGTCAGCGGACTTAGTTGGAACATTGCCAGCGCTAAGCACCAGATAGGAGATTCAACCCGCTTTATATCCACGTTTAATTTTGAGGAGTTGCACTTAACTGTTTACTCACGCTGGCAATTCAGTCCTGCTATGTATTTGCATGTGCAATTATTAACGCAGATTGTAGGTGAGTTCTATGACGCCAAGCGTCGTGAAGAAACCATTAGTCAAAACACCTATACGCAAACTTTATATGAAACCGGTTCGCGCCTCACGCATGATATTAAGAATATTCTGCAATCGCTAGGTACATTGTGTGCTGCTGCCGAGCAACCCAAAAATCAAGAAGATGATAGTAGGCTGGTCGAATTGATTCGTAAACAGTTGCCTCGCTTGAATCAACGTTTAGCCCATACGTTGACTAAACTGGAACGCCCGAGTACTGAGAAAAAACAGGAAGCTAAAACAGCCACATGGTGGAAAAACTTTAAAAAAACCAATGCTCACCAGCAAATATTATTTGATGCGCCTAGCCAGTTACCCAAAACTAATATCGACGCTGAAGTATTGGATAGTGTAGTAGATAACTTATTACAGAATGCGCTTGAGAAAGCCAAGTTGGAAAGTAATACTTTAATACGGGTAACTTTATTAGAGAGCCAGAATTTCAGCTTAGAGGTCAGTGACACAGGTTCTGCGATCCCTGCGGATATCGCTGAGCGCCTCTTTAAATCGCACGTAAGTTCCAAAAATGGCCTAGGTGTAGGGCTTTATCACGCAGCACAACAGGCCTCGCAGGCTGGATACTTATTAAGCCTGGTGGAAAATCGCGATGGGGCCGTGCGTTTTAGAATAGAAGCGATTGAAAGTAATACATAAAAAGCGGTAAGACATAAGTGGTTATGCGCAAGCCAACTAAATCGCAATGCAATTCGGTTGGCTATAGCGTTAAAGTTCACCGTAGGAATGCAAACCGCTCAAGAACATGTTGACGCCTAGGAAGGCAAAGGTCGTTACAATCAAGCCGACTAAAGCCCACCATGCTAACACCGGGCCACGCAGGCCTTTTACCATGCGCAGATGCAGCCACGCAGCGTAATTGAGCCACACAATAAGCGCCCAGGTTTCTTTAGGATCCCAACTCCAATAACCACCCCAAGCTTCCGCAGCCCACATGGCGCCTAAAATGGTAGCAATCGTAAAGAACGCAAAGCCTACGGCAATGGATTTATACATTACATCTTCAAGCACATCCAAGCTCGGCAGACGTGAAGCAAGGATGCCTTTTTTAGCTAATAAATAAGCACTCGCTACCATGGCAGCTAAGGAAAAAGCACCATAACCCACGAAATTAGCCGGGACGTGAATTTTCATCCAATAGGATTGCAATGCAGGCACGAGGGGTTGAATCGTATGCGCTTGGCGATCAAAGGTATACCAAAGGATAAAGCCCACTGCTGCATTCACAATAATCAATACGAAGCCACCCAATTGCCTAGTATTGAACCGTTGCTCGTAATGTAGATATAGCAATGAGGTGATCAGGCAAAACAGGATAAACACTTCGTATAAGTTGCTGATTGGAATATGCCCAACATCCGGCGCAATGAGGTAAGACTCATACCAGCGTACCATCAGGCCGACAAAACCCATCAGCACGGCAATCCAAGTAAGCGCAGAAGCAAACTTGCCAGAAAAATCTGAACGCTTAAATAGCGCGAACCAATACACAAGCATGGCAAGCACAAACAGGACATTCATCCACATCACGGCAGATTGGCTTGAAATTAAATATTTAAGCAAAAAGGCCTGCGTGGCCCGTGCCTGGTCACCATGATAAAGATAGATGGCAAACAGGCTGATAACCCCTACCGCTAGCACCAATTTAGCAAACGATCTCCACTGCCAGCCTACATAACTTAAGGCTGCAGCTGCGCCGAATAAAAATCCGATCTCATACGCGTCCATGTGCTGCGAATATTGACTATAAGCAAATACCGCCCCCATGGCTAATAGCAAAGCATACAAACCATCTTTCCAATCCAGCCGCTGCCACCAGGTTTTAACATGGTAATCAGGGTTGGTTATATTGCCGAGTTCATTGCTATTCATAATTAAAATCCCTTACCTTAAGTCAACAGATGTTTGATCTGCTCGCGGTATAAATTAAACTCTTGTTCAAAATCCAAGTTCTTACGGTTTGACGACATCGCAAAATGTAGTTGCTGGCTTGCTGGTTTAAGCGTCAACCAGATGCGGCGCTCTCGTATGTACATCATGGCAAAAATGCCTAGTACCAGCAATGTGGAGCCTAAATAAACCCATTTCTGCCCCGGCGATTTTGTCAGTTGCAAACCACTGGCCTCTTTATGCTCAAATTGGTCCAGCTGCAAATAGTAAGGCGCTCCGTAAAAGAACATATCACTAAATGCATTTAAACTATCCTGAATCAACGTCTGAGTTTGGGCATTGTTGACCAGTAATGGTTTTTTATCCAGGGTCCGCGCCAAGTTATACGCTTCGAAAGCCGCGAGATTGATCATGCGGATATACGTTTTCGCCGCCATCTCACGCTCTGCTTCCGGTACATTCTTTTCAATCACCTGCGCTACCTTGTTATATCCCCCCATGGCGAAAGTACGCATAATTTGTACGACACTGTCCTCAAATTGAGTTTGTACCGCGCTACTATCTTTGCCCTTGCCTTTACCCACCGCTACTTTAGCCAAGCGGCTTGCGATTTCTTTGTATTTAGATTCATCCAGCATTACAGCTTTAAAATGCATGAAACCATCTAAACTAAAATCGTCATCCACAGGGATACGCAAATATTGAAAATCATCCTGCACGGTTTCACGCATGCCGGAAATAAAATAATGTTTGCCGTCAATCTGCAAAGGCTGCATGTAATTAACATACTCTTTAGCCTGGCCTTGGGCGTCACGCAATTTATAAGTGATATTTGGCCCTACATTCTGCGGCTTACCTTTACCATCAGCAGACAGGTTAATGATGTTGAATTTACGGAAATCGTTATATTCCACTTTTAAGGCTTGATTGGCTTTATCTGCGGTTCCGCCGCCACCTAAAATTCCTTTTTGGAAAATGGCACCTTCCAGCATTGAGGGTTGATTGGTTTTAGCAAAAATATCCCACACTTTAAAACTTAATTTTGTTCCGCCATCCTGGAAGTCCGATTGATAAATTGCGATGCCTTTATGAATAAGCGGATGATTGACACTAATCGTTCTGGTGATTGGCTCTTTTAAGTCCGGATCCGTAATGACGATGTCACTCTCAAATGACTTTGGCTGACCCGTCGCGTAATGCTCGATGCGGAAGTCTTTCAATGCAATACGAAATGGCAAATCCTGTACCAGGTAGCCGTCACGCACACGAACAAAAGCCACATTGTCACTCATGCCTTCAGGCAAGGTCATATTGGCCCGGAAAGAAGGATTATGAATACCTAAACGGCTCACGGCCGGCACTTCAGATTCCGGGATATCCAACGTTTCAATCCGCTTATGGCCTAACATTTCCTGCACTTTGAAAGGCAAGTTGCCATCCAGCAGGCCGCCGAAACAAATAATCACAATCGCAGCGTGGGTAAAAATATAGCCTAAGCGCTGATGGGTGCCCGCTTTTGCTGCGATCAACTCACTACCATCCGCCTGCGACTTCAGTTTATAGGTGAAGCCCTTGGCCTTTAAAAACGCCAGCAATTGCTGCTTGATATTTTCTTGGCTATTTTCTAACGAAGCATAAGGATAGGTGTGTTGATGGCTGAAAGCCTTTAGTGACTTTTCGGTAGCCTGCTCTTTAAAAGTTTTCCACTCTTTAACCATGAGTGGGCTATTGCGATAGATACACAGGCTGGTAGAAATCACCAGGAACAACAAAATAATGAGAAACCAGCCACTGTGGTAAACATCGTACAAGCCTAGTTTTTCAAAGAAACTGAACCAGAACTGGCCGAACTTGATAATGTAATTTTCGTAAGGCTCATTTTGCTTGAGTACAGTACCAATGATAGAGGCTATGCCAAGCACGCTCAACATACTCACGGCAAAGCGCATAGAGCTCAATAATTCGTATAGATTTTTGGAGAATGAAGAATTAGGATTCAAAATCTGAGCTCAAGAGGTGGGATATGACTGTTAGCAACATGGCTGCAAGCATAGACTCTCAGCCAATGCTGATAGTTGCAACCATGTTAACAAGTTGGAGGGGTTAGAAATTAACGCAGGCCTTGAATGTAATCAGCGACTGCCGCCATTTCTGCATCAGTCATCTTAGCAGCTATCGCCATCATCATAGGCGCATTTGCGCGCTCGCCGGTGCGGAAAATTCTCAACTGTGCCAAAGTGTAATCTGCATGCTGACCACCTAAACGTGGAAATTGTTTCGGCAAACCTGCACCATTCGCACCATGACACGCTGCGCAAGCAGGAACATTGGTTGCCGCAATGCCACCACGATAGATTTTTTCACCCAGTGAGCCTGCTGCGTTAGTTTTCGCTTGGCCTAAAGTCAGTTTCTGCGTTGAAAAATAAGCTGCAACATTTTTCATATCTTCATCAGTTAACATGGCCGCCATACCTGACATCACTGCATTGGCGCGCTTGCCAGATTTAAATTCAGCAAGTTGTTTCTCAAGATACTCAGGATGCTGCGCAGCCAATTTAGGGTTTAGCGAAATGACGCTATTGCCATCAGGTGCATGACACGCCGCACAGACGGTGTTTACAATTTGATCAGCCGTTTTTTTCTCTGCCACTTCTATTTTCGCAGGGGCTTTTTCTGGTGCATTGGCCGCGGCTTTTTCAGCAGTTGCCGGAGCAGCATGTACAGACAGCGTCAATAACCCGCTTACTAAAAATATTGCACTTAACTTCATTGCATGACGAAATTGCATTACCACTCCTAAAATCCAGATGATTCAATCAATTAACCCGCTATTTTAGCGAAAATCACCTATTCGTGATAGCATTTTTCACTGTTACGAATGTGCTGATGAATCGATAGCAAAACCTTAGTCCGATTCAGATTTAAGCACAAAACTTCAAGAAGTGGATTCCAATGCCTTTGTTTCAAAACGCAGCTTTTTATATCTCAGCTCACCATTTGCGCGATTTACCGCCAGCCAGCGGTATTGAAGTGGCATTTGCAGGCCGTTCTAATGCCGGTAAATCCAGTGCACTTAATACACTTGCCAATCATAACCGCCTGGCATTTGTGAGTAAGCAACCTGGCCGCACGCAACTTATTAACTTTTTTACCTTAGGCGGCGATCGTCATTTGGTGGATTTACCCGGCTATGGTTATGCCAAAGTGCCAGAATCCATGCGTGCACATTGGCAAAACGTATTAGCGCGCTATTTAAGTGAACGCCCGAGTTTGGGCGGTTTGGTATTGGTGATGGACAGCCGTCATCCTTTGACACCGCTGGATCGTCAAATGCTGGATTGGTTTTGCCCGAGTGGTAAACCGGTACATGTGCTATTGACGAAGTCAGACAAACTTTCACGTGGAGAAGCCTCACTGACCCTGAATAGAGTTCGTAAAGAACTCATCGAAACTTGGGGTAATCATTATCACAGTGAATGCAGCGTACAATTATTCTCGAGTTTAAAAAAGCAAGGTGTAGAAGAAGCTGAAAAGGTTATTGGAAAGTGGTTGTTTGCAGATGCGGATGACGCAGATAATGCAAGCTAACGTAGCAACTGTAAATGGAGAATATCATGACTGACCCATTAGCCGCTGACCATTCTGTTTACAAAACTCTTTTAGAATCTACGAATGCCATCCCTTGGAAGATTGACTGGGCGACCATGCAATTTACCTATATTGGCCCGCAGATTGAAACATTATTAGGCTGGTCGCAAGACAGCTGGGCCAGCGCGCAGGATTGGGCTGCCCGTATGCACCCTGATGATCAGGCCTGGGTAGTGGATTATTGTGTCTCGCAATCACGCGATGGCAAAGATCATGAGGCTGACTATCGTGCCATGCATAAAGATGGTAGTTATGTTTGGATACGTGATGTGGTGCATGTGGTACGCAACGAAGATGGTTCCGCAAATTCACTCATAGGCTTCATGTTTGATATCAGTGAACGTAAAAGAACCGAAGAAAAGCTTATTACCCTGCAAAAAGAATTAGAGGAATTGTCTTTCAAAGATGGGCTAACCGGCATCGCCAACCGCCGCATGTTCGATAAGGTATTTGAGCTTGAATGGGCTAATGCCATGCGCAATCACCAACCACTCTCTGTCATCATGCTGGATATCGATTATTTTAAACAATACAACGACCACTACGGCCATATACAAGGCGACGACTCATTGAAACGAGTCGGACAAGTGTTAAGCGGTGCTGCGACCCGCTCGCGTGATTTTCTAGCGCGTTTCGGTGGAGAAGAATTTGTGCTGGTATTACCGGAAACTGACGAAGAGTCAGCTAAGAAGGTTGCTGAACGTTGCCGAAGCCTGATCTTCAAGGCACAGATTCCACATGCCGCTTCTCCAGTAAGCCAGATGCTTACTTTAAGTCTTGGTGTAAGCACGATCATTCCAGCCCATAAAGATACAGCGATGGTATTTATCGACGAGGTCGACAGACGCCTGTACCATGCCAAACAAAAAGGCAGGAACTGCATCGTTTAAGTTGCCCACAGCACAAATCGCTTCATTGATGGGCGGAGATAGAATAAGAAAGCAAAGAGTCGTGACCGATTAAGGAGCACTAAAATGCTGAAATATACGATCGTTTCCGGAGTGGTCTTTGGTTTAATCGCTTTATTGCAATTGATACGCGCCATCAGCCAATGGCCGGTACAAATAGGGGCTTATGATGTGCCGGTATTGCTATCCTGGGTCGCTGCAATGGTTGCGGCTGCCTTGTCTGTATGGGCGTTTAGCTCAATACCAAAGTAGATATTCACTATCAGTATGAAGTTGATTGAAATCCATACGACTGTCGCCACAAGCGAGGATGCCCATCAAATAGCTACTTTTCTTGTAGTGCAGAAATTAGTAGCTTGTGCACAGATTACCGAGATTAAAAGTTATTACTATTGGGAGGGTGCCTTGCAAGCCGCTGCGGAATTCCGCATCAGCCTCAAATCAGTTGACGCTAACTACGCTGCGATAGAAGGCGCTATCCGCGAGCGTCATCCTTATGCTTTACCTGCTGTCTATGCGGTACCGGTCGAACATGCTTTTTCACCTTACGCAAACTGGGTCATCGAAAACTCGGCGGGCGAATAGCTAAATACGTTTAAATACCATATCCCATACGCCGTGACCCAGCTTAATGCCGCGATTCTCGAACTTGGTAAGCGGACGATAACTTGGCTTCTTAGCATAATCGGTTACAGTATTCTGTAATTGCGGTTCAGCTTTTAAGACATCTAACACCCACTCAGCATATTCTTGCCAATCGGTTGCCACATGCAAATAACCGCCTGGTTTTAATTTACTACAAAGCACTTTCACAAATTCCGCTTGAATCAAACGACGCTTATGATGGCGCTTTTTATGCCATGGATCCGGAAAGAAAATATGTACACCATCCAAGCTGGCTTCCGACACCATATGTTGCAATACTTCCACGACATCATGCTGAATAATGCGGATATTTGAAATGTTATTTTCTTCTATCAGCTTAAGCAGACTGCCTACGCCGGGCGTATGAACCTCTGCCGCAATAAAGTCACAGTCCGGCAAGGTTTGGGCGATCTTAGCGGTAGTCTCGCCCATGCCAAAGCCAATTTCCAGTATCTTTTTCGATTCCGTCCGGCCAAATAGCTGCTTAAGGTCTAGCAATGTCTCTGCATAAGGAATGCCGAACTTTGGCAAACCGGTTTCCAGTGCGCGCTCCTGTCCTTTGGTTAAACGTCCCTGCCGCAGTACAAAGCTGCGGATACGGCGTTGCGTCAAATCTTCGGTAGGTTTTTCTGGAGATTTAGTATTAGTCATGGCGCGCATTATACTTTAGGGAGGATTTACAGCGTATGGGATTTATCGCCAGCGACAAATCCCAGCAAAGGAATATCTATATTTTTGGTAAACCCGATCACCTTAAATAAATCCCCCATCTCAGCCGGGGATAGCAGTTTCTGTGCAGCTGCGGCCATAGGGGCATATTGCGCCATATCATGCGGCGACACTTGCGCCATCACATCCAGAATGCCGCAGTTCATTAAAAACTGCGCCTGGCTGCAAAATCCGGCCAATTGCAAACCCTGGTCAACGCCGGCTTGAGCAATGCCCGTAAAATCCACATGGGCGGTAATATCTTGCAGGCCAATATTAATCAGCGGATCAGGGTGCGCCAATTGCTGGTAATGGCACATCAAGGTGCCTAGATTACGTTGCGGATGATAATACTCACGTGCAGCAAAACCATAATCAATCATGATGATGGCACCTCGCACCAGGCAATCCGCCAGGCTTGTCATCAAGCCTTGTGCAGCGGGGCAAAATTCGGTGAGGTAATCCGGAGATAAATTAAGTCGCGTTAGCGTCTTAAGTAAATTTTTTTCAGTCAGCGGCTGGTCTTGCCATTCGAAACCGCTCCCACCGTAGGACACGCCGCGCTCGCGTATACCCTGGGAAGTAATATGAATAAGATGCACAGGGACTGCATCCAGCACTTCATTTCCCAATATGAGGCCGATAAAGTGCTCGGGTAATGTAGTTAACCATTCCACACACTCAAAAATGGCCTTTGGCAGCCGGGATGCTAAGGTATCTCTCTGCACCTGCCGCAAGTGGTCACTTACTTCCAATATAAAATAATGTTCCGGCAAAGCCGACTTCTCTGCCAAAGCCAATAGAATATCTGCCGCGAGTTTGCCTGTACCAGCGCCCAATTCCAAGATGTTGCCTTGGGTAATATTAAGCACTTCAGCGACTTGATCAGACATGACTCGCGCAAATAAAGGCGACATTTCTGGTGCAGTAACAAAATCTCCTTCTATACCGAATTTTGGGCTGCCGGCGGCGTAATAACCCAGTCCAGGTGTATAAAGCGCCATTTGCATGAATTCCGCAAAACTAATCCAGCCCCCTGCTTGTTGAATATTTTGTTGTATAAACTCAATAAGTTGCTGGCTGTGTTTTTGCGCGTCAGGCGTTAGGGGCGGCATTAGATTCATAGAGATAGATTATAATGCGGTTGAGCCTTCCTTATTCCCGATTTCTTGAAGGCTAATCGTTTACAGGATGCACAGCGTGAATTCAGCACATAAAAATTCAGAGCATAAAAACAAAGTGGTGTTAATCACTGGTGGCGCAAAGCGTGTAGGTGCGGCTATTTGCCGTAGTTTGCATGCTCAGGGCTTTAATATTATGGTGCACTATAAAAGCTCATTGACCGAAGCGCGCGCTTTACAAGCTGAACTGAATTTACAGCGTGCCAATTCCGTTGCCATTATCCAGGCTGACTTACTCAATATTGCCGGATTACCTAATCTGGTGAGTGAAACCGTACAGCATTTTGGCCGCCTGGATGTGCTGATTAATAATGCCTCCACTTACTATGCCAGCGAGATTGGCGAGATCGACGAAAGCAAATGGCATGACTTGATGGGCAGTAATCTCAAAGCGCCGTTATTTCTATCGCAGGCCGCCGCAGTGGAATTGCGCAAACATCATGGCTGCATTGTCAATATTACCGACATGCATGTAGAGCGTCCTAAGAAAGGCTACATCGTTTACAGCGTAGCGAAAGCCGGTCTTGTTACCCTGACCAAATCGCTCGCGCATGAATTAAGCCCAGAAGTGCGGGTCAATGCAGTAGCACCGGGGCCTGTGCAATGGCCGGAAAGCAATCCTCAGTTTGACGAAGTGTATCGCCAACGTGTGATTAACCAAACGCTACTAAAACGTGTGGGCGAAGCCGAAGACGTGGCCAAAGCCGTGAAATTTCTGATTACCGACGCCCCATTTATCACCGGCCATGTGTTGGCGGTGGATGGCGGACGGTCACTTAACCTTTAAATGCACCTGAATTAAATATGGAAACGCAAAGTTTTAAGTGAAACGCGGCGCGAACCAATTTTTATTGCGCGGCATATGCCGTATATGTAAGCAATGAAAATTGGCTGAGCAACAAAGTGTCACGACAAAGTTTGCGTTTAAAAAATTATGATTAAACATTTACCCGATAACCATTCCAACAATTTCATCAAGCTACGTAACAGCTTGATCAGCGCAACCGGAAAAGCCATCGGTGATTACAACATGATCGAGGATGGTGACACCGTATTGGTCTGCATGAGTGGCGGCAAAGACTCGCATGCGATGCTCATGATATTGTTAGCCTTGCAGGAACGCGCTCCCATCGATTTCAAATTGATTGCGATGAACCTGGATCAGAAACAGCCTGGCTTTCCTGCTGACATCCTGCCGGCTTACTTTGAAAAACTAGGCATCGACTATCGCATCGTGGAAGCGGACACTTACTCCATCGTTAAGGAAAAAATTCCTGAAGGCAAAACAACCTGTTCGCTGTGTTCTCGCCTGCGCCGCGGCGTGATTTACCGCACGGCTAAAGAATTAGGTGCAAACAAGATTGCGTTAGGCCATCATCGGGATGACATCGTGGAAACGCTGTTTCTTAACCTATTCTTTGGCGCAAAAATGAAAGCCATGCCGCCTAAGCTGGCGACCAATGACAAGCAGAACATCGTTATCCGACCATTGGCTTATTGTAGTGAGAAAGACATTGCGAGCTATGCGCGGCAAATGGAATTTCCGATTATTCCCTGTGACTTATGCGGCTCCCAAGAAAACCTGCAACGCCAAAAAGTAAAAGATATGCTCCACGCCTGGGAGCTTGAGCAGCCTGGCCGCGTGAATAATATCTTCCGTGCCATTGGTAATGTTGAGCCTTCGCATTTGGCCGACTTTAATTTATATGATTTTAAAAACTTAAGCCAAGCCAAACCAGAGGACGAAGATCCTCTATTTGGCGATATCGCCAACGAGGGTGCTGCACTTAGTTTAGCCAACACAGATGGCACCAGAATCGAGTTTTCAAGAAATAAATAGTGCTAATAACGCTAAGTCATTCACTTAGCGTGCTTTTTAGTGACTTTGTTGCCGGCATTGGTTGTGCATTCCCTGTTTAGCTTGCTATCATCCACGCTATTATCGAATAACCCCTTAACTGCTTCAATTTGCTCCCTTATCATAGGTATTCATGTCCAAACTGTTAATCGTTGAATCTCCCTCCAAGGCCAAAACCCTCAAAAAATACTTAGGTAGCGATTTTGAAGTGCTGGCCTCTTATGGACATGTACGCGACCTGATCCCGAAAAACGGCGCGGTGGATACAGCTGATAATTTCGCCATGAAATACGAAATTATCGAACGTAATAGCAAGCACGTGGATGCCATCGCCAAAGCGGTCAAGAATGCCGATAGCATTTACCTGGCAACCGACCCGGACCGCGAAGGTGAAGCCATTTCTTGGCATATTGCTGAGATTCTTAATAGTAAAAATCTATTAAAAAACAAACTCATGAAACGGGTAGTGTTTCATGAGATCACCAAAAGTGCCGTAGAGCATGCCATTGCCGAACCCCGCGACATCTCAATGCCCATGGTGAATGCCCAGCAAGCAAGGCGCGCATTGGATTACCTGGTAGGCTTTAACTTATCGCCCCTACTATGGAAAAAAATCCGCCGCGGGCTCTCAGCTGGCCGCGTGCAAAGCCCGGCTTTACGTCTGATCGTCGAACGCGAACTGGAAATTGAAGCGTTCAAATCACAAGAGTATTGGTCAGTACATCTTGATGCGCTTAAACACAGTCATGGTTTTACAGCGAAACTCATCCAGCTGAATAATGAAAAAGTCGAGCAGTTCACCTTAATCAACCATGACCAGCAAGCCGATGTGGTGGGTAAATTATTACTTGCGAGTGCAGGTAAAACCACCGTATCGCGCGTAGAGAAAAAACAGCGTAACCGCAGCCCGGCGGCGCCATTCACCACCTCAACTTTGCAGCAAGAAGCCGTGCGTAAACTAGGCTTTACGACGTCACGCGCCATGCGCATCGCCCAGCAATTATATGAAGGTGTAGACGTGGGAAGCGGCACGGTCGGTTTGATTACTTATATGCGTACCGATTCTTTCAGCATTGCCACTGAAGCGGTCATGCAGATCCGCGATTACGTGAAGAAGCATTTCGATGCGGAATACCTCCCGAAATCGCCCATCATGTACAAGACCAAATCGAAAAGCGCACAAGAAGCGCATGAGGCGATCCGCCCTACCGATATCTCACGTACGCCAACGCAGGTACGCCAGTACTTAACTGACGAGCAGTTCAAACTGTATGAAATGATTTGGAAGCGCGCTTTGGCTTGCCAGATGGCGCCGGCAAGCTTTGATGCAGTAAGTGTGGATTTAAGTGTCGGTAGCGATGCCAATCTGTTCCGCGCATCCGGCCAAACCTTGATATTCCCGGGCTTTATCGCCGTCTACATGGAAGGCCGCGATGATGAAGAGGAAGAAGGCGAAAGCAAATTGCCGCACCTGGAGACCGGTGAAGTGCTAACCGTTGAGAAGATTTACGGTGAGCAGCATTTCACTGAGCCGCCCCCGCGTTACTCTGAAGCAAGCCTGGTAAAAGTCTTGGAAGAATACGGCATAGGCCGCCCTTCTACTTATGCCAGCATTATCAGCACATTGCAAGACCGCGAATACGTCTTGCTTGATAAAAAGCGTTTCACGCCGACCGATGTTGGCCGCGTGGTCAATAAATTCTTGACTGAGCATTTTACGCAATATGTAGATTACGACTTTACCGCCAATCTGGAAAATGCATTGGACAGCGTAGCCGAAGGCGAACGCGACTGGGTGCCACTCATGGATGAATTCTGGCAAGGCTTTAACCGCCAGCTTCTCAGCAAAGCCGATGTTGAACGTCCGGGTAACGAATTGATCGGTGAGGCATGCCCGAAATGCGGCAAACCTTTACAGAAGCAACTCAGCCGCTACGGCAGCTTTATCGGCTGCACAGGTTATAACAGCGAACCTAAATGCGATTACAAACGTAGTATCGATGGTGCAGCTTCCATGGGTAGCGAACCAGTAGTCATCGGGAATGATAGCGATACCGGAAAAGAGATTCTTTTGATGAACGGGCCCTATGGGCCTTATCTGCAAGTAGGCTTAGCCGTAGAAGGCGAAAAGAAAAAACCCAAACGTGTCAGCGTGCCTAAAGAGATTTCGGTTGCCAACCTGGATTTAACCACCGCGAATATGCTGCTTTCCTTGCCGCGCGATTTAGGTTTGCATCCGGTCACCAATAAGAAAATTATTGCCAATATTGGCCGATTCGGACCTTATGTTAACCATGATGGTAAATTTAAATCCATCCCTAAAGCTGTCAGTGTGTTTGAGATTGATCTGGATGGCGCGGTCACTTTATTGGCCCAAGCCAATACTGGACCGACACCCATTCTCTCGCTAGGTGACCATCCGAGTGGTGAAGGCCCGATTGAAGTATATGCTGGACGCTATGGGCCTTACGTACAACATGGCAAAATCCGTGCGACCTTGCCGAAAAGTGTTGAGCCAGAGTCGTTAACTTTGGATGAAGCATTAGAGTTATTGAATGCTAAAGCGGCCAAAGAAACACCTGCCAAAAAACCTGTCGCCAGAAAATCTTCTGCTAGCAAAACATCAGCGAAAAAGACTGGCACTATTGATGAAGGCGAGAAAAAACCCGTTAAAAAAACTGTAGCCAAAAAATCGACTAAGAAAACAACGGTAAAAAAACCTTCGGGCAGTAAATCCGTCTCTAAAACAGCGAGTAAAAAAATCGTGGCGTAGTGTTTTGTATAATAAAAAAAGCGGCAATTGCCGCTTTTTTTATGCCTGAAATGGGTTCAATGTTATCCGCTAACGTTTTCACCTAATGATGCCGAGTCATTGTATTCAATCCATTTACGAATACGGTTGGCGTCTCCGATACGGGATAGCTTGCCTTCTGAATTAAGCAGTACAATAATCATGGGTTGGCCTGAAATTTCTGCCTGCATTACCAAACACCGCCCCGCCTCATTTATAAAGCCGGTTTTAGATAAGCCAATCACCCAACTTCCGCCGCGTACCAAAGCATTGGTGTTCACAAAATTCAGTGTATTGCGGCGACCATATAAGTAAACTTCCTGGGAAGGGGTAGTACTGACTTGGCGAATTTGCGGATACTGATACGCTGCACTGACCATTTTAGCCAAGTCTTCAGCAGTCGACACATTATTACTGTCCAAACCACTGGAATCCACAAAACGGGATGTGCGCATGCCCAACATTTCCGCTTTTACATTCATAGCGCGTACGAATGCAGTAATACCACCGGGGTAATTTCTACCTAACGCCGAAGCCGCACGGTTTTCAGACGCCATTAACGCCAATTGCAATAATTCGCCTCGAGTTAATTCTGTCCCTACACTAAGCCTTGAGTGGGTGTGTTTAAGATAATCAACATCTTCATTTGTGATGGTGAGTACTTCATCCATAGGCAAATTGGCATCCAGCACAACCATGGCTGTCATCAGTTTGGTGACGGAAGCGATTGGGGTAGGTAAATCCGTGTCTTTGGCGAAGAGGGTTTCACCAGTTAATTGATTCATGACCAGCGCTTTGGCTGAAGCGAGACGAAGCGGACTGCTACCGTCATAAGAGTCGACATAGGCCACCGATTTTTTAGCGCGTATACGCGACTGAATTTTACGGCTGCCGGTTTTATATTTGATAAGCTTATATTTGCTACTTGAAATGACCCGTTTATTGGATTTTTTATCAGCCGCATCCACCGCCACAGGCGATGCGGAGAGCATCAGGGCGATAGAATATAGAAAAAATTTGCGAGCTAGCAAAGTCATTACTTGTTTTGTCTCATATAGTTACAACTGAATACTATGCCAAAACTTTAGCATTGTCATTAATAAATTTCATTTATTTATTTCAATTTTACTCAATATCGATTTGTGAGAAAATAGCTGCAACTCTTCTCAATTTATGTTCTAAAAAATCATGCATATTCCCCAAACTTTATTCTATAGCCAAGAACATCTTTGGACTCGAAAATCCGCTGATGATCTTTGGGAAGCAGGTATCACCGATTATGCACAAGATTTATTAGGCGACATTGTATTTATTGAACCTCCAACCATTGGCAGCATGTTAAATGCAGGTAAGCCCTGTGGTTTGATCGAATCCGTGAAGACTGGTTCCGATTTGCATGCACTTGTTGATGGAGAAGTCATGGAAATCAATGAGGCGCTATTAGGCGCCCCGGAACAGATCAACGATAAACCTTATGAATCCTGGATATTCAAATTTAAGCCGCAAGACCCAAATGTAGCTGCTCAGCTACTCCCTGCTGAAGCCTATCAGGCCATCCTGGAGAAAGCTTAATGAAACGGTAAAGCCTTTATTAAGCTTTATTCTTTTTTGAACACTAGCCGTACAGAATCTATCAACTGCTCAACTTCTGCTTTGATATGCGCAGTCAGCCGCTGCTCAATCAAGGGCACTTCACCAGCTAATATTTCCTGAACTTTTCTGTTGAGCTTTTCTTCAACTTCAGGCATTTCAGCATCCAGCGCACGCTTAAACTCATTTTTACTATTCTCGGCGAGCGTTGTGAAGCCTTGTTGCAAATTACTCGTTAACTCATTCGACAAACCTTCATACAAAGCTGGAAAAGTATCACCTAGTTTCTGCTCCAACTGACGCTGAGATTGAACTTGCAAGGCGTTGAGATACACTTCAATCTCCGTATGCGATTGTTCAGTCAAATTTTCATGAATGGTGTTTAACTCACCAGCAAGGCTGCTTTGATGCTGGGCAAGAATTTCCTCATGCAATTGGTTTATTTTTGACTGCAATGCAGCGGTCGCTTTTTCTACTGTTGTTGCTTCCAGCATGGCAAGGGTTGCTTGCAGTTGATGAGTCAAGGTTTCTTGCATCATCGGCAAGCCTAATATCAATTTAGCCTGTACCTCGGCCACGCTTTGAGCCTGCATCAAGTTAAGCTTGCTATCTAAATCAGCTTTAATAATTTCAACATTGCTATGCAGCATTTTGGGCAGTTCAGTGGCTAAATCAGCCTTGGTTTTATCCATCAGCTGCAATTGTGCCCGGCTAAGTTCTTGTGCAAATAGTTGTTGTACATGCTCCGCATTGACTTGCTGTGCATTTGCCATAGCCTGATCCACTGTAGCCAAGAGATTTTCTTGCATGGCTTGTTGCGTTCCAGCTAGTTGATCTTTCAGTGTACTTTCAGTTTGCTGCTGTAATTGCTTCGACTGTTCCAGGCGCTCGGTAACGGACTTTTCGATTTGCTCATTAAAGTGCGGCTCTAGTTTTGCCATTATCTCAGCTATCAATTCAGCAGTGATGACCACTGGCCGAACGATACCTTGTGATGGCATCGTATGGACCTCTGTTAATACGGGGATATCTTCATCTTCCATGTCATTGCCCCATCCTTAAGTTCCTCAATGATTGACTCACACTCACCCGATTTGATTGGCTACATCAGTCGATTTAATGGTGTAACCCCGATCCCGGTAAAATTTGAAACGTACTCGTGCGGCGGCTTTGTCAGTTTCCTCCATACCCACAAGTTCAATTAAATGCCGGAACCGGCTAAAAAATGGCGGGTATTGTGCTTGTAGATTAATCAACACATCATCTTGCACAAGGTGATCACCATTGTTAGCTAGTACAATAGGCGTTAATCCACTATTACCATCTTCAGCCAAACAACTCGGTAGAAAACTCGTTGCTGAATGCTGCCATAACAAATTTTGTAAAGCAGCATCCATTACCAAATCTTGGGTAAACACCGTCAATTGGCGGCCCTTGGCTAATTTCTCTTCGCAAAGTTGGGCGGTCTTAGCTAGTTTGTCCGGTACATTAAAATAAAAATCGACTTTAGTCATAACAAAATAGATAGTTATGCTTTATTGGCGCGTGCAACTAAAAACTCCGTTAGCAATGGTACTGGACGACCAGTCCCGCCTTTTTCCTTACCGGATTTCCATGCCGTACCGGCAATATCGAGATGCGCCCATTCGTATTTTTTGGTGAAACGGGACAGGAAACAGGCTGCTGTAATACTGCCAGCCGCACGGCCGCCAATATTGGCGATATCAGCAAAATTACTATCCAGTTGTGGCTGGTAATCATCCCACATCGGCATATGCCATGCGCGATCCAGTGCACTCTCTCCCGCTTGCAGTAGTTCCTTAGCCAGTGCATCGTTATTACTGAATAAGCCGCTGGCGTGATGCCCTAGCGCAATCACACAAGCCCCCGTGAGGGTAGCGATATCAATGACAGCACTGGGCTCAAACCGCTCAGCATAGGTGAGTGCATCACATAAAATCAAGCGACCTTCCGCATCGGTGTTCAGGACTTCAATCGTGAGGCCGGACATACTGGTCAACACATCGCCCGGACGGGTCGCACGGCCATCAGGCATATTTTCACAGGTAGGAATGATACCGATCACATTAAGTGCTAAATCCATCTCGGCAATAGTGCGGAATGTGCCCAAAACGCTAGCCGCGCCGCACATGTCGTACTTCATTTCATCCATCTCGGCACCGGGTTTAAGCGAAATACCACCCGTATCGAAAGTAATGCCTTTACCTACCAGCACCACAGGTTTTTGTGCCTTATTGCCTTTTAAGTGCTGCATAATAATGAACTTAGGTGGCTCTTCGCTGCCTTGGGTCACACCCAGGAATGAGCCCATCCCCAGCTTTTCAAGGTCTTTGCGTTCCAACACCTCTACACCGAAACCAAACTGCTTGGCCAATGATTGCGCTTGTTCGGCCAAATAACTGGGCGTACACACATTAGGTGGCAGATTACCGAGTGTTTTGGTTAAACTCACCCCATTTGCAAGTGCTTTCCCGTTAGCTAAACCGGCTTCAGCCTCAGCAGTAGAATCTTTTTCGTTTATGTAGATCGTGAGTGACTTAATCGATTTTTTAGCAGGCTTCTTATCTTGTTCATTTTTTTCATCTTGTTGTTTTGTGCTTTTGATAGCCTCGAACTTGTAAGTCGCATCCAAGGTCACTTCTGCTAAATGGGCTACTTTCCAACGTGCAGCATAGTCTTTGACTATCAAGGTTGTTAAATAAGTGGCCACATTTTTTACCGGGCTGGCCGACAACGCTTTGATAGAAGCACGCACTGCCTGGCAGTATTGTTTTTCGGCAAACTCTTCTTGTTTACCCAAGCCCACCAATAGCACGCGGCCTGCTGTGATGCCTGGGACATGATGTAGCAGTAATGTAGAGGCAAGCTTGCCATCGATATCACCATTTTTGATTATTTTGCTGAGGTAATGATCAGAAGCTTTATCCAAAGCTTCCGCTGCTGTCGATAATTGTCCTGATTCATACACGCCAACAATGACGCAATCACCAAGCTCTTTTTCCGGATTGCCCGTTTTTATGCTAAATTCCATCTAGTCAGACCTTTTTCTGTTATTTGTTAAATTATCCCGTGTTTTACACCTAATTCATAGTCGTAAAAATTAACCTATGCTTTTCAAGCGATCCCTGCTTCAAGAACTTATTTCCACAGCGACCGGCGCATTTTTAATATTGGTCGGGATTGTGATTGCGCAGCGAGCAGGTAATTTGATCCGCCTCGCCGCTAAAGGCATCTTGCCGAACGATGCCATCACTACTATGTTAGGTTTCAACATGGTTAAGTTCCTGCCCATGCTGTTATCACTTACATTGTTTCTCGCAGTACTGATGACGTTATCGCGCTGGTACCGGGACTCAGAGATGGTCATCTGGTTTAGCGCAGGCTTGTCTTTAAACAATTGGATTCGCCCGGTCATGGCGTTTACCATCCCTGTTATCGCCATCATTACTGTGCTTAGCTTATTCATCATGCCTTGGGCCACACATAAAGCTGAGGATTATCGCGTTCAGCTGAAAAGCCGCGATGATCTTGCTTCAATCAGCCCCGGTGTATTTAAAGAATCTAAAAACGCCGACCGCGTATTTTTTATCGAAAGTTTTGATGAGCTGGGCAATATTGTTAAAAACATATTTGTGCAATCCATACAGCATCAGAAACTGGGGATTATCATCGCTGAACAAGGCAGCCGCTTTGTTGAAAAAAATGGCGACAATTTCCTGTTAATGGAGAGAGGTCGTCGCTATGAAGGCATGCGCGGCTCCGCGGAGTTTTCCACCACCGAGTTCCAACGTTATGCCATCCGGGTTGAGAATGCTGAAGTTAAGCAAGAAGAACCGCCTTCGATTCAGACAAAAACCAGCCAAGAATTATTAAGTAATAGCACAAGTGCTGATAATGCAGAGTTGCAATGGCGTTTGGCGATCCCTATTTCAGCCCTTATCCTCGCGCTATTAGCTATTCCATTAAGCGCCCTGGATCCGCGTGCGGGCCGTTCTGCCAACTTTGTGCTGGCTTTGATTATTTATATGATTTACAACAACTTGTTGAGTATTATGCAGGCGTGGGTTAGCCAAGGGAAAGTGCATGAAATTATTGGGCTTTGGCCGGTGCATGCCCTGTTTTTATTACTGACCATCTATATGTTTTACAGACGCGCCAGACAATTGCCTATCTTGCCGAGTTTTCTGATGTTTAATTGGTCTCGCAAAAGCAAGTCATAAATCATGACCATTCTTACCAAATACTTACTTAAAGAAATCACCGCCAATGTCTTGTTAGTCATGGTGGCGTTGATTGCCATGTTCTCCTTTTTCGACCTCATTCAAGAGCTGGAGGTATTGGGCAAAGGCACTTACAGCTTAGCCAAAATATTGCTGTTCGTATTATTAAGTGCACCTGGACATATCTACGAAGTCATGCCGGTTGCAGTACTGGTGGGCTGTATGTACAGCCTTGGACAATTTGCACGTTATTCGGAACTCATCATCCTAAGAGTAAGTGGAATTTCACTCCAAGGTATCGCTTTTTTATTACTCAAAGTCGGATTGGTTTTTACCATATTAACCTTTGTAGTAGGTGAATTGATCACACCCTTTAGTGAAAAAATGGCGCAACGTTTGCGTATTAAGGCCACTGAATCGGTCATTGCGCAAGATTTCCGCTCGGGCTTATGGGTGAAGGATGGTAGTAGCTTTGTCAACGTAGAAGAAGTGATGCCAGATGCTGGCTTAGTCAATATCCATATTTACGAGTTCGACAAAAACTTTAAATTGCGTAGTATCAGCAACGCTAAAAGCGGTCAGTTCAAAGAAGACTATTGGGACCTCAAAGGCGTAACTAAAACCGTCTTCGAGAAAGATACTGTTAAAGCAACTTCATCTCCTGAGGCGAACTGGCGCTCATTGCTTAGACCTGAACTATTGAACGTGTTATTGGTATTACCGGAAAAAATGTCAGCATGGAACCTGTATTCTTATATTCAACATCTGAGTATTAATAAACAAAAAACCACACGATATGAAGTGGCACTTTGGGCAAAAATGATCTACCCATTGGCATGTCTGGTCATGGTGATTCTGGCTTTGCCGTTCGGCTTCATTCAGCAACGCGCTTCCGGCGCTAGCACTAAAATCTTCATCGGTATCATGCTAGGGGTGCTGTATCAAATATTAAACCGGGTTTTTGTACATTTAGGTCTTCTGAATGACTGGACACCCTGGTTTAGCGCAGTGATGCCGACTATCCTATTTTTGATCGCCGGTATTGTCATGCTGCATTACGTAGAAAAAAGATAATTACCGCTTGGGCAGTGAAATGATGTTTGTTTTCAATAGCCTATCGTGTAAGTAACAACGGTCACGGTCGAACAGAGCCCAAAAAAAACCAAGTCCAAATAACGCTAGGCTTATCGTGGCGAGTATATATCTTATAGCGGCGGTTTGGATATTCAATGGTGTTAAAGAAGTGGCTCCAAGCAGCTTTAAACGCCAGGTATGCATAGCTAATGTTTGACCGCTTCTAGACCAGCACCACACAAAATATAAACCAATCGATAGCCACAGGAACAGTTGCAATGCATAGCGTTTAATGCCTTGGGTGGCATCCCCTAGCGTCCCTATAAATAGCCAGCCTAATAAAAAACTAAGCGCTATAACTACTAGCGCATCGTATACAAAACAAGCCGCCAGTTTAAAAATCGTAGGTCTCAAAGATGAGACAGTAGAAGCACTCATAAAACCTGCGTTAATTTAGGTCTGCATCAGTATAGATTTCTGGCGATTCCGTGCGAAGTCTGCTGCGTTCCGACTCTGGGAGCTTTTGGTACTCTATCCATTTTTTTCGCAATTCACTTTTTTTATCCGCGGAAAGGGCTTGAAATTGCTGATATCTTTTGCGCGCATTTTCCCGCTCATAAGGCGTCATACGACTCCAATTTGATAATCGCTTTTGCACCAATGCTTGTTTATCCGCGCTCATTTTTGGATAGTCACGTGCAATACTCAACATTTTTTCCCGCTGCCATGGGCGCAAAGTATCCCATTCGGATGCAAGAGGATTTAATACTTGACGCTGCTCGTTACTTAACTGGGCCCAAGATACATTTTCATCCTCTGCCTGCGCGCTAAAACTGAAAATCAGGATGGTCGAACTTAAAAGAAGGCTTGTCAGTAACTTGCTTTTGAATCTACCCATGTATCAAACCCTTTATCTGCGAACGCTTCCGGCGGTAATTCTGATGCAAGCAGGAAGGCGTCGCTATTTTCTAGATTATTATTAAAGTCGAATTGTTGTGCAGCAAAAAAAGTCAGCATCATGACCCCTGCGATCATGGCGGAGGACATTGCACGATGATGCCCAAAATAATCACTCATCTGGTGGCCAAGCCAGTGCAATGCACCACCATTGGATTGAACCGAGGTAGGACTTTGTGAACTAAGTTTCTGAACTGCGCGTTCACGTGCTTGGGATAGCCGTTTGACCTGAGTAGCCGTCAAATGCCGGCTGCGCTCTTCTAGGGCATCACATATCTCATGCGCGATTTGTGCTTCTGTAAGGGAGCGCTCGTTAGCCATTTCGTTACTATCTTTATTTAAGTAAGTATCTGTCCTTTGAACTTCTGACATATTACTATTTAAATCCTTGTTCCTTGTCTTTTCGTGTGAATTCATTGCCCGCCTCTTAACTTTCCGAGCCTGTTGCGGGCACCATAGGCCTAAATATACCTAGCTTGCTTAAACCTTGTTTTTCCAACTCAATTGCTAATGACCGCACGGCACGAGAGCAATGGGTTTTAACGCTGCCTTGGGAACAGCCCATAATCTCAGCTGTTTCAGCAACGTCCATCTCCTCCCAGTAACGCAAAACAAATGCCTCTCGTTGACGCGTCGGTAACTTTTCTAAAGCCTTTTCTATCAGAAGAATAGTCTGTGATCGCTCCAGCTGTACTGAAGGCTCATCGCTATCATCTTCGACATCAATGGTCTCCAGTGGATCCCGATCTTCATCATCTTCGCTATTGCCGCCAAATGAGGATAACAGGGTTGTCCAGAGGTTGCGCACTTTTTGACGTCGCCAAAAATCCCGCATGGTATTTTGCAATATGCGTTGAAATAACATCGGGAACTCTGTCGACGGATTATTACCATACTTATCAGCCAGCTTCATCATGGCATCTTGCACAATATCCAGCGCAGCATGATCGTCACGCACCGCGTATGCCGTCTGCTTGAAAGCGCGACGCTCAACCGAAGCAAGAAAGTCCGAGAGCTCCTTAGGCGTGGCCATATAAAGATTTTGCAAAAAAATAATGGTGTTGAATACTAACTTTCATTGGCGAAAGTATATCAGGTAAATTTTGTACTCAGACCCGCTTTGCGTACAATCCTATCAATCGATTAATAAAGGACAGTGCATGTGGCGATTAATATTTATAGGCTTGCTGATCTGGTTAATCATTCATTTTGCTAGACAGTATTTTCGTCAACAGCAAAACAAAACGGATACAGCGCCAAAGACTGATGAACTCACTGAAGCCATGGTGAAATGCGAAGTGTGCGAAATTCATTTACCTCGCACAGAAGCCTATCAGCACAATAATCGTTATTACTGCAGCCAGGCACACTTACCAAAAAAAGATGTCTGAAGCATGAGTTTGTTCAATTCTAATTCGAATTTAGGTCTCAGTACCTCTACCGGACTTGGTGAACTCCCCATACAGACCCGGGCGATTCACCTTCTTAACCTTTTTCGACTAATCATTAGCTTATCGCTGATAGGCATATATTTTTCTATTGGTGATACCAATGGGTGGGATAAGGAAAATAAACCCCTTTTCCTCTATCTATCCGTAGGTTATTTCGTTTTCAGTGCAATAGTGTTAGCTACTGAGAGTTTCAAGCTCATCGTTTCAAGGTTCCTGCAACCCTTACAATTTGTAGTTGATATCATCTTCATCATATTTCTCATGTCGGCTGCCGGCGGTATTAGCAGTGGCCTTGGCTTACTCCTCATTATTACGATTGTGATTGCGAGTCTCATCAGCAATGGTCGCTTGGCTTTGTTTTATGCTGCAGTAGCCACAATAGGCTTGTTACTAGAACAAACCTATCAGATCTTGAAGTTGAATCTCACTGCCACTTCATACACCCAGTCCGTAATGCTAAGTATCAGCTGTTTCGCTACGGCTTGGCTGGCTTATAGTTTGGTAAAACGGATGCAACAAAGTGAGGCCTTGGCTTCTGCACGCGGGATTGATTTGGAGAATATGGCTCAAGTAAATGCCTTGATTACCCAGGAAATGCACGATGGTATTATTGTAGTGGACCAACACTTCAAGATTCGCCACACCAACCTTCAAGCGGGTGTGTTATTGGGAGTGGCCACAGACCTATCAGAAACTATGTTAGGTACGCTATTACCGGAAGTTGAAACCAAACTAAATTTATGGATCGCCGGGGAAGACCAACAAAATAACGCGCTTGTTACTATTAATGGTCATGAGCTTAAATTCAGATTCATGCCGATCAATAGCTTGCGAAATTTGGGTACCGTTATTTTCATCCAAGACTGGAGTCAGATCCAATCGGTTGCTCAACAGGCCAAACTGGCGGCTTTAGGCAGGCTCACAGCCAATATCGCCCATGAAATACGCAATCCATTAAGCGCAATCAGTCACGCAACACAACTTTTACAAGAAGACGTGAATTCCGCACCTACAACTCGCATGTTGCAAATCATTTCGGATAATATTCAGCGCATTGATCAGATTATCAAAGACGTGCTGGAATTGAATCGTCGGGATCGCACGCATCAAGATACCATTGATTTAAACACTTTCTTAACCGACTTCCATACCCAATTTTGTGCTGTAGAAAAGATCCCGGAATCCCATTTTAATCTGACCTTAAGCTTACATAAACCAACAATCCTTTTTGACCATCGACATCTAACCCAAATTTTGTGGAACTTGAGCAAAAATGGATGGGAACACAGTCAAAAGCTAGCGACCAGTTTAAGCATGCATAGCTTTAGTAAAGGTAACCAGCTTTATATTGAAATCCGTGATGATGGTGAAGGCGTTGCTGAGCAGGAACGTAATCGATTGTTTGAACCATTTTTTACCACAAAAAAAACCGGTAACGGCTTGGGGTTATATATTTCTCGTGAGCTGGCTGGGGCTAATGGTGCCAGCATACAATACCAACCCTTAGCACCTGGCAGTGCATTTGTTCTTCAAATTAAAAAGTCCAGTTAAACAAGGCATAATAACGCATGGCACAAAATCCAAAATGTTTGATTGTTGATGATGAAACCGACATTCGTGAACTGTTGGTAATGACACTAGAGCGGATGGATATCGAAACCTATGGCGCAAATGGGTTAGAAGAAGCAAAAAACCTACTCAAGTTACGCAGTTATGATTTATGCCTAACTGATATGCAAATGCCCGATGGAACCGGTTTAGATTTACTCCAGCATATTAACGCGCTTTATTCCGGCTTACCCGTGGCGGTTATTACTGCCCATGCCAATACAGAAAATGCCGTAAGTGCCCTCAAAGCCGGTGCTTTTGATTACCTAACCAAACCGATCTCCTTGAAACAATTACGTCCGGTCATAGAGTTTGCGTTAAAGCTTTCTACGCAAACCCATACAACTGCTAGCAACAGTATGGAGATGATCGGGGACTCCGAACCCATTCGGTATGTACGTACCATGATTGACAAGCTAGCCCGCAGTCAGGCACCCGTGTATATCAGCGGCGAATCGGGTAGTGGCAAAGAACTTGCTGCCAAGTTAATTCATTCCAATAGCTCACGTGGCGATGGGGCTTTTATTGCAGTCAACTGTGGCGCAATTCCAGAAAACCTGATGGAAAGCGAATTTTTTGGTTACAAAAAAGGCGCATTCACCGGCGCCAATCAAGACAAAGAGGGTATGTTTCAAGCTGCCAGTGGCGGCACCCTGTTTCTGGATGAGGTGGCTGACTTACCGTTATCAATGCAAGTGAAACTGTTACGGGCAATCCAGGAGAAAAAAGTCCGGCGCGTTGGGAGCGCTGTTGAAGAGGCCGTCGATGTGCGCATTATTAGTGCCACCCATAAAAACTTGAGCGAAATGATGGATGCGGGGCTATTCAGGCAAGACTTGTATTACCGTTTAAATGTCATCCAATTGAAAATGCCTTCTTTACGGGAACGACCCAGCGACATTCCCATATTAGCCAATATGCTTTTAAGGAAGCAATGTGCCAATCTTAAAATTCAGCCTCCGATAATTGATACTACTGCACTTAACTATATGTCCAGGCTGCCATTTCCAGGAAACGTGCGCGAGCTAGAAAACATGTTAGAACGCGCACTGGCATTGTGTAACGGCAAATCCATAACGGTTGATGATCTGATGACGGAAAATAAATTCGGCATAGATCACGGACAAAAACCTTCTTATACACCAGACTCGGCCTCTTCGTTGAGCTTATCGGATTATCTGGAAGATATTGAAAAGCGAGCGATTATCAATGCCTTAAGTAAAGCCAATAATAATAAAACTGCTGCTGCAAAATTACTGGGAGTAAGTTTTAGGACGCTTCGCTATCGACTCGCAAAGCTTGGCCTGGCCAAAGGAGATGAGGCTGATTTGGACAATGAGTTAGCAGATAACGACCCATTGGATCAAAAATTCGATGAAGACAAGTAAATGCTTGTGATGAAGCGTCCATAAAAAAGCGAAGCCTAAAACTTCGCTTTTTTTTACAGTTTTACTAGCTTAGCATCATGAAGAGATAGCCGATATATAGCAGCCCATTCACCAAGATATGCCACACCTGCAATTGCCCCCGCTGCGCTAATACGCGCAACCATACTGCGGCTATTAGGGTAACTACAAAACCTACCACGACTTCATTTTGAGGTTGCCAAGGCGTTAGCATGATCCCAATTGCTGGTAATAGCGTACCTTGAAACACCATGGCACCGGTAATATTGCCGAAAGCCAAAGTATCTTTACCCTTACGAATCCATAAAATGCTATTTACTTTTTCTGGTAATTCCGTCGCAATCGGGATAATCAGTAAGGATAACAACAGGGTAGTAATGCCTAGAATACTGGCAGCTTCTTCAACACCATTAATAAAGCCTTTTGCACCGGCAATCAATAATGCCAAGCCTAAAATAATTTGTAAAAAGATGGTGTAGCCATTCGTGGGCAAACCTAATTTGTTAATAAACATCGGGTCATCCGCTGCAGTTGCATGTCCATCGGCGACCAATGCTTTTGAGGAGCTGATCGTTTGCCATACGTACACAACATAAATCAGTACCATGCCTGACCCAATGGCAATTCTGATCGCGGTACTTTCATGCGGTACATACAATGCAGCAGCCGCTACTGCAAATGCCACAATAAAATAATTCAAATCGCGCTTTAATCCGGTACGTTCTGGGCGTAAATGACCTTTCAAGCCACGGCTTTTATATACGGACAACGCCATCAGGAAAATTGACAACGTGGCTAACATCAAAGGTGCACCTAAAATAGCCCCTACGCCAATTTCGTGATTAGTGTGGGCATTAGAAGTGCCGGCGAAAATGGCCAATAAGGGCACACTGGTCTCAGGTAAAGCTGTTCCGACTGCGGCAAATAGCGAGCCGGTAACCCCTTCAGAGATTTTAAGTTTTTCGCCCAAGTGCTCAAGTGCATTGGTAAACACTTCTGCTGCCACCAAAATCAAAATCAGCATTGCGAACAGCTGTAGAAATACCATGAACGTTCCTTATTTGAAGTAAATATTTGTTAATGTCGTGATTTTATCGGATTACTAGAATCTTTAACGTAAATTTCGCATAAAATTGTTGCTATGAACCCAATGGCAATTAACGAGACTGGTCTTGCAAATCATGCACACTGGGTTGCTTCGCCCAATTTTGATTCTCGTCCGATTGAAAGTCATACGCCGGCAGGAATTAACTTGATCGTTATTCATAATATCAGCCTGCCTCCCAGCCAATACGGTGGTAATGGCATTATTCAATTATTCACCAACCAGCTCAATCCCGACGAACACCCTTATTATGCTGAAATCTATAGCAGAAAAGTGTCTGCGCATTTCCTCATCCGGCGCACTGGCGAACTCATTCAGTTCGTGTCATGTCTGAATCGCGCTTGGCATGCCGGTGTATCAAGTTGGCAGGGACGGGAACGCTGTAATGATTTTTCGGTCGGAATAGAGCTCGAAGGGTCTGACTTTGAAGCATTCGAAGCCAGCCAATACAAAGTGCTTAACCAATTATTGAGGGCACTCCAAGAGGCTTATCCAATAAAAGCCATTGTTGGCCACTCCGATATTGCCCCAGGACGAAAAACAGATCCAGGCCCTTATTTTGATTGGGCACAATTAAATAAAAATCTTAATAATCTATCTTTCTGACTGAATCCCATGCGACATTTTGTTAAACATTTAGTAAATCAATGGACGCAGTTTGCATACAGCTTTCCACTGGGTTCCATTTTTTTTGGTGCATTTCTTTTGGTGGGCTGTGGTGCAGATGATGATGCCGCTAAGAATAAAAATGGCCCAAAACCCACACTCGTCACCGTAACACAAGTAAAAAATCAAACCCTAGAAATGACCCAACAAGCCGTCGGTTCATTGGAAGGCTTAATTGATCCGACGCTGGCCGCTGAAGTCGCTGCCAGAGTTATTAAAGTCCATGTAAGTCCAGGCCAGACAGTTAAACAAGGACAGTTGATTGCCACACTGGATGCTGCTGATTTCGGCATGCAGCGCAATGAAGCACAAGCGGAAGTTGCACGCATTCGCGCTTTACTTGATAACCAAGGCAAAACTGTTGCGCGTAACCAGGCGTTGGTGAACAAGAAATTCATTTCGCAAAATGCCGTTGATAATGATATGGCGCAACAAAGTGCCTTAAAACAACAGCTGGAAGCTGCGCAAGCACGCGTGGGCAGCATTAATCATAACAGCAGCAAGACGCGGATTACCGCCCCCATCAGCGGCGTGGTGGAAAAGAAATTGGTAGATACCGGCGACTATGTCAATGTGGGTGATCCAATTGTGCAAATTATTTCCAAGCAACGTCTACGTGCGCATCTACCCTTTCCCGAACACATCGGCGCACAGCTTAAGCCTGGTCTCAAAGTACGCTTAACCACGCCTACCTCCAGTAAAACTGTCGAAACAGTAATCCATGAACTGAAACCGTTGATCATGGAAGGCAGTCGCACCGTGGATGTGATCGCTGATGTGGTGGACCAAGAAGGCTGGCAACCTGGCGCCAGTGTAAATGGCACCGTAGTGTTAGGCGAGCAGGCTTCCGCATTGGTGGTACCTGAGCAAAGCGTGGTGCTGCGCCCGGCGGGTAGCGTTGTGTATGTGGTGCGTGACAATATTGCACATCAGGCCGTTGTGAAAACTGGTTTAAACAAGGATGGCATGGTTGAAATTATAGAAGGCTTGGGTGCCAATGACATGATAGTGGTGGATGGTGCGGGATTCCTGACCGACAAAACCCCAGTGACGGTTGAAACAGCCAAACTAGATATTAGCCAAAGCACTCAGCCATAAAACTATTCATCAAGTTATATAAAGTAATTTACTAAAGAAAATGCCTTCATGACCTTACCTGAACTTTCCATTCGCCGTCATGTTCTTGCCTGGATGCTCTCCGGTGTAATCGTTTTATTAGGTATTATTTCTTATCAACGCATTGGGGTAGACCGGATTCCAGCAATTGATTTTCCGGTCATTATGGTCACCACTTCCCTGCGCGGTGCCAACCCTGACGTAGTCGACACCAGCATTACCAGCGTGATCGAATCGGCGATCAACACCACCTCCGGCATTGAACACATCCAATCGTCATCATCGCCCGGCGTGTCTAGTATCGCCATTACGTTTAACCTCGATAAAGACATTGATGTTGCCTATAACGAAGTGCAATCCAAGGTGAATCAGGCCTTGCGCCGCCTGCCCGATGATACGGACCCGCCGATTGTGCAAAAGGTCGATACGAATGCCTCAGCGGTGATCTGGCTTGCCTTAAGTGGCGACCGTACGATTCAGCAACTTAATCTGTACGCGAACAATATCTTAAAGAAAAAGTTTGAAACCATCGATGGCGTAGGCGAAGTATTGATCGGTGGGCGCCGGGACCGCGTAATCCGTGTGAACATTTCACCGGAACGCATGGCGGCTTATAAACTTACCGCGAATGACCTGATTGCTGCATTCAACCGAGAGCATGTGCAGTTACCAGGTGGCTTCCTTGTGAGCAATCAAGCGGAACAATTACTCAAGCTCGACATGGAATTCCACAATGTGCGCGAGCTTGGTGAATTGGTAGTGCTGTCCAGGGAAGGTGCAACCATACGTTTGAAAGACGTGGCGAGGATAGAAGACAGCATTACCGATAACCGCCAAATCGCCCGTTACAATGGCAAACCCACAGTTGGTTTAGGCATGGTTAAAGTGGCTAATGCCAATACCGTCGCCATCATTGAGGAAGTGGAGCGGCGTCTGCGAGAAGAAATCCAGCCTAACTTACCGCCGGGCATGCGTCTGGACATTTCCACCAATGATTCTATTTTCATCAATCAACTGGTCAATTCCCTCAAAGAGCATTTGATCGAGGGGACTTTGTTGGCGGCCTTGATTGTGTTTATCTTCCTGCGCTCAATCCGTTCTACGCTCATTATTGCCACCGCCATTCCCGTGTCATTGCTGGGCGCCATTGCAGTGATGTATTTTTCCGGCTTTACTTTCAACTCCATGACGCTACTAGCGCTGCTATTACTGATTGGCGTGGTGGTCGACGATGCGATTGTGGTTTTGGAAAACATTTTCCGTCATCGCCAGCATCTTGACCTGAATCCGCTGACGGCTGCGGTCAATGGTTCACGAGAGGTAACGTTTGCGGTAATTGCGGCCTCACTTGCGCTGGTCTGTATTTTCGCACCGGTCATTTTCATGGATGGCATTGTCGGCAAATTCTTCAATTCTTTTGCCATCGTCGTCACCTTTGGTGTTTTAACGTCTTTATTCGTTTCGCTTACATTAACGCCCATGCTATGTTCGCGTTACCTGAATGTCACGCATGATGAAAATCGATTTTACCGCGCCATCGGCAGAATGCTGGATAAAGTGGATAACGCCTATAAAAAACTATTAAGCCTGGCGCTTTTGCATCGCATTGTGGTGTTACTTGTGACTTTAGTAATTGTGGTAATCAGCGGCTACTTAACCCTTAAATATGTCGCTAAAGATTTTGTTCCGGAATCAGACGAAGGTAGCTTCAGCGTTAGCGTGAAAACGCCCCTAGGTTCAAGCCTGGACTACACCGATTCCCGCTTGAAACTGGTAGAAGCAACCATTGCCACGCATAAAGACGAAGTGGACAGTTACTTTGCAACTATTGGCACTGGCTCTCGCGGCCAGGTCAACCAAGGCAATGTTAACGTGCGTTTAAAGCCTAAAACGGACCGTGAAAAAAGTCAGCAGCAACTGATTAAAGAACTTAAAGCAGAATTTGAAAGCATTCCCGGCGTCCGCGCTATGCCGTCGCCAGCCGGTGTAGTGCGTGGACAGCGTTCTGAAAAGTTACAATTTAACCTCACCGGCCCTAACCTCCAAGAGATTGGTCGGCTTTCTAAAGAACTGCAGCAGACTTTAAGCGCCAATCCGGATATAGGCAAAGTCGATTTAGACGTACAACTGGATTTACCTCAACTGGACATGAAGATAGACCGCATTCGTGCGGCGAACCTGGGCTTAAACGCCACCGATATTGCAACTGCAGTCAGCTTATACGCAGGCGGTATCGATGTGGCTAAATTCAATGATGCAACCGGCGATGGCCAGCGCTATGATATTCGCCTGAAAGCTGAAGAACAAACGCTTAAGCAGGTAGCAGATCTCAGCAAAATCTACTTAAGAAGTACAAATGGAGAGCTGGTCAGATTAGATGCAGTAGCAAGCTTCAAGCAAGAGCTAGGTGCTGCGGTGATTGGACGGTATGACCTGCAATATGCCGCTAACTTTTATGCCAATCCGAATGTGCCTTTAGGCAAAGCTGTGGATTTAGTCAACGCTACGGCAAGTAAGGTGATACCGCCAAATTACATATTGAAATTAACTGGTCAGGCCGAAGAATTCGGTAAAACCATCAAAAATGTCAGTTTCGTGTTTATCCTGGCCTTTGTGCTGCTATACATGGTGCTCGCTAGCCAGTTCAATTCATTCATTCAACCTCTGATTATCATGCTCGCACAGCCCTTAGCCATTATCGGCGGCTTGATCGCGCTGCTGATTTCTGGCGATTCATTGAATATGTTCTCCATGATTGGCTTGGTGCTACTGATCGGCTTGGTCGCCAAAAACTCTATCCTCTTAGTAGACCTGACTAACCAGCTCATTGATCGACATACCCAGAAAGGCTTGAAACTTGATACACAAAGTATCAATGCCGCTTTAAGTGAAGCTTGCCCGATCCGCCTGCGACCAGTGGTGATGACCTCATTGACTATTATCCTGGCGCTGTTGCCAGCCGCCCTTGGTTTGGGTGCTGGCAGTGAGACCAACAAACCCCTGTCAGTGGCCATTATCGGTGGCATGATCTCATCCACATTACTGACCCTGGTAGTAGTACCTGCCGCTTATTCACTCATGATGAGTGGGCTAGCTCGCTTTCACTCAACTAGAGTAAAAACTTAAGTACTGTTGCTGTACTGTTACTGATAGCACAGGCAGTTAAGCCCAACGTCTTAATCATCGTCCAAGCCGGAGGGAACGCCTAATTGAGTGAGTATGCTGTTAACTACTTCAGGCTCAGTGCGGACCATTAAAAACGTGCCTTCATCATTGGATCGCTCATTTAACACTTGGCATTTCGCGTAGATTTCTCCGCGCAGTTGTTGTGCCGTCCAAGGCAGAAAAATCTCTGTTTCCATCAAATCCTGTTGAAAGAATTCGACGATTTTCTGGTGTAGCTTCGCCACTTCGTCTGCCCTGCGGGCACTCATCACAATGCAATCCGGATATTTAAGCGTTAATGCAGCTTCACATTCAGCTTGTGCTGTCATGTCACCTACGTGGTCAATTTTATTAAACACTAAAATCCGCGGGATGATATCCGCATTAATTTCTTTCAGCACTTCATCAGTCACTTCCAGTTGGCGCTCAAACCCTGGGTCGCTTGCGTCCACTACATGTAGCAGCAAAGAAGCGTCCAGTGCTTCATCCAGTGTGGATTTAAAGGAGGCGACCAGGCCATGCGGCAGGTTCTTGATAAAACCCACCGTATCGCTCACCAACACGCGGGGAATACTCTCAGGGTAAAGTGCCCGAACAGTGGTATCCAGCGTAGCGAAGAGTTTATTGGCGACCAACACTTCGCTGCCGGTAAGCGCTCGCATCAAGGTAGATTTCCCCGCATTGGTGTAACCCACTAGCGCTACTGCCGCCAGGCCTTTGCGTTCCTGCCGGCGCGCGCGCTGCGTTTTGCGCTCAGCATCCATGGCGACGATTTCCAATTGCAGCTCGGCGATGCGGTCGCGAATCTTACGGCGATCCAGTTCCGTTTGTGATTCTCCTGCACCTCTTCCGCCTTCACCACTACGCTGCCTGCCCTGTGAACCCGCCAATTTTGCGGCTTCTCGAAGACGTGGTGCCATATAACCCAGACGTGCAATTTCCACTTGGGCACGCGCTGCACGCGACCGCGCGTTGCGGTGAAAAATTTCCAGGATCACCATTGTGCGGTCCATCACTTCACAACCCACTTCTAGTTCCAGATTGCGTGCCTGTGAAGGTGAAATTTCATGATCAACCAATAAGGCTTCGATCATTTCACCATCAGCGGCATCGGCTTCAAATTCAGTTTTTACATAATTGCTGACTTCTTGCCGCTTGCCCTCCCCTAAATAAGCGCGCATGTCGAAACCCGTGCGCTTCTGCACAAAGGTTTTAACGACTTGGTATCCCAGTGTTTTTGCTAGCTCACGTAACTCAGTAAGAGAGGCTTCAAATTCAAGGTCGGTGACACTGGGTAACTGCACGGCGGCCACGATGGCATATCTCGGTTTCTGTTTAATTTCCGTTTGCATTAATGAGTGACTTCTTTAGATTTTGCTGAGGAAGCAGATGGTACCTTAAAAGCCGTGTTTGCCAGATTTAAGTTGCTTACTTGACATAAATGAATAGACACAATAATTTATTTCTTAATTTGAAACAGTCAACATAAATAGAGGTGTGATGTCGATAAATGTCAACATACTGTGTTGATTACAAGCTACTATATACTGGAATTATTAATAATAATTTTTGGTGTTAAGGGGACAAACGCTTGCCGATAAGCTGGAACGGTAATCTTGTAATCTTATCTGTGTTGATAGCTATATTTGGCTCCTTCACCGCCCTCTCTCATGCTGAACGCATGCGCGAAAATACTGGATTTCAAGCTGCTGCATGGATGGTTGCCGGGAGCCTGACCTTCGGTATGGCCGTCTGGTCGATGCATTTTATCGGTATGCTTGCCTTTCATTTACCCGTCCCAGTTGCTTATGACGCTTACCTGACATTTATTTCCATACTGCCAGCTATTGCCGCCGCCCTCTTGGGCTTTTATTTGCTGCGTAGCCCTAAATTGCAATTCAAAAAGATTGTCATCGGCGGGGTGTTTATGGGCATAGGTATTACAGTCATGCATTACACAGGCATGGCTGCCCTTAAAATGCAGCCTGCCATCAGTTATGATCCGCTCATATTTGTACTGTCAGTCGTCATTGCCATCAGCGCTGCGATAGGCGCACTTTTGATCGTATATGCCAAGGGTAAAACAGGCATGCACCCCCTTCTTCAGCACTTTCTAGGCGCCCTGATTATGGGGTTTGCCATAGCAGGCATGCACTATACTGCGATGGGGGCAGCGATATTCGCACCTGGCAGCGTTTGCTCGGTAAGCAGTGAGCAAATAGATCCGAATTTATTAGCTTTAATTGTGACGTCCGGCTGTTTCTTGCTTTTCAGTAGTGGCGGATTCGCTAACTCACTTGATCGGCATCTCACCCTGGAGAGAGTGCGCAGAGCACATGGGGAACTGGAAGCGACTCAGGAAGAATTGCATATTGCTGCCAGTGCTTTTGAAGTGCAAGAAGGCATCCTTGTCACGGATGCCAATAATGTCATTTTGCGTGTAAACAGATCTTTTACCCAATTGACCGGGTTTGATTCTGAAGAAGTATTGGGAAAGACCACCGAAATCTTAATATCCATGCATCATGATAAACAGTTTTATCAAGACATTTTAAAAACCTTGAAAGAGAAAAAATCCTGGCTAGGCGAAGTGTGGAGCAAGCGCAAAGATGGCGTGATTAATCCTTACCGACTCACCATTACTGCAGTATCTAACGACGATGGGCGTGTCACAAATTACGTCGCAGCCATTTCCGACATCCGCGAGTTCAAGGAAGCACAGGAACGTATCCTTCAGCTAGCTTTCCACGATCCACTCACACAATTACCTAACCGGCGCTTGCTGCAAGATAGGCTACAGCAGGCGGTCGTAGGAAGTATGAGAAGCCGCCATTACGGTGCAGTGATATTTATCGACCTTGATCACTTCAAAACCATAAACGATACCTTAGGGCATAACTTTGGCGATATGCTATTGGTAGAAGTGGCGGACCGTTTACGTGAGTGCGTGCGTGAAGGTGATACCGTTACCCGTTTAGGTGGCGATGAATTTGTTGTCATGCTGGGCGGCCTGAGTAAAGATCCGAAACAGGCAGCCATTGAAGCTAAGGCTATAGGTAAAAAAATTGGCGCAAAAGTGAGTCAGCCCTACTTGCTACACGAAACTGAATACCATATCACTAGCAGTGTCGGTATCACGCTATTCTGCGGAAACTCGCATAGTGTGGATGATTTACTCGCACATGCTGATATTGCCATGTACAGAGCGAAGACTGCAGGCCGTAATACCATGCGTGTTTTTACCCCTTCCATGCAAAAAAATATGAATTAAATCCCGCTTCCAAACGCTGAATTAGCCTGCCTTTATTCGATTGAATAAAATAACGCACTTAAAATGGCCTGTATAAAATGCCCTTATATAAAAAGCACTATGTAAAATAGTGCCAGGCCCTTAAATGAAACAATGAACTTGCATGTCTATATCTACACAAACGAATAACCCTTTACATGGCATCACACTAGCGCACATCGTGACGGCTTTGTATGACCACTATGGTTGGGATGGATTGGCGGAACGCATTCCGGTAAATTGTTTTATAAACGATGCGAGTATTAAATCCAGCCTTAAATTTCTACGCAAAACTCCGTGGGCACGGACTAAAGTAGAAAATCTTTATTTAGCAATGCTGCAACACAACGCTGGTTAACTAGTTAACCGCCCACTTGAACACGACTGTGTTCTCTCTCATTCAAATGGATCATTAGATGGAAACGAATTCCCCTAAACGCGTGAATTTTGGCTTTAACTTCAACAATAGTTATTTAACGCTGCCGCCAGTTTTCTATAAAAGACAAACGCCGTCTCCCGTTAAAAACCCTAAAATTACGCTGCTGAACAGCGCTTTGGCGAACTCACTTGGCTTAGCTGCAGATCAAATCGAACAAAATGGTGCAGCATACTTATCCGGCAATAGTATCTTTAGCGGCGCTGAGCCTATCGCACAAGCCTATGCAGGGCATCAATTCGGTGGTTTCAATATGCTCGGTGACGGCCGAGCCATATTATTAGGCGAGCACATCACCCCCAATGGGCAACGTGTGGATATACAGCTTAAAGGATCCGGCATCACACCTTACTCCCGTTCAGGGGATGGCAGAGCGGCGCTCGGCCCGATGCTGCGTGAATACATCATCAGCGAGGCCATGGCGGCGCTGGGTATCGCCACCACACGTAGCCTTGCAGTAACTACAACCGGTGAATATGTATACCGAGATGCCGCCTATCCAGGGGCTATTCTCACTCGTGTAGCCGCTAGCCACATTCGTGTAGGTACATTTCAATATGCTGCAGCCCTACAAAAACCGCAACATCTGCAATCGCTAGCGGATTATGTAATCCATCGTCACTTTCCGGAAATTACCGATAGTGATGACAAGTATCTTCAACTGTTAAATCGCGTCATTGATTTACAGGCTGCACTCATCGCCCAGTGGATGAATGTTGGGTTTATCCACGGCGTGATGAATACTGACAATATGAGTATATGTGGCGAGACCATAGATTATGGGCCATGCGCATTTATGAATACTTATCATCCGGAAACGGTATTCAGTTCCATTGATACGAACGGCCGCTATGCTTTTGGTAATCAACCCAATATCGCCCATTGGAATTTAATCAGACTTGCCGAATCCTTATTGCCGTTGATCGATCCATCAGAAGAACAGGCGATTGAAATGGTCACTATATCCCTGCAGGCATTTCCGGGTAAATTCTTTGCATTCTGGCTGGGTGGCATGAGAAAAAAATTGGGGCTATTTAATGAAGAGGCAGAAGATCAGCAGCTTGCTGAAGCCTTGCTGACCTATATGCAAAATAATAAAGCCGACTTTACCAACACATTTAGCTTATTAGGCAATGTTGCACTGCAGGCGCAAGGCATATTCAAGGACGAGGCTTTTAAGCAGTGGTTCAGCCAATGGCAGTCCCGGCTTGCCCGACAGGCACAACCCATTGCGGATAGCATCAAGTTAATGCAAACCGTGAACCCAAAATTGATTCCGCGTAACAATCTGGTAGAGGAAGTGTTAAGTGCAGCCGTTAACAGTGATGACATGGCGCCACTTAATGATCTTCTATCGGCAATAGCTGACCCTTATTCCGACGCAGATCGTCCGGCTAAATATACTCAAGCACCTGCGCAAGAGGTGGATCAGCAATACAAAACTTTTTGCGGAACGTAATGGTTAGTAAGAAGGCTTCCACAATTTCTGTGGATAACACTGTGAGCCATGTGGGGATAGGGACGCTAAGACCTTGTTCTTAATCAACCTACTTAAAACGTAGAATAGTTACGCAATTACAATCCAAGCAACACGGTCGAACTAGTCAAAAACATGAATGCCTAATTGCATTGTTAAATCTTGGATTATTGTCATGAAGGCTATCCTGATTATTCTATCGATAATTACATTGCCGGCCTATGCGGATATTTTTGTCTGCCTGGATGATAAGAATAGAACCGTATACCAAGACGAACCTTGTGCAGACAAAACCATTCGTACCATTAAAAATGTCCCAGCGCCTACACCTGAAGAACAAGCAATTGCGCAAGAACGTATAGATCAAATCCATGAGACTTCCCGGTTAAGAGCCACTGAAACTGAGCTGGAAAGATTGGAACAAGAAAAACGTGAGATAGAACTGGAAAAAATTGCCCTGGAAAGGCAACGCCTTGAATTGCTTGAACAACAGGCATTAAACGAACGGCATCCCTATCCCATTTATGTGAATCCAAGATACAGAAACAGGTATGGAGGACCGTGGTTAAATAAGCCCCCTTATCGAAAATTTCCTAACCGGCCGCCGATAAATTCACAATCAGTCAATCCACCAACCGTTAATCCACCAACCGTTAATCCACCAACCGTTAATCCACCAACCGTTAATCCGCAAAATGGCAGTCTTTCTAATATCAATCCTTCTAATACAAGTCCAACAATTGCCATTCCACCATAAATTTCAAGCTTCATCCGCTTGAGTGGAACTTGTAACACCTGCTGTCAGTGCAAATCGCATTGCATCTTCCATACTCATATTCAAAGGTTTGGTAGCACTGCGGGGCACTAGCACCGCAAAGCCGCCAATGCCGTAACTCATGGGTATATAGACCAGCAGACTATCTTTCTGATCAAAACCAACCGGCATCTGCGTCATATCAGCTTGCGTCACCAGGCCGATGATTTGCATGCCGGTATCACCCCAGGAGATGGCAACCACCTGGTCAAAATCTTTTTGTTTTTCCGATGAGAAATAATCCAGCAAATCGCGAATGGATAAATATATTGACTTGACGATGGGCAGTCGCTTTAAGAGTCGTTCTATTGATGCAAGTAAGTGTTGGGCAATAATCGTTTGCATAAATAGCCCTACCAAAAAAGCTACGATCAGGCCAGCAATCACACCCATGCCTGGTCGATAAAACTCTTCGGATATTGAAGTTCTGATTCCATCCCCTAGAAAAGATTCTGTGGTCACTACAAACCAGTACAGCAAGTAAAATGTGAGAATCACGGGTACTAATGTAATTAAGCCGGTGAGGATGTTCTTATTGATCAATTTCCACATACACTTTTCCTAATAAATTTCTATTGATTGCATGTTAGCGCTTAATGATTTTAACCAAATACTCTAAGGTTAAATCAGGCACTTTAGGCTGCCAAAGCGTAGCGTTTTCCGGGAAGTTTTTGAATTCTCCACTGCGCGAATAACCTAATCTTTCATAAAAAGCGATCAATTCTTCCCGCATGGTAATCACCGCCATATGAAAACCGACTACCCGCCATTCCCGCAAGGTCATGGCTTCTGCAGCTTGCAGCATGGTAGTGCCGTAGCCCTTACTTTGCAGAGTAGGTTTAACGGCGATCATGCTTAAATGCGCGATATTTTTACCATAAGCGTCTTGCCGTTCGCAGCAGATTGTTGCAATGATTTGATCATTGAGTACACCAACCAGTATGAAAGCATCGTCGCGTTGAATGATACCGGCAACTTCTTGTGTCGTGGTACGTAAGCCATCCAGAATATCGGCTTCCGTGGTCCAGCCGGCCCGGCTACTTTCGCCGCGGTATGCCGAGTTAATGAGGTTAGCAATGGCCTGGGCGTCGCTGAGTTCAGCTTTATAAAAATTGAGCATTCAATCACTTAGGTTAGAGAATATTAATAAAAATGCACTGCGAAAGGGCTGACATTATGCAGTTTTATTAGCTAGCCTTTGTACTACCAGGCTGCCAATCATGTCACCTTGCACATTGACCGTAGTCCGCAAGGTATCAAGCAGTCGATCGATCGGTAGCAAAATAGCAATTGCTTCTGCCGGCAAACCCACCGATTGCAGCACCATCACCATCGTCACCATACCAGCACTTGGTATACCGGGCGCGCCAATGGCGGCGATCATGGCAGTGACAAATACAATCATTTGCTGGGTTAAACTCAAGTCCACACCCACCAGATTAGCAATGAATAAGGCGGCGGCGGCTTCATATAAAGCGGTCCCATCCATATTCACTGTAGCCCCGATTGGCACTACAAAACCAGCGATTTCTGGCTTTACATGCAAATGCTGAGTCGTACAACGCATGGTCACTGGCAAAGTCGCAGAACTGGAACTGGTGGCAAATGCGGTGATGAGCGCTTCACGCGCGCCGCGCCAAAACCATAATGGCGTTTTGCCGGTAATTAAATATAACAATAGCGGCAAAATGACGATGCCATGCAATAAAGTAGTGCCAACTACGACTGTAATAAATTTAGCCAGCGTGCCAAGCATGGCAATATCCTGGGTGGCCACTAACTTGATCAATAATGCAGCAATCCCAAATGGTGCCAATACCATAACCCATCCGACAATCCGCATCGTAAGCTCAAGCAATTCTTGCAAGATATTTAAAAGATTTTTATAGCGGTCGCCTCCTACCACCAGGGCAATGCCTAAAATAAGCGCAAAAACCACCACCGCCATTACGTCCCCTTTTGCTAATGCTGTAAAAGGATTCATGAACAGACTATGTAAGAACTGCGCAAAAAATTCCGGCAAAGGTAGCTGTTGCGCCTCAAAACTTTGTATAGCATCTGCAAACATAGCGATTTGTAGGCCGCTACCCGGCTTGAAATAATTGCTGGCAACCAAGCCTAGGGTGATGGCGATGGTCGTAGTGATTGCGAAGAACACCAAGGTGGTAACCCAGACACGATGCATCTGGCTGTGTTGGCGTAAGTTCGCAATACCGACGGCAATGCTGCAGAACACCAATGGAATCAGGATCATTTTAAGCAGATCAATAAACAAGGTGCCCACTAAACCGGAAGCATACAAGCCGCTTTGCACCATTTGATGTTCGGCGCCTAAGCCATGAAAATACCACCCAACCAATACGCCAAATATTGCGCCTAGGAGTATTTGCATATTCAGGCTGGGCATTTTCATCGGTGATTATGCCTTAGGCGTGTTTGCTTTTACCGCTTTGGGTTTTGTGGGTTTTTTTGTGGTTTTTTCCGGGACAGCTTTGTCTTTCACAACTTTTGTTTTAGCTGCTTTAGGTTTTACTGCCTGAGTTTCCACTTGTGGTGTTCCAACTTCATGTTCTTCAACCACCTCATCAACCAGAGGCGCGGCGTCTGCCGCTTTTGGAAGCTTACTTAAAGGCGCATTGGCTGAAGCTGTTTTTTCAAATACTGCCGCAAAGAAACCGTCGGTTTGATGTAAATGCGGCAATAACTTCAGGTAAGCGCCAGTATCCAGTTCTATCTGATGCTGTTTCAATATTTCACTCGCAGGCACCAATTTGAAATCTGCATGATTAGCCAAAAAGTTTTCTGCAATCTGCTCATTTTCATCTTTTAACAAGCTGCAGGTTGCATAAATCAGACGGCCACCGCCTTTAGTCAATTTGGCTGCACGCGTCAAAATTGAAGTTTGTTTTTGCGTTAACTCAAGCACATCATCCGGTGTCTGACGCCACTTCAAGTCGGGGTTACGTCTTAAAGTGCCTAAACCACTACAAGGCGCATCGACCAATACGCGGTCAAATTTGCCATTTAGACGTTTGAGTTTTGGATCGTTTTCGCTGCTGATAACTTGCGCATTAAGATTAGATAGACCGGAACGTTTCAGGCGCTGACCCAAATTGTGCAAACGTCGGTCAGAGACATCAAACGCATATAACCGGCCGGTATTACGCATGAGTGCGCCCATAGCCAGAGTTTTTCCACCGGCACCGGCACAGAAATCTGCCACCATCATGCCACGTTTGGGAGCCACTAGATGGGCAAGTAATTGACTGCCCTCATCCTGTACTTCGATCTTGCCCTCGGTGAATAAAACATGCTTGCTAATATTGAGTCTGGAAGGCATGCGGATACCAATAGGCGAATATGGTGTAGGACTGATATTGGTTTCGCCGGATGTGTTTTCTGCAATGAACTTGGCCATCACCTCATCGCGATCGCCCTTAATCGTATTCACACGCAAATCCAGCGTGGCTTGCTCATGCATGCTGCGGGCAATGGTTAAGGCTTCGGTTTCACCATATTGCTCGACCAGTTTATCCCACAGCCAGTCACGTACATCGGCTTGCACTGCCAACGGCAAGTTTTCGGTCGACTTAGCCTTAATGGTATGCGCCCATTCTTTTTGCTGTTCGCTCAATACCGATTCCAATTCGCGGATACTCATACCCTGCACACGCAACAACCACGCCAGAATCAACTTACGTGCATCATCTGGATCGTTCTCTTCGTTAGCAGTCACTGTGCTTAAAAAGCGCAGGCGGCGTAAAACGCCGTAAACAGATTCCGCCACGAACGCACGATCCTTGGTACCTAAATCACGGTTATTGCGAAAGAACTCGCCTAATTTCGCATCTGCAGGACTATTAAAGTCCAACAAGTTGGAAAGAACTACTGCAGCTTGCCGTATTAAATTGGGCGTCATTTTATTCTCTTCATTTTCTGATTTTTTGTCACACTTACTTACGTAAGCTTATTGCCAGCACCTGCTTACAAGGATGCTGCTGATGGTATTAGGGCAGAGACTCTGGCGGTAATTCGGTTTTAATACTGGTCGCCAGCAGCTCATAGACTTTGTTTTCTGCTTCAGTTTTACGTATTTTAACAGGTACGTACTGATAATCTACCGCCAACCATAATTCAGACCGTTCATCGCCATCATCATTATCGCGATAGATGCGCACAGTTCTTAATTTGCCGTTCCTGGTATCGATGGTTTCTTCGCCCCCAAAATAATACTGGTAGACATCTAATTTTTTGCCGTTGGTAATATTTAACTGCATATTTTGTAGCGGCGGGATGAACATAAACTGATACATGAAACTCAGCAAATCCTGTGTACCAGGCACCAAAGGCAGCTCTTTAACGCCTTTACTAGTATTTAATTGCAATTTCGCACTTTCCCAATCCATGCTAGCGCGGTAGGTTTTATCTTTCTTACTGCCGAACTGATACAAGTATTGGGTCGGTTGCAAACCCGTCTCACTCATAAAACCTTCACTGGTTTGCAACAAATCCGGAATCACCAATGAGGCTAAACCAATCGGTTGGATCAAGCTTTCCAACTTATATTGTTCACCATTTTGCAGCAACTGATAAGTAATCTTGGCGTGCCCTTCTGGCCTGCTATCTACTTTTGCCAGGGGATCGGTACGTACATCGAACGCTGTTTCAATATATTGATAAGCGTCCTGGTTAATCATTACCTCAGCATCTTCTATGGGCGTTTCACTTTCAACGGCTGCCCCAGTTACGGGCTCTTCCGGTGGAGGCCTTGGCACTATGTCCTCTATTGGCACAGGCTGGAAGGTATGCATAGTTTCTGATACGGGTATAGGAGGCTGGGGCTGGATAACAGGTTTTAACTTAGGTAAAGGCCGGCCCAGTGGTTTCACGGGCGCTGCTGAAGTAGTTATTTTAGGGGTTGGCAAAACCAAGTGGGCTTCAATTGCCTGCGTATTAGTGTCCCAGACAGGCAAATCAATGCTGACCTTGCCAATAAACACCAAATGAATCAAGAAAGAAAGAACCACTGCCAAAATAAGCCGCCGGAAGCTGGGCTCATGCCAATATGATTTCCAGTGCCGGCGCATATTACGAACCTTGTTTACTCAACATACTTAATTCTAAGGGTTGGCACTCGCTACTCAATTTGTAGCTCAGTGATAATCTGTTCCAGGGTAGCGCCATCCTCAGTCATCATGATACGTACAGGGACATAATGATGTTCAGTGGCCAACCAGAATTGTTTGGATTCAGCCGCTGTTTTTTCCGGATCTGTTTCAACCAGGTGCAAAGTTTTGTAAGGTTTACCATCAATTTCCAGTAGCTCTTCACCCTCAACTTTATATTGATATTGGTTAAGTTTTTTACCAGTCGTCACCGGCATGGTGATGGATTTTTTAAAATCTGCCGTTTTCAGGAACATGAATTGATAAGGGAAACTGGCCAGATCCTGTGTACCCGCAGTGAGTGCCGCCATCTTAGGCTGACCCTTCACCGTCATTTGCAGGGATTTTTTAGGCCAATCAAAATCAGCAAGCAAGGATTTTTTAGCGTTATCGCCTTGATGCAGTTCAAAATGCGCAGGCTTCAAACCTTCTGCATTCAGTTCTCCCGTGCTACTTAATTTGCGCTCACCCAATAGCGCGTATACACCTAAACCTTTGGTGACACTATTTACCTGATATTGGTTACTGGTGACTTTAAATTGCTCTTTAACGCGGGCAAAAGGCTGACCATTCTTAGTCACGTCATATTGCACAATGACTGACTTAGGCAAACTTTTTATAGCAGATGCTTTCTCTGATGGTGCCAGGCTAGTTTCTAATGGCGCAGAATCAGGCAAAGTCTTCTCAAACAGCTCCGACTCGGCCCACCCCATTGGGGTTATAGAAGTAAATACTAAAAATGTAATGGCTTGAAACAACTTAAGGTAACGTGACACAAACACTCCTGAATTAAATATAACTACATTATCAACGCATGAGGTTAGCTTTTGGATACGCTACCGCAAGTTTAGCGGCTTGTAACTAATCAGTTAGAAAATGCTAAATAACTATAGTGGGCGCTTCGCCGTTGTTTTGTGCACGTATAGTGCCAATTTCAAAAACGGCTTCACCATTACTTTGCAATAGTGCTTTTGCCGTAGCCACATGCTCTTGGGCCACAATCACCGCCATGCCGATACCACAGTTAAATGTTTTGTACATTTCCGTGTCGGTAATATTACCTTGCGCCTTTAACCACGTGAAAAGTGGTGGCATATCCCAGCTACCTGCCTTGATTTCAGCCGTAAGGCCTGCCGGCAGTACGCGCGGGATATTTTCCGTAATACCGCCACCAGTGATGTGTGCCATACCTTTGACGGGCAGGCTTTCAATAAGTTTTAATAAAGATTTCACATAAATTTTGGTCGGCGCCATGACCACATCCTTGAATTTACGACCATGAAAATCGGATTCAAAATCAATACCTGAATTCGCAATCAATTTACGGATGAGTGAATAGCCATTGGAATGTGCACCGCTTGAAGCAAGGCCTAATACTGCGTCTCCTTCCGCAATCGTGGTGCCATTGATGATGCGGTCTTTATCCACACAGCCGACGGCGAAACCCGCTAAATCGTATTCACCTGCTGGGTACATACCCGGCATCTCGGCGGTTTCACCGCCTACCAATGCACATCCGGATTGTTCACAGCCTTCTGCAATACCTTTGATCACTTGTGCAGCCGTACCTACTTCCAACTTACCGCAGGCAAAATAATCCAGGAAAAATAAGGGCTCTGCGCCCTGCACAAGAATATCGTTCACACTCATGGCCACCAGGTCGATACCTACGGTGTCATGCTTATTCAATTCAAAAGCCAGCTTTAATTTGGTGCCAACACCATCAGTGCCAGATACCAAAACAGGGTTTTTGAATTTTTTTGGCATTTCGAACAGTGAACCAAAACCGCCGATGCCACCTAATACTTCTGGGCGCATCGTACGCTTGGCAAATGGCTTGATTTGTTCAACGAGCGCATCTCCCGCCTCCATATCTACGCCCGCATCGCGATAGCTGATAGAATTTGGTGAGGAATTTTTGTCTGAATTTTCAGAATTCAAGGTACGGGCTCGCTTTCTACAATATAATTTGTAATTAACTGGTTCAATACGAGATTTTAACTTAAATGGCACAAAAACAAGAAAATCTTGCGAGCAAATTTAGCTGGTGGATAATTGGCGGGATAGTGATCCTGTTTATTTATTTATTGGGTCCTATCCTTGCGCCATTCTTGACGGCCGCGATCCTTGCTTACATTTGTAACCCTTTGGTAGATCGTATTGAAACCTGGAAATTCGGCAAATACAGACTCAATCGTACCTTCGCCAGCCTCTTGGTCCTCACATTTGTATGTATGGTCATTTTGCTATTGCTGATCATTGTCGTACCTATGCTCTTTAAAGAAGTTGCTCTAGTGATAGAGCGCTTGCCGCAATATTTAGCCAAGCTACGGGACAATATTGAGCCCTGGATGCAGAAAAATTTAGGCCTTACGCTTAATTTGGATATTCTCCATATTCAAAAAATATTAAGCAATAATATGCAAGCGGCTGCCGGCAGCCTCACAACCGCCATGCAAACCATAGGCTCACATGGCCTCGTACTCATAGGCTGGCTGGCTAACCTGCTGCTTATTCCGATTGTGCTCTTTTATATGTTGCGCGATTGGCACCCAATGCTGGCATCTGCGCTTGAGCTAGTACCTGTACATCATCAAAAATTTACCAGAAAACTTGCCAGTGAGATTGATAATGTATTAGCCGGCTTCCTTCGCGGACAGCTCACCGTGATGCTACTTATGAGTGCGTTCTATGCGGTTGGGCTATTGCTCGCTGGACTGGATCTCGCTATTCCAATTGGCATACTGTCTGGGTTGTTAGGATTTGTGCCGTATTTAGGTATTAGCCTGGGCATGATATTGGCAGTACTTGCGGGCTTGCTGGAATTCAATACTCTAGAACAGTTAATTCCGATTTTTGTAGTGTATGGCATCGGTCAGATTATCGAAAGTTTTTGGCTTACCCCTACCATCGTTGGTGACCGTATTGGCTTACATCCCGTTATGGTGATTTTTGCATTACTTGCAGGTGGTCAGTTATTTGGATTTACCGGGGTGTTACTGGCATTACCTGTCTCGGCAGCGATTGCAGTGGCTTTGCGTTATGTGCGCGCAAGCTATATGCATAGCGATTTGTATCAATAAATCGTTCGTTATGAAGCAGTTATTACTTGATATTCAACCGCCGGCTACGCCTACGCTTGATAACTTTGTCGTTGGCCGTAATGCAGAAGCATTATTCAGCTTGAAGCTGGCGCTGCAAGGCGATGATGCCGTGCGGTTTATTTATCTATGGGGCGAAGCTGGTAGTGGCAAAACGCATCTGATCAATGCTTGCCGACTGCAAAGCCCTGATACCATTTGCGTAGATGATGTGCAGGCATTAGATGATGCGGACCAAATCGACTTATTCAATATTTATAATCAGATACGTGAGCAGCCTGTTAAGGCGCTGATCGTTTCCGGCACTGCAGCCCCTACAAAAATGGGTTTACGCGATGACTTGGCAACTCGCCTTGCCTGGGGCTTAACCTATCAACTGCATCCTCTTTCCGATGAAGAAAAAGCGATCGCATTGATGAGCCATGCAGAAACATTAGGTATGCGTTTACCTATAGATGTAATTGATTACTGCCTGCGCAATTTACGGCGCGACCTGCCCACTCTGATTTCCACCGTTAATGCGCTTGATGAATGGTCGCTCACTACCAAAAAACCGGTCACGGTGCCCATGTTGCGCCAATTACTACAGTTACCACTCAACCATTAATATTCATATCCAATTTGTTTGTCCATTATGTTACGTATCACCGAAATTAAATTACCGTTAGATCATGCTCAAGAAGCCATACGGGCGGCTTTACTTAAAAAGCTGGGTATTCCTGAGACAGATCTGCTTGAATTTACCATTTTCAAGCGCGGCGTTGATGCACGCAAAACGCATGCAATTTTGCTGGTATATTCACTCGATGTTAGCCTTAAAAATGAAGCCAAAACCCTGGCTAAATTTAATAAAGATCCACATGTCAGGCCTACGCCGGATACCTCTTATCAATTTGTAACACAAGCACCCACAAATTTTAAACACCGTCCCGTAATCGTCGGCTTCGGTCCTGCAGGCATCTTTGCCGCTTTAATTCTGGCGCAATCCGGCTTTAAGCCTATCGTGCTAGAACGTGGTAAAGCGGTTCGTGAACGCACGCAGGATACCTGGGGCTTATGGCGTAAAGGCGTATTGAATCCGGAATCCAATGTGCAGTTCGGCGAAGGCGGCGCTGGTACTTTCTCGGATGGCAAACTGTATAGCCAGATCAAAGACCCCAAACATTACGGCCGTAAAGTGCTACAGGAATTTGTAAAAGCCGGTGCACCGGAAGAGATCCTTTATGTAAGCCATCCGCATATCGGGACCTTTAGATTGGTGGGCATGGTTGAAGAAATGCGCAACACCATCACAGCGTTAGGTGGCGAGATTCGTTTTCAAAGCAAAGTGACCAATATTGAGATTGAGAAAAATGCTGCCGGTGACAATCAAGTACAAGCTGTTGTGCTTGAATCCGGCGAACGCATTGCCACAAATCATCTGGTATTGGCGGTGGGCCATAGCGCACGCGATACCTTTGAGATGATCCACGACAAAGGCATTTATGTGGAAGCCAAGCCGTTCTCGATTGGTTTCCGCATCGAGCATCCACAATCCCTGATAGACCGCGCGCGTCACGGCCCCAATGCGCAGCATCCCATTTTAGGCGCTGCGGACTATAAGTTGGTCCATCATGCTAAAAATGGCCGGGCGGTGTATAGCTTCTGCATGTGTCCGGGCGGCACGGTGGTGGCAGCCGCCTCCGAACCGCATCGCGTCGTGACCAATGGCATGAGCCAATACTCGCGTAATGAGCGCAATGCCAATGCCGGTATTGTGGTCGGCATTACGCCGGAAGTGGATTATCCGGGGCATCCGCTGGCAGGTATGGAACTACAACGAAAGCTGGAAGGCCAGGCTTATGAGTTAGGCGGCAGCAATTACAAAGCCCCTGCTCAATTGATCGGAGATTTCCTAGCCAATCGTCCTTCTACCCAGTTTGGCGAAGTCGTTCCCTCTTATACACCTGGTGTGCATTTAACAAATTTGGATACGGTATTACCGGAATTTGCCATTTCCGCAATTCGCGAAGCCATTCCACAATTTGCAAAACAGATCAAAGGCTTTGATGTGTCGGATGGATTGTTGACGGGTGTAGAAACCCGGACTTCCTCGCCAATTCGCATTAAGCGTGATGACGATAGTTTACAAAGCATTAATACCAAAGGCTTGTACCCTACCGGTGAAGGTGCTGGTTACGCCGGGGGCATTCTGTCTGCAGGTGTAGATGGTATTAAAGTTGCCGAAGCGGTTGCGTTAAGTATGAACAATCAGGCATAAACTAGCCGCTTAACCTGCTTTCACCAGCTTTACAATATGGGTCAGCATTGAATTCGCCAGCTCGCGCTCGCCTACGAATACCGTAGCACCGCTTTCTGCTTGAATCAGTTCTGCTTCTTCCACATTATGGCTACGCACCACAATTTGAATATCCGGATTTAACGTCTGGGCAACTTCCGTCATTTTACTGACCATCACGGTTTCGGGCGTAGCAATCACCAAAGCCTTAGCTTCCCGAATATGCGCTTGGACTAATACCTCGGGTTCCGTTGCATCACCCCATACAGCTGGGATGCCGACTTCACGTAATTTTTCTACAAATGCCCGGTTCTCTTCAGCTACTACAAATGGGATGCCTTGTTCGGTTAAGCTGTTTGCAATCAATTTGCCAACTCTTCCCCAGCCTACCAACACTACCTGGTTAGAAAGATACTTAGCGTCCGTCGACATCGGAAACTCTCTCAAAGGATTTTGCGGCGGGTCGAGCCTAAGCGCGATTCTCGGATTGCGCATAAACCATTTCTGAATAAGACCGACACCACTGAACAATATGGGATTCAAGGCAATCGAAATCAATGCCCCAGCTAAAATAAGACTCTGGCCTTCCTTGGAAAGCAGGCCTGTTGACACACCCAACCCAGCCAGAATGAATGAAAATTCGCCAATCTGGGCCAAGCTCGCCGATACGGTGAGGGCTGTTTTGATAGGATAACGCAAGAGTAACACTAGCACGGCGGCCGCTAAAGATTTACCCAATACGATAATCGCAACAGTCATCAACACTTGTAAGGGCTGATCCACCAATATTTGCGGATCAAACAACATGCCAACCGATACAAAAAATAGTACAGCAAATGCATCTTGTAGCGGTAAGGTTTGTTCCGCAGCCCGTTGGCTGAATTCCGACTCACGCAACACCATGCCCGCAAAAAATGCACCTAATGCAAAAGAGACGCCAAACAATGCGGCCGAACCATAGGCAATACTTACCGCTGCAGAAACCACGCATAAGGTAAACAATTCACGTGAGCCGGTTTTAGTTACATGCCATAGCAGCCATGGAAATAGCCGACGGCCCACAATCAGCATAAATGCGATGAAACCACCAACCTGTGCCAAGGTAATTAACACTACGACCCAGGTGCTGTAACTTGAACTTACAGCTGGCGCTTTTCCACCCAATGAAGGTGCAAGTACCGGCAACAATACCAACACCAATACCATGGCTAAGTCTTCTACTACCAGCCATCCCACAGCAATCCGTCCATTCGGCGAATCGGCCAGCCCCCTACTTTCCAATGCTTTTAATAACACTACCGTACTGGCAACCGATAATGAAAGCCCGAATACCAACCCCGCCCCCAAAGACCAACCCCACATTGAAGACACAGCAATACCTAGCAGCGTTGCCACCAGCATTTGCACAATGGCCCCAGGCAAGGCAATTTTTTTCACCGACATCAAGTCGTTAACGGAAAAATGCAGACCTACGCCAAACATGAGCAGCATCACACCTATTTCTGATAACTGGCTGGCAATTTCAGCATTAGCTACAAAGCCTGGCGTTGCAGGACCAATGGCGATACCGGCCACCAAATAACCGACTAATGCCGGTAAACCCAAGCGGGCAGCAATAAAGCCGAAAATCAAAGCTAGGCCAAAACCTGCAGCGAGTGTTGTGATAAGACTAATGCTATGGGGCATTCAAAATCCAATGGTGGGAAGTGAGGTTACTGCGCTTTAACCCAATTCTATCCAAAAGGATTCAATTGGTGAAACCTAATGCTAATTATTATTTTTAGCGTACTGCATGAATGATTCGCAGCGGGGTTGGTAGTTCATAAGTTAGATAGTAATAGCGTGCACTTAACATAAAAAAAGCCGGAATGAATCCGGCTTTGAAAGATTAACGTGCTTTTGTTAACAATTTTATTGGCGTATCAGGTAATCGAATGCGCCAAGTGAAGCTTTGGAACCTTCACCCATCGCAATGATGATTTGCTTATACGGCACGGTTGTGACATCGCCGGCAGCAAACACACCTGGCAACGAGGTCCGGCCATGTGCATCAACTTCAATTTCACCAAATTTACTCAGGTCTATTCCACTGGTTTTTAACCAATCAGTATTCGGCAACAAACCAATTTGAACAAAAACCCCTTCTAGCGAAATGGTATGCATTTCACCGGTTGTGCGGTCTTTATAAATTAATGCATTTACTTTTTGGTCTTGGCCGGTAATCTCAGTAGTTTGCGCGTTCAGAATTACGGTCACGTTTGGCAAAGTCGCCAGTTTTTTCTGCAAAATCGCATCGGCACGTAACTTGGTATCGTATTCGATCAAGGTCACATGCTTAACAATATTTGCTAAATCAATCGCCGCTTCCACGCCTGAATTACCACCGCCAATGACGGCTACATGCTTGCCTTTGAACAATGGGCCATCGCAATGAGGACAATACGCCACCCCTTTACCTTTGTATTCTTTTTCACCCGGCACGTTCATCTCTCTCCAGCGTGCACCGGTGGCAATCACAACGGATTTGGTTTTTAGCGTTGCGCCACTTTCGAGCTTGATTTCCATGAGACCATTTTGGCTTTCGCTAGCAGGCACTAAACCTTGGGCACGCTGCAGATTCATAACATCGATCTCATAGGTTTTGACATGCTCTTCCAGTGCAGCCACTAACTGCGGACCTTCGGTTTCTTTTACGGAAATAAAGTTTTCAATGCCTAAAGTATCCATCACCTGGCCGCCAAAACGGTCTGCCACGATACCGGTGCGGATGCCTTTACGCGCGGCATAAATAGCCGCAGATGCACCAGCTGGGCCACCGCCGACAATCAACATATCGTATGGTACTTTTGCATCAAGTTTCTCCGCTTCACGGGCGATCACGCCTGTATCCAGTTTGGGTAGGATTTCATCCACACCCATACGGCCGGCACCAAACTCCTCACCATTCAAATAAATGGTGGGCACGGCCATCACTTTTCGTTCATTGACTTCATCCTGGAACAAAGCACCGTCAATCATCACGTGGGTGATATTCGGGTTGATCACTGATAACAAGTTAAGCGATTGCACGACTTCCGGGCAATTGTGGCAGCTTAAAGAGATATATGTCTCAAAATGGAATTGGCCTTGCAATGCGGCAATCTGAGCAATTTTTTCAGCTTCCAGCTTGAGTGGATGCCCACCGACTTGCAAAAGTGCCAGCACCAGCGAAGTGAATTCATGGCCCATCGGAATGCCGGCAAAGCGGATGCCCGCAGGCTTGCCTACTCTACCTACCGTAAATGAAGGTTTACGCGCATCGTCACCACGGCTTTCGATCAGCGTGATTTTGTGTGATAAGCCAGCTATCTCATGCAATAGCTCCAGCATTTCGCGCGATTGATCGCTGTCATCGACGGACGCGACGATTTCAATTGGCTCTACCAATTTTTCCAGGTATGCGTTCAGTTGCGTTTTAATATTGCTATCTAATGCCATGATGTGTTCTCGTATTTGATCTTTTGGATATTGATACCGGTAAAAAAACCCCAAACTTTTGGCCTGGGGTAAATTGTTCTTACTAAAAATTCATTTTCTGAGTTGTAGTGCGAGGCGCACGGAACGCAATAACCGAGATAGTACAAACAGTACAGCGAGGTTATGAGTACCGCGCAACAACGCAATACTCTCAGTAAATGTATTTTTTAAATCTTGCCTACTAAATCCAGTGATGGCGCCAATGTATCTGCACCTGGTTTCCAAGAGGCCGGGCATACTTCACCAGGGTGAGAAGCCACGTATTGAGCTGCCTGTGCTTTACGCAATAAATCAGTGGCTGAACGGCCAATACCGAGATCGTTCACTTCATAGGCTTTAATTACACCTTGTGGGTCGATCAGGAAAGTACCGCGTAATGCCAAGCCTTCTTCTTCGATCATCACGCCGAAATTACGGGTGATGGTACCTGTTGGGTCACCGATCATAGGATACTGAATCTTTTTGATGGTGTCAGAAGTGTCATGCCAAGCTTTGTGCGTGAAATGTGTATCTGTAGAAACAGAGTAAATTTCCAAACCCAGTTTCTTGAATTCGTCATAATGATCAGCCAAGTCACCTAGTTCCGTTGGGCACACAAAAGTGAAGTCAGCTGGGTAAAACACCACTGCAGACCATTTACCTTTCAGCGTGGCTTCTGTAACGTCTACGAATTTACCGTTATGGTAAGCAGTAGCTTTGAAAGGTTTGACTTCGGTATTGATTAAAGACATTGTGTTCTCCTGTAGTCTAAAAAATTTAGTAAATCCAAAAAATTAATCAGCAAATTTAACGCTAAACAGTTAAATCAATGTGATTCCAGAATTTGCAGCAAGTTTAGACCCATCAATTCAATAAGTCTAATATATCATTTTAATGATGTCGATAAGCTTAGATTATAAATGTTAAGCGAGTGTGACTAAAATATCCTGTGTAGCGGTTTTACCAAGATTATCGTGCCAGGTAACGCTAATTTTATCGCCTACTGTAGCGTTCTTTAAACGAAACGTCAGATAGGGATTTTTTGCAATGCCAGTGCCCCATTGCGCTTCCAACACAGGTTTACCATTCCAGGTTGCGGTAACTAATTGCACAAAGTGTGCAGGTACCAGGTTATCGTCGTCATTTTTCCTGCGCCCGGTTTCCATAGGGTGACTCATCAGCAGTTTCACTTCAACATAGTCGCCTTTGAACTGCGCGCGCATTTTCATATTATCGGCCATGCTAATTACACCCGTTTTCCAGCACAACCACATGCCTGCTGTTGGTGAAATACTGATCACCAGCTTTAACGATTACTTTGATATCCGAGTCTTCAGCCATCTTGATGCGTGTCACCAGAAACGGTTCTGCGCCGTTACTGAACATAAAGTTGGCGATCAAAGGAGTGGGATTCTTTTCCACCAAAATCGCAATCGCCTCGGTGCCAGCAATATCGCTTTTCACTTCCACTTGCACAATCGCACCATTCTCAGCCCGCTCTGGTGCAACAATATGAATTAAATCGCTTTTGATCTCATCATCAATCGCCAGCGCTTTACTGGCTTCATCCAGCTTAACTGCCTCAAATGCCGCTTTATTCCATATAGCGGCCAGCGCAGTGAAAGGCGCTAATAAGATAGCGCTCAGAGCACCAAGTAAGAAATCTCTGCGTTGCATACTATTCCTAATTATTAATAGTCCGGGCTAGAAAAAGCCGGTTTTCTTTTCTTCCGTTACCATTTGGCGTAATTGCTTTAAACGTGCTTCAACAATGGATTGCTGGTAAAAATCACCGTCTTTAGCTTTAGCAGCCAAATCCATTTGCTCAATGGCCCGCTCCAGATGATAACGCCGATAATAAGCTTCACCTTGTGCCTGATGGCTTAACAAATCCTTGCCTTGCATCGTATAAGCCCGCGCCATTAAATCGTATAAATACGCATCGTCAGGATAAGTATCCTGTTTTAGTTTAGTTAACTTGACTGCTTGATCAGCCTGCTTGGTTGCTAGAAAATGTTCTGCATAACCATAGATCAAGGCTCGATTATCAGGGAAAAGTTTCAATGCCGCCTGATATTGTTGCGCAGCTTGCTGTGGATTATTTTTTGCTACCGCCAATCGCGCCGCAGCATTTTCGATCATAGGATGCTTAGCCGCATTCTTTTTTAACCAGGCCAATTCTTTTTCCGCTTGGGGCAAAGCATTCTTGCGTAAGTAAGCGATCGCTAACCCATAATGCTCCGCAGCTTCGTCCGCATAGCGGCCTTCACGAATATTTTGCTCGAACAAGTCAATCATGGTTTGTACGGCGCCGCTATTTGCCCGCAGCTTGGCACGCACCATATGAAACTCTTTGCTGTCCTGCACTTGCTTATAGGGCAACTGATCCACCCTATTGGCCACATCGGCGATCCGGTCCGTCGTCAAAGGGTGAGTACGCAAAAAGCTCGGCGCACTGCCATCAACAAAACGTGTCCCACGCAGCAAAGTATTGAAGAAAGCGGGCATGGCACGTACATCAAAACCACCCGCCTCCAGAATCTGCAAGCCTATACGGTCCGCTTCGCGTTCGTACTCGCGCGTGTAATCCAATTGGTTCTGCACACCCACCGCAGAAGCGGTCGTCAAAGCACCACTCGCCAGGTCTGGATTTGCGCGTGCCACCAATAATGCCAATGCAATGCCAGCAATATTTTTAAAAGTATCGTATTTTTGCGAAGCTAACATACGCGCTAGATGGCGCTGCGTGACGTGTCCGATTTCATGGCCTAACACACTGGCAAGTTCAGACTCTGAATTCGCTGCCAGCATCAAACCTGTGTGTACGCCAATCACGCCACCTGGCATAGCGAAGGCATTGATCGAGTTATCCTGAACGACAAAAAAAGTAAACTTCTGCCGATTGTCCGGCCCTTTTTCTACCAGTTTTTGGCCGAGTGACTGAATATAATCAGTGACTTCAGCATCCTGAACCACCTCATCACTTGTCGCGACTTCGCGCAGAATTTGCTCTGCAATGGCTTTTTCCTGTAATGGGGTCAGTACTGTAGAGGAGATGTCGCCAAGATCAGGTAACTCATCGGCAGTGGCTGGTGTAAAAACCAAACTTACTGCCAAGCCAAAGAGAATAATTGGTGATTTATAATGCATAGTTGTTATGATAATGCTAACTGGCGCTGAGTTCAGGAATTACTAAGACGATACACGATAACATGACAAATACCGACCCCACCTTTACCCATTTTGATAGCAGCGGCCAAGCCCATATGGTGGACGTCGGTAACAAGGCTGAAACGCACCGCATTGCAATTGCCACCGGCAAAATCGGTATGTTGCCTGGAACACTAAAACTCATTCTGCAGGGTGACGCCAAAAAAGGCGATGTGCTGGGCATTGCGCGAATCGCTGCTATTCAAGCCAGTAAAAGAACCGCAGAATTGATCCCGCTTTGCCATCCCATTCCCCTCACAAAAGTGGCGGTAGAATTTACGGTGATTGAAGCTGATGTACAAATCCAATGCACCGTGACCGCCGAAACCTATGGCAAAACCGGCGTGGAAATGGAAGCTTTAACCGCAGTGAATGTTGGCCTACTCACCATATACGATATGTGCAAAGCAGCGGATCGAGGCATGGTCATCAGTGACGTTAAGCTTTTGGAAAAGTACGGCGGCAAATCCGGCGACTGGGTGGCCGGATAGTAAGTACTCGCTAACATTTTAAAAGATATAACTATAAATTAGTCAAAGGCCTAATTCTGTCCTTCTGAGGGGTAGAAAAATGGCAACATTTCGTAATCGTCACGGAAAATGGCAGGCTCGCGTAACACGTAAAGGAATGGTTCCAGTCAGTCGTTCGTTTATAAATTTACAAGATGCTGAACGCTGGGCTAGGCAAGTAGAAACTGATATGGATAAAGGCGCTTATACAAGTGCAGTCCTAGCAGAAAGAACTACATTCAAAGAAATTATTGAGCGCTATATGCGTGAAGTCTCACCTAGTATGCGCGGTGTTGAAGCTGATTTAATACGTCTCAAAGCGATATGCAAAAGACCTATTTGCAGTTTGAATATGTTGGCCCTTACCTCTTCGAAAATTGCAGAGTATAGAGATGAACGACTTCAAGCTGTTTCTGCGGGTACAGTCATTCGAGAGCTTTGTTATTTCTCAAGCATTATCAATCACGCTAGAAGAGAATGGGGTATTAATATTAACAATCCTGTAGCTCTTGTCCGCAAACCTGCCTCGCCAAAGGGGAGAACCCGCGTTCTTAGTCAGACAGAGAAAACAGATTTACTAAGAGAGCTGACTCCAACAAAAACAAATAGAAAAAGTCCGTGGATGAAACCGTTAGTGGAATTTGCACTGGAAACGGCAATGCGGCGAGGAGAGATCATTGCACTACTTTGGGATAATGTGGATCTGAATAAAAGAGTTGCATTTTTACCCATCTCTAAAAATGGTGATAGTCGGGCCGTACCACTTTCAACAAACGCCATTGAAATTCTAAAACAATTACCTAGAAGTATAGACGGTCGCGTATTCCCTTTGAATGGATTTACTGTGGCTGCCGCTTTTATGAAAGCAGTCAAACGGGCCAATATTTACGATTTGCATTTTCATGATTTACGCCACACGGCGATTACAAATATGGCAGAAAAATTACCAAATATCCTTGAGTTATCAGCGGTAACTGGGCATAAAACCCTTTCAATGCTTAAAAGATATACTCATTTTAAAGCAGAGGAATTAGCAAAAAAGTTGGGATAAATAAACTGTAAACATGTGAACAAGTGTTTATAATCAATTGGTTAGGTTGAATATGTTCTAAAAAGGTGTATAATGATTGTATTAGGACGTATTAGCAGTTTGGCTCGGCTCACTTTCATTTTCGGAGCGAAGACCGACAACCTGTAGGTAGGTACTACTCTCACAAGACCATTAGCAATAAGTTGCTAGTTTGGCTGGGTGCAAAGAAAGCATTTGGAAACAAGTGCTAATTCATAATTTTTATATGGAGATTTGCGCATGGTCAATCAGCGTCATATCTGGTCAGATGAAGATCAACTTACCCCTAGATTAGCCGCAATATATCTTGGTGGATCAAATAAGCCCTTGGCACTTAACACGCTTGCTCTGTGGCGCAGAAAAAATATCGGTCCGAAATACATCAAAGTTGGCAAATCAGTTCGTTACCCAATTAGCGGACTTAAAGAATTTGTTGTTGCTATGACTGTGAATCCGGCTATGTCGGGAGCGTGCTATGACTGAGACACTTCAAACTAGCCATATTTCAGTTAAAGACAAACTCGCCTTGGGTTTCTTGAAGATCTTGGATTCTAATACAAATAATTTTTGTTTTCGGACATTTGATGATGTAAGAATTGATGGTGGCAAAAGTCGTGGGGATCTGACATTACTTCGAAAAATTGATGGGACTCTTAAAGAGGCTTTGCCTGAATTAAGGTCTTTAAATCATAAGGGAGCAGGTGTATTTGTAGTTGTAAATGAGGGTGGCCAGCAAAAATCGGAAATAGTGAAAGTTAGAGCCGTATTTGCAGATACGGATGGTGCGCCATTAGATCCTCTATTAGTCTTGAAGCCACATTTGGTAGTGGAATCTTCCAAAGGTAACTGGCATGTATATTGGAAAGTAAGTGACTGTCCAATAAGCCAATTCAGCGAAATACAGAGCCTAATAGCTGAAAAATTTGGGACAGACCCTTCAGTGAAAGATTTGCCAAGAATAATGCGTTTGCCAGGTTTTAATCATAATAAATACGAACCTTATTTATCCAAAATTACCATCTATAACCCTGAATTAGATGCTTATACAATCGACTCTCTGAAAGACGGGCTAGGAATCAGCCGTTCAGATAAAAAAATTGAAGCCGATATATTTAAGAATTTTGATTTGTTTGCGCACAAAAAAGAATTTAAGGTCGAAAAGCTTGGTTCAACGGATTCAAAAGCACCCTATCCCTTCACCCCAGAAAATGCCTGTGAAGTATTTAACGCCGCAAAGGTAGTACACCCTAATATTCAAACTGAGGAAGAGTTTTCGGAATGGGGTTTGATGTGTGCCAATTTAATTAAACTTGATGGCTGGCCAGAACGAGAAGTTGAACCTATTTTTGATGCCATATGCGACTTAGCACCAAACGCTGACAAAACTCATAATCGCAGTAAATTTAAATCATATAAACAACAAGCTGAAAATTATGCTGGAAATGCTAGAAGGGTTGCATCTCTCTTCTACGAAGCCCGTGAAAAGGGTTGGATACCTGAGACTAGTCTCCAGAACGATGTGACCGACCGCTTGAACCTGGAATATGCATGGTTAGAGGCCGAGGCAAGTATTTATCGTCTGCGTTACAGAGATTTTATATCAATTGAGAAGTTCAATGCAGCTCATGCAAACCAGTTAACTTTTGATAGTAGTAATAAACAAATTACGGTCTCGAAGAAATGGATGACGGATCCTAGACGAAGACAACACAAGGGAATAGTTACAAGGCCCGATCAACCCGAAGTGACTAGTGATGGTTATCTAAATAACTGGCAAGGTTTCGCAGTCGAGCCAAGTTTAGGTGATGTGACACCTTTCACGAATCTTTATTCGTATATGTTCGGCGATGAAAAATATCCTCTTACTTGGCTTGGCCACCTAGTACAAAATCCTGGCATCAAAATGTATCCGAGCCTTGTGATATGGTCTCCGGAAGAGGGTGTTGGGAAGAACTTATTCTTCGAAGCAGTGCAAAACTTATTTCCTCCAGAGCATGCAACTGTTATTAGTCAGTCCGAGGTTGAGGATGATTTTAGCGGATGGATACCTGGTACCGTGTTTGCAATAGCCGATGAAATCAAAGCTGCTCGTTCAGATAAAGTAAGAGATAAATTAAAAATATGGTCTACGGCTACTACTCTTCGTACGCACGATAAAGGTCAGCCTAAACGCGTAGTGCCTAATCTTTTGAACCTTGTCTTTTTATCTAATCATGCCGATGGCATGCATTTAACTGATACCGATAGGCGATTTTTTATTTGGGAAGTGACCGCAAAGCCGCTACCCCAAAACATGATTGATGAATTCGTTAAGTGGCGAGGTGAGAATGGATTAAGTTATTTATTACATTATTTGCAGAATATCGACATATCAGGGTTTAACCCGAAAGGCCGTTCACCGATAACGCAAGCTAAAGTTGATATGGTAGAAGCCAGCCGTTCAGATTTGGAACGCTGGTGTAAAGATGTTGTTACGGGTTCTATATCGTTTGGGAAAGAAATCACTACCGCTGAATATTTAGTGAATGCGTTTTGTCATGATTTCCCCAACATGAAGTCTCCCCCTTCCATATCTTACATGGGCAAAACAATCGCACGCATGGGAGCACGAACAAGGAAAAATCAAGTGCGTCTTTCGAATGGCAGAAAAATTCGCGCTATTGCAATTCTTCGTCCGGATTATTGGGAAAAGAAAAATGACTTAGCTTGGAGGGACGAGTTTGAACGAAAAACTTATATAGCCTCAGAAGTTGCTGAGTCTGCCTCACCAGGAAAATAACACAAGAGGCAGCTTACAAACGAATATCCACAAGGCTTTGCACTATTTTGCCTCATTAGCTCAGCATACTTATTATATTAAATGGATGATGTATGTGAGTGTAAATTTAAATGTAAATGCAAATGTGCTTATTGTGCGAAGACTGTGGAGCGAAATAGATTAATCCGAGGCATGCTGAGGCATTAGATTCTGTGCGGGAAGCAAGCCAATTTACTGAGGCTATCTGCCGAGATGATGTGAGGCTTGAGCTTTATTGAGAATCTTCATAAATAAGGATCACTATGAAAAATTTTAATTATGTTCACGATTTTTTAGAGACGTTAAGAAACTCAAAGTCCACAGAAGTAAATGAACAATCACATGTTTCAATCCGTGTCATCGAACTCGCAGATCAGATAAATGCTTGGCATGACACGCGGCCGATTCCTGAAAGATGGCAGCCTATAAAACTAGGTAGACTTGCAGCTCAGTTGGATGCATCTCGTGAGTTGACGGCAGCAGCGCTCGAGCAAGCAGGCTTCTATGAAAAACGAATTGGTACGAATAGTCTTTGGCTACCGAAGTAATTTATATAAGGAAATGAAAATGGTTACAAATGGTCTTAAAGGTGCTTTCATAGGACGAAAAACTAAAGGCTGGGAGACTCAGCTAGAAAAAGAACTGTATAACGAAATGTGGAATATTTCTGAATGGACCACCGTCTGCTCACCCTTTGAGGAAGTTATATTAGGAGAAATGAAGAAGTTGAATCGCTTAAACATACACACAAAACGAAAATACAATGCTCGATTCACAGACATTGGAGCAATAATCACTGTAACCAAATCAGATTCGGACGATAATGACTCATCAACGATAGGTGAGTACTTAATTCTATATCCCATATAACCTACATTATTTAATGTTACTGAGGGATTGGTAATTACTGCACATTATTTGTTCTCGATTAGATTTTCTTGAAATCATTCAACTTTTTAAAAAAACAGGTAATTTATAAGGCTCGTTATTCTTTATCCACCAAGCCCTATCATGCTCTTCAACATTTGTTAGCTTTCCATCACTAAAATTAAAAACTCTATAATTTGGATAGGACTCAGCATATATTCCGTGCGGGAGAACGCCATCACCATACCCCGCAGTAATTACCCCACTATACTTAAATGCACATATTGGTTTATCAGCCCCCAATAGTTCGAAAACTCGATTGATTAATTCATCATTAATATCAGCTAGATTTCTACAATCAATTCCGCAGACCCTCAACCAGCCTTGGGTATCGATTATCCAACTGACAATGTACCCCCTCCAGCAAGCACTATTAATGAAGGGGAAATCTGGAAAAGCAACTTCAGGGAATGAGCTTTGAAGGCCTAGACCACCAGAAATAATCCTATGTTCGATTTCATTCCATAATAAAAGATCCGGTGTTTGCGTCGTCATAACTCCCCCTTGCATATATGTCTATATATAGCGGGACGTATACAGCTGAAATTTAATAATTCATTTTTAGAGGAATTATGCAACCAAAGGATCAAAGTCGATACGAAAGTCACAATCGCGATGATTCAAAGGATCATGATCAGCGGTCAGATGACCTAAAGAATATATGTTCATCTGCTTATTAAGGTTTGGGACTAGAGCTAATGGATTTTGAGTCCTCTTACGGCCCAAAGCAGACATTAGATGTAATTAGGCCACCTGTGTTGGAAGCCTAACCCTGAAATTAAAATTTATACTCAATATATTAAATGCAGTTACGCTCATTAGCCATGGCCGGTGGAGAATGATGACATCCAATCATTACAAAGAAATCATTGCTACAAATTTTTTATATTCTCTCAATAGTTTTTAGGTTCAGAATAAGCCTACTCGGGAATAAACACACGTAACCTGATGCTAGCAGTATTAGCTATTTATAATTTAATTGATCCTGTTATCGATAAGTAAATTACTGTAGCCAAGTAATGTGCCTGTCGCATAAGCTATATCTACTAAAGCAATTTGATAATCAGTAATCGCTTTTACCTCTTTCAATTGTGCCTCTCCCAAACGCGTGAGTGTTTCTAACACCTCCGTCATAGTACGCAAGCCTTCATTGAACTGTTTTAATTCAGCTTCATAATTGGACCCTGCAATAAGTACCTGTTGGCGTGCTGCAAGAATGCGCTGCCAGTTTTGATCAACATAATCCAGCGCATCATATATTTCTCTTTTCACAGTAAGGATTTGCAGTTGTTTGGTGAGCAATCTTTGGTTGCGTTGCTGTACCGCATTCTCCAGGCGTGATTTCCTGAGCTCATTGCTCAAAGGCATCTCAAATTTCAAACCGATTGACCAATCATTAAAGTCACCATTTAAAACATTCCTATAATTATCGCCGAATGAATTATTAGTATTGGATAAAGCGCCATACTGATAATCTAAAGAGAACATGGGTAAAGTCTGATTTTCTAGGTAATCAATATTGATCAAGTCCGCCGACAATTTTAATTCCTGCTCTAAAAGTTCTAGCCTTCCCGCTAGCGCGTCCTCCATTAATTGAGTTCTGTTGAATTCGTACTTCACCAAATAAGGCTGTGTGACCGGAACTATAGGATTGCTACCTAGCTGCTTTGTGATGTCTTCATTCATATAAAACTGCAATTGCCGCTGCGCGATTTTAAGATTGGTTTCTGCTATAACGAGGGCTTCCATCCGGTCAGCTACGCCGATTTCGGCGCGATTAATTTCAATGGCAGCGGTTAATCCCTCCTTAACTCTATTTTTGACCATCTCTAAATTCTGACTGGCATATTCAAATTGTTGACGCCGAATATCTAACTGGGCCCAAGCTTGATACAAATCCCAATAGGCTTTATCGACAGTTGTGAGGATGCGTATCGACTGCAATTTTGTTTTAACTTGCACAGCTTGTTGTGAAAACTCAGCAATTTGAATACTGGCCTCATTAACGCGCGTACCCGCGTCTCTAAACAAAGGTTGACTGATAGAAAAACGCAGCGCACTGCGATACTCATCACTTTCAAACTTGCCCTTGCTGACTTTGTTTTCTAATGGTGCGCTCAAGGTCACAAAACCACCGGTTCTCAACGGCACCTTGATTCCAACATCCAACTCCAGGCTTTCCTTCACTTGCTCAATCTTGCTAAGCTTGACCTGCTGACCGTCTAAAGCCGGATTATCCGACTTGAATTCAACCTTATCTCCGGCAATTTGCGGGGTATCAAATTGTCCATACTTCGCGTACGCAAAAATAATTTGGTCGAATTTTGCGCGCTCACCACGTACTTCGGTTGAAGCTAACAGAGGATCCACTTGCGCAACCTTGATGGACAGATTGTTTTCCAAAGCGTTGGCGCGCACATCCATAATGGTTAAATTATTGGTAGATTGCGTGTCTAAGCCGCTCTGAGAAAATGTATCCGTGTCTAAAGGCTGCAGCGCTTTTAGTGCGTCTTTGATATCCAGCTTTAATAGTTTTGCTGCATCTTTTTCGCGCGTTGACTGGTATTCCCGAATAGCCTCCTTAAGTTTGGTTGGAGGGGTAGTGGCATATCGGTCCAAGTTGAGATTTTCATCTAATCTCAATTCATGCGAAAGCATGTTCTCTGGTTCGCCTGCCCACAACCCTTGTGGCGAGACGATTGTACAAATACAGATGAAAAGAGCAGCAAGATGATCTTTCGTATTATTACAATTCAAATGATTGAGTAAGATAATCATTTTGGTAAAACAGTAATCTTTTCATTCTGGTAAGCAGGCAATTCAGGGATTCTAGGTGGGAAACCGTTGAACAGCCGCCAGAGCTCATAGCCAATTGTTACGTTTTCAAGCAATATCCAGCCCTTGGTACTTATCCCCTGCCTTAAAAATCTTGCTGATGGCCAACGCGCATACTGTTCGTGCGGAACAACCATCACACGAAAGCTACCGGTGCCATTGTCTGTTGGATCGACAAAAGCCACTTTGCCGGCAAATGTACCCACTCCGACGCGTGCCCAACCCGGTACTTGAATCGCTGGCCATCCTTCAAATTCCAGTCTGACTAAACTACCTTTTGTGACTAAAGGTGCGTCGCGTCCATCAACCATTAATTCCACAGCACGTTCATTGGTATCTGGCAGAATCACTAGCAATGGCTGGCCTTGCGAAATCATCTGGGATTGGGAATTGACAGGCAGTTTGAATATGGTGCCTGCACGCGGCGCATAAATCTTCTGCATATTTTGGCGTGACAAGGTGATTTCAGAATTCGTTAAACTATTCTCACTATCCGCTAATTCACCCTGGATTTTGTTAATGAGTGCCGCGCTGGAATCCAGTGCAGCTTGTGTGTCGGCCTTAATCTGCTGAATTTCTGCATTGGCAGAGTTTGCTTCAGCCTTGGCTGAGTTAAGTTGTGCTTGAGAACTTGCCAGATTTCGATTGGCGATAATTAAATCGCGTTGTGCAATTTCAAAATCGCGTTTGGAAACCAAGCCCTCCTGAAATAAACGTTGCATGCGGTTATTCTGGAATTCGGCTGTGTCCGCAGTGGCTTGAGCAGAAGTAATCGCTTCAGAAGTAGCCAATATTTTCTGGTTGGCCATATCCAGTTTGAATTTCGCACCTGCTATTTTCGCATCGCGTGAAGCAATCAAATTCTGTTGTTGTAGTTGATAGGATTTTAATTCTGCTTCTTTTGCAGTGAGCTTCGTTTCGAGGTTATCTCTTTGTGATTCCAGCCTGGCTTTAAAATTGGGATCGATATCGTTAATCTCAACTAAAAGATCGCCTTTTTTAACCACGCTACCTTCTTGTACATGCCATTTACTGATGACCCCATTCAATGGCGCATCTATACTTTGCACGCGTTCGGAGGGTGCAAAGGCTGTGACCTTACCCGGCGCCGTGACGTTTTGTTGCCAGGGCAGAAATAACGCTACGAATGGAAGCCCAAAAAATAATATGGCTAAAATTTTGACATAACGAACCACAAATTGTGGCGTTTGCGAAATGGCGAGGGTGTCTTGCATGGCATTAGAGTGTCCGCTCACGTTAATTAGCATCCCGTTGGTTAAGGGTCAGCGTGTGATTGAATTGACGTGCAATGCTTGCAAAACGGGTTGTTACAATCAGCATCCAACTTGCCTTATGTTTTTCCAATAGCCTCATTACAGAATTCAATTCAGTATCAGTTAAATTATCTAAAAGCCCATCAATGATTAATAATCTTGGTTCGCCCACGATTGCCCTGGCAAGCATGAGCCGTTGCAACTGGGTAGTTGATAATGGCGCGCCAAACGCTGTGAGTTTCGTATCAAGTCCATCTTCCAGCTTGGCAAAGTCATCCTGTAAACCCAACTCGGCCAACACCCAATTAACATTTTCAAAAGTGATATGGGCTCTATCCAAGATCACGTTTTCAATAATTGACCCATCCATCACCTCCACGCGACCCGCTATTCCGATCGCATTCCGTAAGGTGTTTTGATTTAGTTGTCTAAGATCATTCCCGCCAAACGTGATATGTCCATTAATAGGCTTACGCAAGCCACTAATCAAGCTTATAAGAGTAGTTTTGCCAGCACCGGATTTACCTAAAATTGCAATACTTTCTGCTGTTGCAAGTGTGAAGCTCAAGTTTTTAAATAAGCTGATTCTTGTTGAATAATTGAAGGTAAGATTCATCGCCTCAAGCTGATTGAACCGCTCTTTACTGATCTCTTGAGCGCCAATGATTTCTTGTGGTAGATCGTCAAGTAATCCCACTTTATCTAACGCTGCAACCATATCGTAAAAATATTCCAGTTTGCTAACGAACCGCACAAAGGCTGCTAACACGCCGAAAATGATTAATTCTGCCGCGACGAATTGACCAAGATTGATTTGACCTTTAATGACAAGCCCACCACCCAATGCCAGCATTAAAGTGCCAACAATGGCATATAGAGTCACTGCGCCTATATTTTGGAAAAGGAGTGTACTGAAATGTTTTTTTCTGGCTTCCAGATAGTCCCCAGCCATTGCATTGCTAATGCGCTTGGCCCGATCTAAGCCGTAATAAAATTTGAATACATAAAAGTTTCTGGCAATCGTCTCCAGCCAGTCCCCGGTCGCATATTTGGCCTTAGATTCTTCAATGGCCGTATTAATTGCTCGTCTGCCTAACACAATAATTATGAAGGCGAGCAATACCAATAAAACGAGCACAATGATGGCAAAGTAAACACTATAAAAAATTAAGATGACACTTCCGATTAACCCTTGTAATAAAGCTGCCAGGCCTACCGTAAGTAGTGTCGCTGTGGCTTTCTGGATGATGCTGACATCAAAAAACCGGTTCATAAATTCGACGGGATTACTGTGGTCGTAGATAGAGGCGTCTACGCCTTGGGCTTTTTTGGCGATATTAATGGAAGTTCTGACAAATAATCGGCGTTGTATTAATTCCACTACGTACACTTCAAAAACGTACAACACACCAGATAAAAGCAATAGAACAAATAAAATTAAGGAAACGACATACAGCGGTTGGAGGACTCCACCCATGGCGACAATGTTTACCAGTGTTTGCACAGAAATAGGTGTTGCTATGCCTAAAATGCCATATCCGAATGTGAGCACAATAAGAAGATTGATATCTCTCTTTTCAAGCTCAAGGAACTGGTACAACCTATGTACAGGGTGTTTGGGACTTTGTGAGTTTTCTTTGTTCATGGGAAAAATTTGTAGGCGTTTATTTTATTAGCTATTTATTTTGAGATATGTTGTTTTTATACTTTTATCATTAAGCAAAGTTCAACATTATTCACTAGCTAGAAAACGTTGTTTTGCAAAAATTCTGCCCAAACTTGAATCCATAAGATTCTGCGTGATAGGAATTTAAAAGTAAAATATATAATAATTAACTTATCGTTCTCTTTTTTGAATCATGCCTAAACTCAATTACCATCATCTCAATTATTTTTGGCAGGTAGCAAAGATTGGAAATCTTACCAAAGCCGCTGTAGAACTGAATATTTCTCAATCGGCTTTGTCTTCTCAAATCAAACAGCTGGAAGAAAGCATCGGGAAAAAGTTATTCAGTAGACAAAATAGAAAGTTGGTATTGACTGAAATTGGCAATATCACTTTTTCTTATGCAGATTCAATTTTCAACAAAGGGGAAGAGCTGGAGGCTTTAATAAGAAATGGCATTGAAAGCGATTATCAAGTAATCAGGATTGGCATGTTGTCTACAATGTCCAGAAACTTTGTTGAGGAGTTTGTTAAACCTCTGATGGATAACCCAAAATTAAAATTAGTCATCGCTGCGCGTGGCCAGACAAATCTCTTGAATGAACTTTCCAACCATGAGTTTGATGTGGTGCTCACTAACATCGAGGTAAGAGGTACGAACGAGCGATTATGGCAATGCAAACTGCTTACCCAACAAGCAATCAGTATCATCGGAGCGCCAGGTCGATTGCTTCCAAAAAAATTCAGTAACGCTTATAAATCGGTTAATTGGGTACTCCCAGTTTCCGGAAGTCCTATCAGGTCAGCTTTTGATGGTCTATGTGCACAGTATCAATTTCAACCAACTATCGTAGGTGAGGCCGATGACATGGCGATGCTACGGCTTTTAGCTAGAGACAGCAACGCACTTGCTGTAATGCCGGAGGTCGTAGTAAAGGATGAATTAAATACTGGAAAGTTAACTTCGTATATGACTTTACCGAATATTAATGAGAATTTCTTTGCAGTTACAGTAACAAAGCACATTCCAAATAAGCTTATTTCTGACTTGATAATTATTTTTAGCAAGAATCAGGGCTTCTGATTACTCCGTCTTAAGGTTGAAATCGTATGTCTGCTAAGAGCTGATTTCAAGGATCCTCTGAAGAGCAATAACGGCCCATAGCAGTCATTCAAATTTGAGCTAATCTGGTCTATTTGATTGATTAGAGTTCCGCTAGAAATAACAACCTCACTATTCACTCAACACGTCACGTAAGGCAGCTAGCACTTGCTCTACCACCTTCGAGTTACGTTTGTAGTAAGTCCATTTCCCAACCTTAGTTGATTCAACCAAGTTTGCATCTTGCAATGCCTTTAAACACAATGATGTGGCGGGTTGCGATAGCCCAACCTTGTCCTGAATCAGGCTTGCACATACTCCGTACATCTCGTACGGGTAAAGTTGTGAGTAGTCCTTAAACGCCTCACTAGGATTAGCTAACCAAGCCAATATTGCACGTCTTGTCGGGTTAGCTAGCATTTTTAATGCTTCATTCAAATCCATGTTACTCCCGCCTTATTGCAAGTGGGAAAGCCCACCATTTAAATTGATAATTGTGTGCTGAATGGATAATCAATGTATCCAGCCTCGCCACCGCCGTAAAGAGTATCATTTTGCACCTGATTAAACGATAACCCTTTTTGAATTCGATACGGTAAATCAGGGTTTGCTATGAATGGTTTACCAAATGCATATAAATCACCGTATCCCTTTGAATTTACTGTGAGTGCTTTTTGTACGGTATAACGACCTGCATAGATTATCGCACCCTCAAATGTTTTACGTAATTCACGTCTAAATGTTTCAGGCAAGTCCGGGCTGTTGTCCCAATCCGCCTCTGCGATCGATATGTATGCAATGCCAAGGTCATTCAACATTTCAGCAGCACGAATGTAGGTTTCATGAGGATTACTTTCTACAAGGCCAAGATAAACACGGTCTTCTGTAGTGGTGGCAAACAGTGGAGCGAATCTTACACCTACTCGATTACGCCCAAACACTTCGATAACAGCTTCAGTAACCTCTCTTAAAAAGCGTAGTCTATTAGGTAGCGAGCCCCCGTATTCGTCAGTTCTGTGATTCGTGTGCTCAGAGATGAATTGGTTGAGCAGATAACCGTTAGCAGAGTGAAGCTCAACACCGTCAAATCCAGCCAACTTTGCATTTTTAGCAGCTTGACGATATATGTTAACCAACTTTTTAACTTCTTCGGTTGTCAGTTCACGAGGCATGCTTGGTTCAACCAAAGCACCTTCGCCTGGGCCAGTCTCAATGAACACCTTTACAGACTTTGCCTGAATGGCTGACGGTGCAACTGGTGCATCTCTATTTGGTTGTAACTCGCAGTGTG